>DASSNL010000124.1:0-9237 GCA_035688075.1 Gemmatimonadaceae bacterium
CCGCGCCTGGCCGCGGACGAGCAGCCAGCCACCCAGGCCGGACGTACCGCACAGGCCGTGAGCTGAGCCGCACGCCGGGCACCGCGCCCGGCGTGGCGTAGTGAGAGTCGGACCTTGCGCATCCGGTGCGCCCGAGCCCCAAATTACGAGGCGGCTGCGGCGCGCCGGCCAGCGTTCACGCTGTCGGGTTGCGCGCCGCGACGGATTCCTTTCGCGGACCCACCCATGGACGACCTCGATCGCATGTTCCGCTCGCTCCTCCAGGTGATGAGCAGCACGTATCCGCAGTACCTCAACCAGCCCTTCGAGGTAGCGGAGATCTACCAGAACCTCATCCCCTACCGGCATCACCGGCGCGAGCTCCGTATAGACACCAATGAGGATTACCAGGTAGCGCTCTGCCGGCTCCTCTCGGGCGAGCGCGGCTACCTCGTCGCCGACGACGCGCTCGCCGAGGCAATGAGAAGCGAGCTCGCCTCGCCGAATCCCAACACGGCCATCTTCCGAGACTTCGCTGCTTCGCGCGTGGCGCTCGGCCCCAACGCGCAGAAGCGCTGGCAGGAGATGGGCGGTGACGCGTCGGAGCTGCGCGCTGCCGGCGAGCCGCGCGGTACACCCGTGCCGCCTCCTCCACCGCCGGTATCGTGGAATGACGGCGGCGATCGCTCGCGCGCAGCTACGCAGGCCGCCACTCAGGCGCCGCGCACGGCGACGGCTACGCGGGCTGCCAGCAGTGCAAGTGCTGCGAGTGCCGCCAACGGGGACGGTGAAAGCTGCCGCTACTGCGCCGGCGCACTCCCCGAGGGGCGGTCGGCGAAGTTCTGCCCGCACTGCGGGCAGAACCTCACGATCCAGCGCTGCCCGGCGTGCGGAACCGAGCTCGAGATCGACTGGAAGTACTGCATCACCTGCGGGAGAGGGGTGGCCACTTCGTGAGGGGCGCCCGCGGCTTACTGATTCCAGCGGGCATCTCGGTCACGGTTCTCCTCGGCGCGTGCCATACGGAAGTGAAGAACGGCGGCGCGCTGCCGATAGACACGGCCGCGGTGATGCCCATGCTCGACACGACGCCCACTCCGGACAGCACGACCCTCGCCGACTCGAGCGCCGATTCCACCGGAACAGATTCCGCTACCGCGGCTCTGTACCCGGCGGAGCCGAGCGTCATTGCGATCGCCGACAGCGCGGCGGGAGATCGACTCTTCCACGGCAAGGGACGCTGCTTCACCTGCCACGGTGAACGCGGCCAGGGCACGCCGCGGCTGGGGCCCTCGCTCACCGACAGTGAGTGGCTGGCGGGGAACGGCTCTCTCGCCGCCATTCGCGATGTGATCGCTCACGGAGTGGCGGTTCCCAAGGCGGCATCGGTGGCGATGCCTGCCTACTCGGCGATGCTCAGCGAGCGCGAGATCGCGCTCACCGCCGGCTACGTCTATGCGCTCGCGCATCCCGGCTCCACCGTTCCCGACAGCGTCCGCGCGGACAGCAGTTCGCGTGACACGAGCGGGCACGCTCTTCCCGACGGAGCCATGCCTTGAGCCCGATGCTCGCCGTGATCGCCGGCGACGGCATCGGCCCGGAGGTGGTACGCGAGGCGCTCGGCGTGCTGCGAGCGGTGGAAGATCGCTTTCATCCCGGGATCCAGGTGGAGATGCTCCCCTACGGGGCGGAGCACTATCTGAGCACTGGCGAGACGATTCCGCCGATGGAGATGAAGCGGCTGGGGCGCGACTTCGACGCGATCCTCGTGGGCGCGCTCGGCGACCCGCGCGTACCGGGGAACGAGCACGCACGCGACATCCTCCTCGGGATGCGCTTCCAGCTCGATCTCTACGTGAACGAGCGGCCCGCTCGGCTGATGGACGCGCGACTCACGCCGCTCAAGGGAAAGGAGCCCGCCGATCTCGACCTCGTGATCTTCCGCGAGAACACCGAGGGTCTCTACGTCTCGGTGGGCGGACGTTTCAAGGAAGGGACGCCCGACGAGATCGCCATCGCCGAGGAGCTCAACACCCGCAAGGGCGTGGAGCGGATCATCCGCTACGCCTTCGAGTGGGCCGCAGCGAATGGGAAGACCTCCGTGACCATGGCCGACAAGGCCAACGCGATCGCCGCGCATCACCTCTGGCGAACGGTGTTCGACGATATCGGGCGCGAGTACGCCGGCATCGAGCGTGGCACCCGCTACATAGATGCGATGGCCATGGACCTGGTGCGGACTCCCGAATCCTTCCAGGTGATCGTCACTGGCAATCTCTTCGGCGACATCCTCTCCGACCTCGCTTCAGTGCTCGTGGGCGGGCTGGGGCTCGCACCGAGCGCCAATCGTAATCCCGGCGTGGTGACCATGTACGAGCCGGTTCACGGGAGTGCGCCGCCGTTGGCTGGCAAGGATGTCGCCAATCCGATGGCAGCGATCCTCACGATCGCGATGATGCTCTCCGATCTCGACTTCAGCGAGGCATCTTCAGCGGTGGAGAGCGCCGTGCGCGCGGCAATTGCCCAAGGAATTGGCACCCCAGATGTGGGCGGCAAGCTGGGCACTCGGGCGGTGGGGGAATGGATCGCGGAGAGGGTCCGCTCCTCCTGACACTCGGGGGTGGTGTCACGCGCGCCAGGCGCGCGTGGTGGCCGTGCGGCACTCGCGAGCAGCCGCCCTGGGGCCCATCTTTAGTTCATCACCTCCAACGCAAAGGATAGTCTCGTGAAGACTCAGGGCGCCTCTCGCGACATCGTCTTTCTTTCGGGCGTTCGCACTCCGTTCGGAACCTTCGGCGGAGCGTTCAAGGACCTTAGTGCGATAGACCTGACCGTTCACGCGGCCAAGGCGGCCATGAAGCGTGCCGGGGTGGAGCCGGGCGAGATTCAGCACTCCATCTTCGGCAACGTCATGCAGACGACGTCCGACACCATCTACTTCGCACGGCACGTGGCGTTGAGGGCCGGCTGTCCGCAGGAGGTGCCCGCGCTCACGGTGAACCGGCTCTGCGGCTCGGGATTCCAGGCGGTCGTCAACGGCGCCGAGGAGATCCTGCTGGGCGAAGCGGAGGTCTGCCTCGTTGGTGGAGGCGAGTCGATGTCCCAGGCGCCGCACATCGCGCGTGGGCTGCGCTGGGGACTCCCGCTCGGCGTGATGCCGCCGCTGGAAGACTCACTCTGGGAGGGGCTCAAGGATCCCGTCGCTGGTCTCGCGATGGCGGAGACCGCCGAGAAGCTGGCGGAACAATACCGGCTCGACCGCGGTTGCGTGGACGAGTACGCGCTCCGATCGCAGCAGACCGCCAAAGCGGCGTGGGATGCCGGAGTGTTCGACGCCGAGATCGTCGCCGTGCCGGTGAAGAACCCCAAGACGCGCGAGGTCGAGGACTTCAAGCGCGACGAGCACATGCGGCCCAACACCACGCTCGAGGGTCTCTCCAAGCTGCGCCCCGTGTTCAAGAAGGATGGTGTGGTTACGGCCGGCAACGCATCCGGGATAGGCGACGGAGCAGGCGCGATGGTGGTATCCAGCGAGGACTACGCGAAGCAGAAGGGATTGAAGCCGCTGGCGCGGCTGGTCTCCTGGGGCGTTGCGGGAGTAGATCCGACGATCATGGGGATCGGTCCGGTGCCTGCTTCGAAGATCGCGCTGAAGAAAGCCGGGATGACTCTCGACGACATGGATCTCATAGAGGTGAACGAGGCCTTCGCGCCGCAGGTATGCGCGGTGGAGCGGGAGCTGAAGATCCCACGCGAGAAGTTCAACGTGCACGGGGGTGCGATCGCGATGAGCCACCCGCTGGCGGCATCGGGCGCGCGCATCACGGCCCACCTCATCCACGCACTACGCGCGAGCGGTAAGCGCTACGGACTGGGCTCGGCGTGCATCGGTGGCGGCCAGGGGATCGCGCTGATCGTGGAGGCACTTTCATGAGGGCTCCCGGTAGGATCTGCGCGGCGGCGCTGACCCTCCTTCTCGCGGCGTGCGCCAGCGGCGGCCAGGGAGGCCGGGCCGCCCAGCGCGGCGAGGCACAGCCGCAGCCGCCGGAAGCGAACTGGCCGATCAAGACGCGCTACCAGCTCGATCTCTGGCTGCACGGCTACGCGATGGTGCAGCCGGATACGACGCTCGTGCCGTACTTCGAGCGCGGCTATCGCGACCGGATAAAGGCCGCGAAGAACCAGGCCAACGCTTACACGGAGCTGGACCGATACGCGCCGCAGTTGCGAGCGCAGATGGCTTCCAGCCAGACCATCGTAGGCGGGCAGTTCCTCGCGCTGTACTTCGACTCGTGGGACGAGATGCGCGCGGCGATCGACACCTTCCTCGTGGCCAAGGGCGAGGTGGGGGCGACGCAGAATCTTGTTTCGCAACGAGTCATCGCCGTGTTCGGCGCCTCGTTTCCCACGGCGGCCGACAGACAGTGGCTGCAGACCTTCGTCACCGCTCTGCAGGACGAGAGTCAGCGCTTCTACCAGAGCTACTGGAACCAGCAGCAACGGGCGCGGAGCGGTGTCACCGTGGCACTCGACTCACTCTGGCCGAAGGTGTACCTCCCCAAGTTCCGCGGCTACCTGAACAACACCAGGCAGAACCAGGGTGAGATCTTCATCGCGCTTCCGCTGGACGGCGAGGGGCGCACCATCACCGGCGGCCCGCACTCCAACTCGGTGGCGGTTACCTTCCCGGAGAAGGAGGCTGACGCGCTCGATGCGATCTACGTCTTCACGCACGAAGTGGTGGGCACGCTTGCCGGCCAGGTGATAGCAGACAACACCACGCCGGAGGAGAAGAAGAATGGAGTGGCGGCGGGCTACGCCAGCCCGGCGGCGGTGCGCGGCGGGGTGATCGTGCTGAAGCGTATCGCGCCCGAGCTGGTGACGGGCTACGAGCGCTACTACCTGCGCTCGGCGAACGTATCCTTCACGCCCGGCTCGGAGGAGGCCACACTGGCACGCGTCTTCCCGCTTCCACAGAACATCTTGTACGGAATGACCCGCCAACTCGAGATCGTGTTCGGCGGGATCTGAGTGATCATGGCGGACAGAGGCAGCTCACCCGGCGTCCCCGCGCCGCAGCAATCTCCATCGCACGCGGCGGAAGGCTCTGATGCAGTCACCGCGCGCGGAGCGATCCAGGGGCGACTGAGTCGCGACGCACTCGAGCGCGTGCTCTCGCGCGCCGCCGAGTTGCAGGCGGGCGATGCGGATCCGGCCGATGCGATGCTCACCGAAGAGCAGCTCGTCGAAGTGGGACGCGAGGTGGGCCTCTCGCCGCAGCACGTCCGCCAGGCGCTCGCCGAGGAGCGGAGCCGCGTGCTCGTGCCG
This sequence comes from Gemmatimonadaceae bacterium, assembly GCA_035688075.1. GTDB lineage: Bacteria > Gemmatimonadota > Gemmatimonadetes > Gemmatimonadales > Gemmatimonadaceae > JADGGM01. Next base: position 5,308 of record DASSNL010000124.1, read on the forward strand.
GAGGAGCAGGGTGGGATGGCACGCGTCTTCGGCACCGCCCGCGTGCACGCGAGCCGCACTGTGCGCGGCACCGCGGATTCCGTATTCCGCGCGCTCGACATGTGGATGCAGCGCGAGGAGAGCATGCAGGTGAAACGCCGGCTCGCCGACCGGATGACCTGGGAGCCGCGTTCCGGTTTCATCACCGAGGTGCGCCGCGGCCTCAACCTCGGCGGCTTCGGCTACCATCTGTCGCGAGCCGAGGAGGTAGCGGCGACGGTGGTGCCGGTGGACCGCGAGCGGGTGCTGGTGCGTCTCGAAGCCGATCTCGCCAACGTTCGCCTGCAGCGCGTCGCCTCCGGCGGCGCCCTCTTCGGCGGCGGCGCCATCGGCACCGCCGTCCTTCTCGCGCTCGGCTTCTTCGCACCCATAGCCGTGATCCCCGTCGGCGTCGCCGCCGTCGGCGGCTACTTCGTCGCGCGCAGCCACACCCCCCTCGTGACCCGCGCGCAAACGTCGCTCGAGCAGCTGCTTGATAGATTGGAGCGGGGGGAAGACGGAGGAATCAGACAGCAGATTGCCGGAAGCAAGGAGCAGCTGCTCTCACGCGGCCTCGACTTCTTCCTGAAAGGTCCCTCGTAAACTGTCCCGTAGTGCCTTTCCTGTTCCCTGTTCCCTGTTTCCCTGCCGTTCCTGCTCTCTGCTCTCTGTTTCCTGCTCTCTTCTTTCTCCCCCCCATCACCACTAACCTCACAGCAATGCCCGACATAAAAACCGTAGGAGTGCTCGGCGCGGGACTCATGGGCTCGGGGATCGCCCAGGTGGCCGCGCAGAGCGGCTACACCACGAAGGTGCGTGAGCTCTCCGACTCGCTCTGCCAGAAGGGGAAGGCGAACATCGAGAAGAGCTTCAACAGGGCCATCGAGAAGAGCAAGGGGAAGGTGACCGAGGCCGACCGCGACGCGGCGATGGAACACCTCGAGTTCACCACCCGGCTCAGCGACCTCACCGACTGCGACATAGTCATAGAGGCAGTGGTGGAGGATCTCGAGGTCAAGAACTCGATGTGGCGGGAGCTCGACGCGCTCTGCCCGGAGCATACCATCTTCGCCTCGAACACCTCGAGTCTCACCATAGCCGCCATGGCCGCGGCCACCGCTCGCGCGGACAGGGTGGTGGGGCTGCACTTCTTCAACCCTGTGCCGGTGATGAAGCTGGTAGAAGTGGTGCGCACCGTCACTACCAGCGAGAAGACCTTCCGGCGCGCGTACGACTTCGCCGCGAGTCTCGGGAAGGAGCCGATCGCGGCCAAGGACAACTCCGGCTTCGTGGTGAACCTCCTCCTCGTTCCCTACCTCGTGGACGCGATAAACGCACTCGAGCACGGCGTCGCCAGCGTGGAGGACATAGACAAGGGGATGAAGCTCGGCACCGGCTACCCGATGGGGCCATTCACCCTCCTCGACTTCGTGGGGCTCGACACCACGTACAAGATCGCCGAGATCATGTTCGACGAGTACAGGGAAAAGCGCTACGCCCCTCCCCCGCTCCTCAAGCGGATGGTGCTCGCCGGTATGTATGGGCGGAAGTCGGGGAAGGGCTTCTATGATTACAGCGTGGACCCACCGAGGGTGAACGACCTCGGTCTCTGATGGGTTTCGACGACTGCGGACGACCAGACCGCGATCTCCGCGACTTGCGGGATCCACCCAATCGTCATCCCCGCGACTCGCGGGGATCCATGGGAAGAAAGCAGAAAGCAGACAGCAGACAGCAGGAACGGCACACCTGAACGACACGCCAGTAAGCCGTCATCCCGCGCAAGCGGGGATCCACGTGGGGATCGCTCCGCCGATACCGCCGACGGGAACGCCCGCCGGCTCCCGAACACTCACACGCAGTGACATGACAGATCGCAAGCCCGGCGGCGGGGGTCCCGTCTCCCAGTTCATCCGCCACAACTTCCGGCACTTCAACGCCGCGGCGCTCGTGGATGCCGCCGACGATTACGTCCGCCATCTCGACCGTGGCGGATCGATGCTCGTGACCGTCGCGGGTGCGATGAGCACCGCGGAGCTGGGGATCTCGCTCGCGGAGATGATCCGGAGGGGTAAGATCCACGCCATCTCGTGCACGGGCGCGAACCTCGAGGAGGACGTGTTCAACCTCGTGGCGCACGACTACTACGAGCGGGTGCCCAACTACCGCGACCTCACACCGTCCGATGAGCAGGCGCTCCTCGACCGGCACATGAACCGCGTAACCGACACCTGCATCCCCGAGATGGAAGCGATGCGTCGCATCGAGGCCGCGGTGCTCGAGGAGTGGGTGGCGGCCGATCAGCGCGGCGAGCGTCTCTTCCCGCACGAGTTCATGTACCGCATCCTGCTCAGCGGCAAGCTGCGCGAGTCGTACTCCATAGACCCGAAGAACTCCTGGCTCCTGGCGGCGGCCGAGCGGAACCTCCCAATGGTGGTGCCTGGCTGGGAAGATTCCACCCTCGGCAATATGTACGCTGGCCACTGTATCACGGGCGACGTCAAGAACGTCCACACCGTGCGCACAGGGATCGAGTACATGATGCAACTCGCCGAATGGTACCAGGAGACGGCGCCGAAGTCCTCGATCGGATTCTTCCAGATCGCCGGCGGTATTGCCGGCGACTTCCCCATCTGCGTGGTGCCGATGCTCCACCAGGATCTGCAGCGGCCCGAGGTACCACTCTGGGGCTACTTCTGCCAGATCTCCGACTCCACCACCAGCTACGGGTCGTACTCGGGCGCGGTGCCGAACGAGAAGATCACCTGGGGGAAGCTCGGCATCGACACTCCGAAGCACATCATCGAGAGCGACGCATCGATCGTGGCGCCGCTGATATTCGCGCTGGTGCTGGAGCAGTGAGTCGGGGTGAGCGCGTCCTCGTCACCGGGGGCGCGGGCTTCATCGGCAGCGCGCTCGTGTGGGCGCTCAACGAGAGTGGCATCACCGAAGTGGTCATAGCCGACCGGCTCGGCACCACCGACAAGTGGCGCAACCTCGCGCCTCTCCGCTTCGACGACTACCTGGAAGCAGACGATCTCTTCCCACGGCTCGAGAGCGGAGCGCTGGGAGAGTTCACGCTGGTGCTGCACATGGGCGCCTGCTCGAGCACCCTGGAGCGCGACGCGTCGTTCCTGGCGCGCAACAACTTCGAGTTCACCAAGACGCTCGCAAAGTGGGCTCTGGCGGAGGACGCTCGCTTCGTCTACGCGTCGTCGGCGGCTACTTACGGCGACGGTGCGGCGGGGATGAGCGACAGGGTGAGCGGCGCCGGCGACCTGGCCGCGCTGAGGCCGCTCAATGCCTACGGCTACTCCAAACAGCTCTTCGACCAGTACGCGCTCTCGCACGGCATGTTGGATCGCGTAGCGGGTCTCAAGTTCTTCAACGTCTTCGGCCCCAACGAGGGCCACAAGGGCGAGATGCGCTCGCTCGTGCACAAGGCGTACGAGCAGATTCGCGACACCGGCCGCGTGCGACTCTTCAAGAGCTACCGCCCCGAGTACCGCGACGGGGAGCAGCGCCGCGACTTCGTGTACGTGAAGGATGTGGTGAAGATGACGCTCCACCTGGCGCGCACGCCCGGTGCCGCCGGTCTGTACAACGTCGGTTCCGGCGAGGCGCACACGTGGCTCGACCTCGCGGGCGCGCTCTTCACCGCTATGGGACGCGAGCCGCGGATAGAGTTCATCGAGATGCCCGAGGCGATGCGCGCGCGGTACCAGTACTACACCTGCGCCGACATCTCGCGGCTGCGGGGCACCGGGTACGACGCACCCGTCACCCCGCTCGACGCAGCCGTGGCGGATTACGTAGAGGGCTACCTCGAGCCCGATCACCGCCTCGGCGACTGAACGACGGGGTCAGGTCTTTAATTTCGAGCGACCCCGGCAGCTGCCGGGGTCGCTCGAA
>DASSNL010000186.1:0-4898 GCA_035688075.1 Gemmatimonadaceae bacterium
CTAGCTCCTCCCCTGTAGATACAAGGTCTTTGATTTCGAGCGGGCTGGGCATTCGCCCAGCCCGCTCGAAATCAAAGACCTGACCCCGTCGGCGCCGCCTCGAGGGCGCTGCGCTCGCGGGTGCGCGTGGCGAGCGTCACCACCGCCAGCACCACTACGTTCACCACCATCGCGACTATCCCCACGTTCAGATCGCGCACCACCTCGGGCCACTCGGGGAAGAGCGTCGCCATGGTTGCGCCGGTCATGGTGAGCCAGGCCACCGTCGCTTCGCCCGCGAGGATTCCGGCGAAGGCGCCCTGCCGCGTGGCGAAGGGCGTACGCCCGAGACTCAGCACGAGCGCGGGGAAGAGCTGCGTGACGAAGTTGTACCCCATCAGTAGAAGCACCACGAGCGTCTCGCCGCCGCGCAGCGCGAAGAACACCGACAGGAGCGCGATCACCGGCACCAGCGCCTTCGCCAGCTGCTCCACCGTGCGATCGCTCGTGGAGGGAGCGAGCTTGGCGTAGACGTTCTTCGAGAGAATCGTGCACGCGGAGACGAGCAGCATCGATCCCGGCACCAGTGCGGTGAGCACGCCCGCCGCACCGATGGTTCCCACCACCCAGGGCGTGAAGCTCTGCTTCGATACCTTGAGCAGAGCGAGGTCAGCTTGGCTCCCCTCGAGCCCGGGCACCGTCAGGATCGCCGCGAAGCCGGTGAAGAAGACGAAGAGCAGCACGAGCTGGTAGAGCGGCATCACCACGGCGTTCTTGCGGAAGACGTTCTCGTTGCGCGCCGTGTACGCCGAGCCGAAGGTATGCGGCCACATGTAGAAGCCGAGCGCGGTGAGGACCACCGTCGAGATGAACCAGGTGATGCTCATCCCCGTCGCGGGAAGCGTGAGGAAGCCGGGGCGCGCACGGTCGATCGCCTCGAACATCTGCTGGAAGCTGCCGTAGTGGTGGGCCGGCAGGTAGATGCCGAGCGCGATCGCCACCGCGAGGATCATGATGTCCTTGAGGACCGCGGTCCACGCCGATCCGTGCACGCCGGAGATCACCACGTAGACCACCAGCGCGATGCTGCTGATCCAGATCGCCGCGCTGGCGGACACGCTTCCGTACGATGTCTCCGAGACGATGATCCCGAGCCCCTTGAGCTGCAGCACGAGATACGGGATCATCGCCACCACGCTCACCAGCGACACGAGGATCCCGAGCGACTCGCTCTCGTACTTGCTCACGAAGAAGTCGGCCTGCGACACCAGCCGGTGCTCCTTGGCGTAGCGCCACACCACCGGCAGGAGAAAGTACGAGATGATGTACGCTATCGCGCCATAGCTCAGGATGTAGAACGCCGGCGCGCCCTTCCCGTACGCCCACCCGCTCCCGCCGAGGAAGGTGAAGGTGGTGTAGATCTCCCCCGCCATGAGGAGGAAGACGAAGACCGTGCCGAAGCCGCGGCCGCCCACGCTCCACTGCTCGAGACTCATCGTGCGGCCGCGGCGCGCTCGCACACCGAGGAAGAGCGCTATGACCAGTGTGGCAATGATGATGACGAGCGCCGAGCTCACCCTCGAGGATCTCCGGTGGCGGGATCGGCGGCATTGGCCGAGTCGATACGCGCTCGTACCGCCCCCACTTCATCCTCGAGCGCGTGGAGCGTCGCGCGGTCGAGCGCGTAGACGATCCCCATCACCACGGAGGTGATCACCACCCACAACACTATCCAGAAGAGGAGGAAGGGGAGGCCGAGCACGTAGGGCTCCACGCGATTCGCGAAGGGGACCCCGCCGAGCATCCCGATGACCGGCAGGAGCGCCAGCCATCGATGCGCCTTCACTGCGCGCGCTCTCCGCTCAGGTAGTCGAGGGCTGCGGTGATGAAGATCGCGACCCCGCTCTCGAGCGCGCGCTCGTCGATGTCGAAGCGCTCATGGTGGTGCGGGTGGACGATCCCGCGCTCCTCGTTGCGCGAGCCGATGAAGAAGAACGAGCCCGGTGCGCGCTGCTGGAAGGCGGAGAAGTCTTCACCGCCCATGCACGCCCTCGCTTCCACGAGCGCGTCGGCACCGAGAGCATCCACCACCACCCGGCGCATGAACTCGCTCGCATTCTCGTCGTTCACCACCGGACGGTAGCTCCGCTGGAAGTCGAGCTGGTACTTCGCGCCGTGAGCTTCGGTGACGCCACGGACTATCCGCTCCATGAGCTCCTGGATCCGGTCGCGCCACGGTGCGCCGAACGTACGTATCGTGCCCGTGAGCTCAGCGCTCCCCGGGATCACGTTGTCGGCGGTGCCGGCGATGAAGCGGGTGACCGAGACCACCGCATTGTCGAGCGGGTCCACGTTGCGGGCGACGATGTGCTGCAGGTTCGTCACCACCTGCGCGGCGATGGCGATGCTGTCCACGGTCTCGTGCGGGAGCGCGGCGTGTCCGCCGGCGCCATGGATCACCAGGCGGAAGACATCGGGCGAGGCCATCAGCGCTCCCGCTTTCACGCCCACCTTTCCGTAAGGCATCGGTAGCCAGAGGTGCGCGCCGATCACGATGTCCACGCCGTCCATCACACCGGCGTCCACCATCTCCTGCGCGCCGCCGGGGAAGACCTCCTCGGCGTGCTGGAAGATGAAGCGCACCTCGCCGTGCAGTCGGTCGCGGAGCCCCGTGAGCGCCGTGGCGGCGCCCAGGAGCATCGAGGTGTGGCCGTCGTGTCCGCAGGCGTGCATCACGCCCGGGTTGCGCGAGACGTACTCGACATCGCTGAGCTCCGTGATCGGGAGCGCGTCCATGTCGGCGCGCATCGCGATGACGGGGCCGGGATGGAGTCCGATCAAGCGCGCGACTACGCTCGTTTTCGTGGGGCGCGAGATCTCGAGTCCACCGAGCTGGGCGAGCTTGTCGTGGACGAACTGGGCGGTGCGCTCCTCGTGGAAGGAGAGCTCGGGGTTCTGGTGGAGGTAGCGTCGCCACCCGATCACCGTGTCGCGCAGCTTGGCGGCTTCCCGGGCGGGCGAGATGTCTGTGGTGGAGATGCTGCTGGTCATCGTGCGCTCCTGGAGACGGCCTGGCCTATAGTCCGAATGTGGCGAGTGGGCAGGTGGAATGCCAGTGGTGAGCACCGGCTGCGTTGCACAACGCGATGCAGTGCGTGGTGCACGCGGCCAATCCCCGAGCGGTGAAGCGCCCTCTGGTGCGTCCCGTGCACTCCCGACTATCTCACGCACGGAACTCTCGCTCCAGGTAAATGCCACCAGCCACATCCGGAAAGCAGCAACGCGGCCTGCGCGTGATCTTCCGCGCGCTCGCGCATCGCAACTTCAAGCTCTTCTTCAGCGGGCAGATCATCTCGCTGGTTGGAAAGTGGATGCAGATGGTCGCACGCGCGTGGCTGGTGTATCGCCTCACGGGCTCGGCGGTGCTGCTCGGCGCGGTGGGGTTCGCGGGACAGGTGCCGGTGTTCCTGCTTTCGCCGCTCGGCGGTGCCGTGGCCGACAGGCACAGCCGTCATCGCATCGTCATCGCCACGCAAACGGCGTCGATGGTCTTCACGCTCATCCTCGCGGGGCTCACGCTCGCGGGCGTGGTGCGCGTATGGCACATCATGACGATCGCCGCGCTGCTCGGGATCGTGAACGCCTTCGACGTGCCGGCGCGCCAGGCGTTCTATGTGGAACTGGTGGGACGCGACGACCTGCTCAACGCGATCGCGCTGAGCTCGTCGATGGTGAACTTCGCGCGCGTCGTGGGACCTGCGCTCGCGGGGCTCGTGATCGCGGCGGTCGGCGAGGGGTGGTGCTTCTTCGCCGACGGAGTGAGCTACCTGGCGGTAATCGCTGGACTCCTACTCATGAGGCTCGAGCCCTTCCAGCGACCGAAGCACAAGCCCTCGGCAATTTCGCAGATCACCGAAGGCTTCCGCTTCGTGGCACGCACGCCTCCGATACGCGCGCTTCTTCTGATGCTCGGCCTCGCGAGCCTGGTGGGGATGCCGTACGCGGTGCTCATGCCGATCTTCGCGGAGGACATTCTTCACAGCGGCGCACGGGGGCTCGGGCTGTTGATGGGATCAGCCGGTGTGGGCGCGCTGCTCGGTGCGCTCACGCTGGCGGGGAAGCGAAACGTGAAGGGGCTGGGGCGCTGGGTGGCGTTCGCGGCGATGGGCTTCGGGCTCGCGCTCATCGCATTCACCTTCTCGCGGTACTTCTTCCTTTCGATGCTGCTGCTCGTGCCGGTGGGCTTCGCGATGATGTTGCAGATGGCGTCGTCGAACACGCTGATCCAGACCATGGTACCCGACCAGCTGCGCGGGCGCGTGATGTCCGTGTACTCGATGATGTTCATGGGAATGGCGCCCTTCGGCGCGCTCCTCTCCGGCGCGGTGGCCCACCGGATTGGCGCGCCGCACACGGTTGCCGCGGGCGGTGCGATCGTGGTGGCGGGCGCGCTGGTGTTCCACTCGCAGATCCCCAAGCTGCGAGTTCATGCGCGTCGCTTGATAGTGGCCCAGGAAGCCGCCGGCGGCGAACCGGCGAACGAGGCGACGGGTGGAGCGGCGACGGTGGAGGAGGAGGAGAGAGAGAGCAGAGAGCAGAGGGCGGAAAGCAGGGAAACAGAGGGTTCAGGAGGCAGGGTTCAGGGTTCAGGTACTACGGGGTAACCGACGGGGTCAGGTCTTTGATTTCGAGCGGGCTGGGCGACTGCCCTGCCCGCTCGAAATCAAAGTCCTGACCCCGTCGTTTACCCCGTCGTACCTGAACCCTGAACCCTGCCTCCTGAACCCTCCAGCTCCTCCTCCACCGTCGCCGCTCCACCCGTCGCCTCGTTCGCCGGTTCGCCGCCGGCGGCTTCCTGGGCCACTATCAAGCGACGCGCATGAACTCGCAGCTTGGGGATCTGCGAGTGGAACACCAGC
>DASSNL010000199.1:0-19698 GCA_035688075.1 Gemmatimonadaceae bacterium
ACCCCCGACGCCGATTCGGTCACGGTTGGCGACGCGCCCGTGCGGCTCTTCTTCGCGGCCGTGGGACTCATCCCGCCGCGCGTCGTCGGGGTCATCTCGTGCAACGGAGTGCCAGTTCCCTCGGCGCAGGTGCGCGTGATCGGCGCGAGCACCGACACCGTAGTCTCCACCACCGCGCAGGGACGTTACGGCGCCACCGAGCTCGATCCCGGCCACTACGCGGTGATCGTGGTCGATGCGCCATGCCCGGTCGAGCCATCGTACGGAGCCGTCGAGCTGCTCCCCGGTCAGGCGGCGGAGGTGGACTTCACAGGATGACACACACGGAGCGGCGAACCACGCGGGAGAGGTCGCGCGGGCGGATCACCGTCCGTGCCGCGCCGGCCGCCATCGCGTTCGCGATCGCGCTGCTGGTTGCGGCGTGCGGGGACAGCACGCGTCCCGGCCCGGGGGATGACTCCACGCGGGATCTCAGCGCTCGCGCGCTGGCGGCCGGCCTCGCGCCGATGCCCACCGAGCCGCCGCATCCCGTGGACAACCAGTACGACGCGAATCGCGTGGAGCTCGGGCACCTACTCTTTTTCGATCCGATCCTCTCCGGCCCGCAGAACGTGGCGTGCAGCACCTGCCACCTCCCCAGCTTCGCCTTCGCGGATGGGCGGCAGTTCCCATCGGGCGCTGGCGCCACGGGACTCGGACCGGCGCGCACCCTACCCGGGCCGCCGCCGCTCCGTGAGATGCCGCGGAACAGCCCCACCGTCATGAACGTGGGACTCTTCGGGCGGATGAGCCCCGACGCGTCGACGACCGCCGCGATGTTCTGGGGCGCCAGCGCCTTCGGCCTGGAAGACCAGGTGCTGAACCCCATCGCAGCGGACAACGAGCTGCGTGGCCTCACCTACTCCAAGGTGGATGCGCGCGACAGCGTGCTCTCTCGCCTCCGTGGCATTCCCGAGTACGTCCAGCTCTTCGCCGCCGCCTTCCCCGCGATGTCGGCCGCGACGCCCGAGGAGATCGTGAACACCACCACGCTCCGGCGCGCGATCGCGGCGTACCTGCGCGAGCTCACCACTCCGCACGCACCGATCGACGAGTACCTCGCCGGCGACGACGATGCGCTCACCGCCACCCAGAAAGCCGGGCTCGAGCTCTTCATCGGGAAAGCGGGGTGCGTCGCCTGTCATTCGGGACCGCTCCTGAGCGACTTCACGCCCCACGTGCTGGGGACGCCGCAGACGGGACTCGGTCGCGACACCACGCCCGGTGACGACATAGGATGGGGCGAGCACGGAGGTACTCCGTACGCCTTCCGCACGCCGCAGCTCCGGCAGGTAGCGCTCACGGCGCCCTACTTCCACGCCGGCACGGCGCCGACGCTGCGCGACGTGGTTCGCTTCAAGAACGCGGGCGTGAGCGGCTACGCGCGCGTGTCGCCGACGATGCTCGATCCCGACTTCCGCCCGCTGGGGCTCAGCGAAGAGGAGATCGGAGAGATCGTCGCGTTCCTCGACGCGCTCACCGACAGCGTGACCACGCGCGGCCCGCCCTTCCTGGCGCCGGAGCGCGTACCGAGTGGGCTTCCCATACCAGGCGGGGAGGACCCATGACGGTTGCACGCTCCTTCGGCCGCGTCGCGATCTTCTACCATTTCGTCGCCGCGGCCCTCGGTCTCCTCTGCATCGCGGGTTGCAGCAGCAGCCCCACCTCGCTCGACTCGGGGACCCGCATGCAGCTCGTGGTCACCGGCCTGGCGCCGCTGGATCCTTCGGAGGGCACCTATACTCTCTGGGTCTACGACGCGAACGACCAGCCGACCGCCGTGGAAGCACTGCACCTCGATGCGGCCGCCGCCGATGCTGGCGCCACCACCATCCCGTTCGACCTCCCGGTCGCCAATCCATCGCGCATAGCGATCACGGTCGAGCCGCCGGGCGACGCCGACCCCGCGCCTTCCTCGTCGCAGATCCTCTCCGGTGCTTTCAGTGGCGGCTCCGCCCACCTCACCATAGAGGGGAGCGTCACCGACGGCCGCCCGTTGGAGCACGACCCCGGACACCACTCGCTCTTCACCACGAGCAACAACGTGGAGATGGGATACCCATCGTACGAGAACGCCGGCCTCTGGCTCTTCTCGGTCTCGGTGGAGATCAACAAGCACAAGACGCGCGAGGTGAAGCTCACTCCTCTTCGTCCCGGCTGGACGTACGAGGGGTGGATAGTCTACCACCAGGGCACCCCGCAGGAGCTCTGGATTCCCTACGGAAAGTTCCGCCCCGATCTCGATGGGCTTCTGACGTCGCGCGATAACACCGGCTCCGGTGTTTTCTCCGGCGACGCCGACTACGTGAACGCCGGTGTGGAGGACGTTCCCGGCAACGAGTGGACGAGCACTCGCGTGGCCGATCAACTGGGCCTCCACATGCCGGGGAACATGCCCCTCCCACTCGCCCTCGATGCCGTGGATCCCACGACCGGGGAAGCGATCTGGCATCACGTCATCACCATCGAGCCCGCCTTCGACTTCGACGAGCCGCTCCTCACCGATCGGCCTTTCACGCTCCGGCCCTACCGCAACGCCATCGGCGCGGGCGGCCCGGGGCTCCCCCGTGAGATCCTCTACCAGGACAACGATCCAACCGCGGAGGTGAAGCCCATACCCTGATGCACTTCCAGTGTCACTCGCAGGACAGCAACACTTTCCCCAGGAGGAGGAAGAGCGCAATGAAATTCCGTAGGGGGCTTGGCGCAGGGCCAGCTATCGCTGCCGCACTGTTGGCTCTCGCCTGGTCAGCCCCGCTCTCCGCTCAGGCGACCGGTCGCATCCAGGGAACAATCACGGATGCCCGGACGCAGCAGCCCCTCGCCGCGGCGGCCGTCACCATCCAGGGTACGAAGATCGGCACGGTGACCGGCGAGGATGGCAAGTACGTGCTTCCCAACATCGAGGCGGGAACACACACGATCCAGGTGCGCCGCATCAGCTACGGCAGCACGTCGAAGCCGGTCACCGTGGTGGCGGGCCAGACGGCCACCGCGGACTTCGCTCTCTCGGAGGTCGCGGTATCGCTCGATCAGGTGGTGGTGACCGGAACCGCCGTGGCCTCACGCAAGAAGGAAGTCGGCAACAGCGTGGGGATGGTCAACGCCGACCAGATCGCGAACGCGCCGGTGGTGAACTCGCAGGACGTGCTCGCGGGTCGGGTGGCGAGCGTCACGGTGCTCGGCAACAGCGGACAGCCCGGTGCCGGCGGCACGGTCATGATCCGCGGGACCAACACCATCTCGCAGAGCACGTACCCGCTCATCTACGTGGACGGCGTCCGCGTTTTCAACGAGCCCACGCGCAACGGGTGGGGGGGGCGCAACAACACCAACCCGCTGCAGAACATCAACGCCAACGACATCGACCATGTAGAGGTCATCAAGGGAGCCGCGGCCACTACGCTCTACGGCACCGAAGCGTCCGGCGGCGTGATCCAGATCTTCACCAAGCGCGGTGTGTCCGGCGCTCCGTCGTGGGATGTGGATGTGACGCAGGGCTTCAACGACTCCAACCACTGGGGCGACCCTGACGATCCCACCAACCTGTGGGTCGACTGCAATAACACGGATCTCATGTACGGGCTGAATCTCAGCACCGGCGAGAAGAAGCCGTTCATGGATCCCACCTGCCCGGCGGATGGCAACTGGACGGTGCACGGCCAGATCCAGCGCTACGGTCTTTCCGTTCGCGGCGGGAGCGACAACGTCAAGTACTTCGTGTCGGGCAACTACGACCAGAACGAAGGGATGCTCCCCACGCAGAAGGCGAGGAACGGCGGCGTGCGCGCCAACATGACCTTCGCGCCGTCGGACAAGCTGAGCTTCACCATGAGCACCGCCTACACGAAGCTCGACAACCGGTGGGTGGGCGACGGTAACAACTCCGAGGGCTTCCTCCTCGACGTGGGGCGTGCCACGGCCACCTACCTCCATGGTGGGAAGGGACACGACTGCGACAACGTCCCCGATGGCGTGTACTGCGTGACCAACGGCTACGTGTTCGATCAGAACAACACCACCGGTTCCGACCACTACCTGGTGGGCTTCACCACGAACTACGCGCCGCTCTCCAACTGGAACAACAAGTTCTCGGTGGGCTGGGACTACACGGCCATCCGGAACATCACCAACCTCCCCTTCGGCTTCCTCGATACGCCGCTGGGCTATTTCTGGGACGAGAACACGCGGCACACCAAGCTCTCGCTCGACTACACCGGATCGCTCCAGAACGACTTCGGCAAGTCGCTCGCTTCCACCTTCTCGTGGGGCGGTCAGCTCTTCCGCGACCGGCACCGCTGGACGGAGATCGACGTCCAGAACTTCGCCGGCCCGGTGGATCCGACGCTCGTCACCGGTGCGCAGCTCACCTATCGCGACGACATCCCGTTCGCCGAGACGAACGCTGGCTTCTTCCTGCAGGAGATGCTCGCCTGGCGCGACCGGCTCTTCGTGACCGGCGGCATCCGCGTGGACGGCAACAGCGCCTTCGGTGACAACTTCGGTCTGCAGGTCTATCCGAAGCTGAGCGTAGCCTACGCGCTCTCGGACTACGACTGGTTCCCGTCGGCGTTCGATGCGTTCAAGCTACGCGCAGCGGTTGGCGAATCCGGCAAGGCGCCGGGCGCGTTCGACAAGCTGAAGAGCTGGCAGGCGGAAACGGCCAACGAGGGCGATCCGGGCGTACGTCCCGACGCCATCGGCAATCCCGACATCGGCCCCGAGCGCACCCAGGAGATCGAGCTCGGCTTCGACGCGGGACTCTTCCAGGGCAGGCTGGGCTTGGAGGCGACGGTCTTCCGCGCGACCACTCGCGAGGCGCTCGTGCCGGTAACCCTCCCGCCATCGGGCGGCTTCCTCAGCTCCCGAATCGAGAACATCGGGAAGCTCCGGAACGAGGGGTTCGAGGCGCAGCTCAACGGAAGCTTCATCCGCACCACCGACTTCGAGTGGTCGGCGCGGGCGAACATGACCTTCATGAGGAGCAAGGCGCTCGACCTGGGTGAGCAGAAGGAGGTCTACACCGGCCTCAACTCGTACATCAAGCAGGGCGATCCCTTCCCCTCGTTCTACGGGAAGCGGGTCCTCAACCCGGATGCACTGGGCGAGCAGCCGATGGTGGCGACCGATACCATCCAGGGCAACGTGAACCCCGACAAGCTCTGGGGCTTCGGTACCACCTTGACCTACAAGAACGCGCTCACGCTCGACGTGTTCTTCGAGCACCAGGGCGGCTTCTACATCCAGAACTACACCGCGTACCAGAACGCGCGGCGCGGCGTCTGGTATCCCTGCTACGCCACGCAGCAGAAGATGATTCAGGCGGCAGGTCCCGACGGCGTGCTCTATAACGACGACGACAATGCCGGCGCCATCGCGGACGTGCCCGCGCTGCAGCTGGCGCGCTGCTCGGCCGACGACTACGACATCGGCTTCTGGACCGAGAAGGGAGACTTCACGAAGCTCCGCTACGTCACGCTCACGTACGCGCTGCCGTCGAGCCTCACGCCGAAGATCCTCGGTGCGAACAGCGCATCGGTGACGCTCTCGGCGCGCAACCTCTTCACCTGGTCGAGCTACCATGGAGGCGATCCGGAGGTGGAGGACTTCACCGACCAGTCCAACCTGGTGGGCGTGGCCGGGCGCTTCGGCCGGCGCGACTACTACATGATGCCGTCGCCGCGCGCGTACACGCTCTCCGTCCACCTCAACTTCTGAACCGGGGAGAATCCTGAATGAACAGCATCAGAAAATGGATCGGCCTCGGGACGCTCGTGCTGCTCCTCCCGCTGGGGGCGTGCAACATCCTCGACGTGGAGAGCCCGGGAAAGATCACCGACGACAGCCTCAACGACCCCGACGCATTCCCGTCGCTGGTCTACGGGATGTCGTACAACCTCGCCAACGCGAACGACAACGTGGAGGAGATCCAGACGCTCCTCTCGGGCGAGATGTGGCACGGCGGCAGCTACGACTGGGGGAAGATCCCGCGAGGGATAATCCTCCCTGAAGATGTCGACGGCGCGTGGTCCTGGATGCAGCAGGCGCAATGGGTGACCGACCACGGCGTCGAGCGGATGCAGGGTGTGTTGACTCCCGAGGACTTCGGGAGCAGCGCGCTCGTGGCAGAGGCGTACTTGTACGGCGGCTTCATCGATCGCCTGATCGGCGAGGTCGTGTGCGAGGCGGTGATCGACTCGGCCGCACCGCAGCCGAACACCGTGGAGTTCGAGCGCGCCAAGGAGAAGTTCACGAAGGCGATCGAGATCGGGACCGCCGCGGGTCTCCCGGCCAGCGATCCGATCATCCTTGCCGCTTACGGTGGACGCGCGTCAGTGACCGCGTGGCTCGGCGACTGGGCCGGTGCGGTTGCTGACGCCCAGAAGGTACCGGCGGAGTTCGAGTTCGATGCGATCCTCAACGCGTCGGCCAACAACTCGAACACGCTCGCCTACGAGACGCACGCACGCTACGAGTACACCCTCTGGGGCACGCTCTTCGCCGACCACTACGGCGATCCGCGCGTTCCGTGGGACACGGTGTTCGACGAGCATGGCGCGGTCGCCGTGGGCGCGAACGGCTCCACGCCGATGTTCCAGCAGAACAAGTACGACAACGAGGACGACGACATCCCGCTCACCCACGGCACGGAGATGCTCGTGCTGCGGGCCGAGGCCGCGCTCCGGACCGACGGGGCGGCGGGGATCGGAGAGGCGATCGGCCTTCTGAACCAGGCACGCGCCGTCTACGACATGTCGCCGCTCTCGACACCAGGGTCGCTCGATGAGGCGTGGGCCACGCTCCGCTACGAGCGGGAGGCCACGGTATTCCTGGAGAATCGCCACCTCTGGGACGTGCGCAGGTGGTACGAGGACACCGGTCCGGCGCACGACAACTACCTCGTGGATGCCGCGGATCCCGGTCAGGAGATACGTGATTCGTGTATCCCGATCAGCCGGGAAGAGAGAAACTCCAACCCGAACGTGCCGTAGTCGTTCGGCTCACGTAATAGTACCTTTGCGTGGGAACGGCGCCGTTGCCGTTCCCACCTCTTTTCCGCCGAGGGCCAGATGAGAGTTCGAAAGCGTGCGTACTGTCTTCTCGCGCTCTTCCTGTCTTCCACGCTGGGCGGGTGCTACACCTACGCCGTGATGCCGGTGGAGCAGATCCCGGTCGGTGCCGACGTGAAGGCGCGCATTTCCGGCGAGGAGGCGGACCGCCTGACCAAGGAGCTCGGAAGTGAGCAGGATCGCGTCATAGCCGGCGAGCTTACCGACAAGCAGGCGAGCGACATCCTCCTCTCGGTCCCCAAGTTCGTGCAGCACTCCAGCGGCCCGAACTCCACCGTCTACCAGCGCGTCGCGATCCAGCGAAGCTCTCTCTTCGATGTCCAAGTACGCCGCCTCGACAAATGGAAGACCGGCGGCCTCCTGGCCCTCGCCGCCACCCTCGCCAGCGTCATCGCCTTCAAGACGTTCGGCGATAACGGAAATCCGGGGGGAACGGGGAAGGGGGGGACGGATAAGTAGAGGGTTCAGGAGGCAGGGTTCAGGAACTACAAGGGAACAGGAAACAGGAAACAGGTAACTGCCTCGGGGTAGAGGGCCCTACCTTCGGGAGCAGGTACCTGTTTCCTGTTTCCTTTAGCCTGCAGTTCCTGAACCCTGAACCCTGCCTCCTGAACCCTGGCCGTCAGCTCACATTCATCACCACCTTCACACACTCATCCTCCTTGTTCTTGAAGATGTCATACCCATGGGGGGCGTCGTCGAGGGTGAGGCGGTGGGTGATGAGGGAAGTGGTGTCGATCTCGCCGTTGCGGACGCGGTCGAGGAGGGCGGGCATCCACTTCTGGACGTCGCACTGGCCGGCGCGGAGGGTGAGGCCTTTGCCGAAGATGGCGCCGAAGGGGAACTTGTCGATGAAGCCGGCGTAGACGCCGATCACCGAGACGCGGCCGCCCTTCCCGCACGCCTGGATCACCTGGCGGAGGACGTTGGCGCGGTCCATCTCTATCTTCGTGGCCGTCATGACGCGGTCGTAGTAGTAGTCGAGCGAGTGGCCGTGCGCTTCCATCCCCACCGCGTCGATGCACACATCCGGACCGCGCCCTCCGGTCAGCTCCTTCAGCACCTCCACCAGGTCCTTCGTCTCCTCGTAGTTGACCACGTCCGCGCCCGATTCGGCGGCGAGGCGGAGGCGGATCGGGAAGCGGTCGATGGCTATGACGCGACTCGCGCCCTGTAGGATGGCGCTCTGGATGGAGAACTGTCCCACCGGACCACACCCCCACACCGCCACCACGTCCCCCTTCTGGATCTCGCCACGCTCGGCCGCCTGCCAGCCGGTGGGGAGGATGTCGGAGAGGAAGAGCACCTGCTCGTCGGTGAGGCCATCCGGGATCGCGAGCGAGTTCACGTCGGCCCAGGGGATGCGCGCGAACTGCGCCTGCCCGCCCGCGTAGCCACCGTAGAGGTGCGAGTAGCCATAGATCCCCGCTCCGCTGAAGCCGTAGAGCGCCTCGACCATCCCCGCGTTGGGGTTGCTGTTGTCGCAGAGCGACCAGAGCTCGTTCTGGCAGTACCAGCACTTGCCGCAGCCGATGCTGAACGGGACGACCACCCGGTCGCCCACCTTCCGGTCACGGACCTCCTTGCCGGTGTCCACGATCTCGCCCATGAACTCGTGGCCCAGGATGTCGCCGTGTTCCATCGTGGGTATCACGCCATCATATAGATGCAGATCGGACCCGCAGATCGCCGTGGAAGTGATGCGCACGATCGCGTCGTGCGGGCGAAGGATCTGGGGATCGGGGACCGTTTCCACGCGCACGTCGGTCTTCCCCTGCCAGCATACCGCTTTCATCGATTCGCCTCCTTGCGCTGCCCATGGGGCTGTCCTTCGGTGGTGGGAGTCTCACCCGCTTCCATCACCTGCTTGAAGCGGCGCAGATCGTCGCGAAGCTGTTGAGAAGCGGACTTTCCGAAGAATCGCGCTATCTCTTCGGCTGTCTTCCCGCCCGGCGCCGAGTAGATGATCCTGGCGCGGACCATGGTGCCGCGCCCGTCCGGGGCATCGCTGAAGTGCACCTGGCCGGAGTTCTCGACCGCGGAGCCGGGGAGCGAGCGCCAGGCGATGACGCGGTCTTCGACTTCCTCGGTGATCTCGGCGTCCCACGAGAGCGGCTTCCCGATGGGCGCCCTGGTGACCCAGTGCGAGCGCCCGTCGCCGGTGACCGTGACCGACTCGAGGTGTTCCATGAATTGCGGGAGGTTCTCGAGGTTGCGCCAGAAGGCGTAGAGCTCGTGCCGCGGCCGCAAGATGGTGTAGGCGCGCTCCGACTCGAGCTTGCGCGAGGGGAGCACTGCGGCGAGCACGTTCCGCCGGACCGCGTTGGGATCCGCCGTATCCACGCCGAGCCGCTGGTAGACGGGAGAGTGTCCCGTGGCGCCGCGGCCGATGAGCGCGGCGCCCCCGGCCGCGAGGGCGAGCGCCGCCGGCGATCGACGTTTGAGCGCGTAGAGCGCGAGCGCCGCGCCCCCCGCTAGCGAGAGCCAGCGCTCGGTTTCGCCGACGTTGATGTGCCGACCGCCGTTCCCCTGGCGACCGCCGTTCCCACCCCCGGTTCGCGAGCGCTCGTCGGCCTGCTCGCGCTCCTCACCCGGGACGTGTTCGATACTGATCGAGGTCATGACTCCACTCCTGCCTTCCGAAGTTCACCCTGTCGCCGTTCGCGGCGAGTCGGGGATTAGGGGCAGGAGGCGTACCGCGGTGCACGCGAGGGGGGTGCTTCCTGTTTCGTCTCGGCTGCGTAGGCTTGGTTCGCGAGGGAGAGGGCAGCCCGCGGTTCACGCGCCTGGGACACTTGGTTCTCAGGGAGAGGGCAGCCCGCGGTTCACGCGGAGGTCGCGGAGGGAACTGCGAGAGGGCCGCGGAGAACGTCCTGCGGCTGCACTTATCGCGATCCCCTTCGGACATCCAGTCACGGATAGCTCAGTGTGAATAGGGGGAACTGCTCCTGCGCCTCGAGTCCTGCCCACCCGGGCAGAACCAGAGGCGAGGGAGCAGTCCCCCCAAGACTCACCCGACTCTCACTTGCAGTGATGTCAGAACGGAGAGCGGAGCTCATCTCGTAGCGGAGCCCCTCCGCGTCCTCTCGCCTTACCCCTCCGCGACCTCCGCGTGAACCGCGGGCTGCCCTCTCCCTGAGAACCAAGCCTGCCAGCCGAGACTAGAACCCGAACGCCACCCCCAGCCTCACCGAAAGAAAGTTCGCCTCGCTCTCGATGGGATTGATGGTGACGGAGCCGTCGGGGTTGTCGGTGATGCTTCCTTTGCGGAGGTAGGAGGCGTTGCCGTTGCCGTGGTAGCGGACGCCGAGGTCCAGGGAGATCGGCTTGGGTCCCTGGCGCACCGGGATCTGGAGGCCGCCGCCGGCGGTCCAGGAGAAGACGAGGTCGTCGAAGTTCTTCGTGTCGGCGAAGTCGTCGTCGTCGAACGTTCCCTCGAGGGAGGAGTGCGTGAAGAAGTACGAAAGCCCCGCGGTGCCGGTGACGTAGGGCCGGATCGGACCACGCGGCACGCTGAACTGTGGTCCCATGCCGAATACTACGATGTCGTTGGATGTCGTGATGTCCACGTTGATCCGGCAGTTCACGAGGCACGCGCGCTCGCGCTCGTGGCCGTAGCGGACGAAGCCGCCCTCCACGCGGAGCTGGACGGCACCGCTCCGGTCGAGATCGCGGAGGTAGCCGAAGCCCAATCCATATCCGTTGCCGATGTAGGTGTCGAACTCGCCGAGCGGGATCAGCATCTCGCCGTGGATCCCGAAGGTGTTGCGGCTGGGCGCGATGGGGCGGATCCCCGCTCGCTCCTGCGCGAAGGCGGCAGCCGGAAGCGCCAGTAGGATCGCCGATAGCAAGGTCGCTG
Organism: Gemmatimonadaceae bacterium; assembly: GCA_035688075.1. Classification (GTDB taxonomy): domain Bacteria; phylum Gemmatimonadota; class Gemmatimonadetes; order Gemmatimonadales; family Gemmatimonadaceae; genus JADGGM01. The sequence continues at coordinate 10,969 of DASSNL010000199.1, forward strand.
CGCGTGACATGATCATCCCGAAAGTTGAAGTGGCGGGCGCAGCGCATCGCGCCTGCGGTTGGCGCTTCGCCTCCTACCGACTAGTACGGCGGTGCCGACGATACGGTTCCCGCTGCTGGCGGTAGGCGGCTCACGGCCGCTCACCGGCCGCTCACCGGCGGCTGACGGCGGCTGACGGCGGCTGACGGCGGCTCACGGCGGCTCACGGCGGCTCACGGCGGCTCACGGCGCGTTGTGGCGGACTCGACGTTGTACACACTTTTGGGCTTTTTACGGCTGACACATCATTGACACATCGTGGAACATCCAGTATCCTCGCCGCGCAGCGGCCTGCGCCATTGGTTATAGTAGGGGCTGGCTGTGATCACAATTTATTGCGGGAAGGAGGCGACGTGCGAACGTACAATGTTCTTGCGTGGGTCGCCCTGTTCGGCTGCGTGACGGCCAGCACCGTCGCAGCGCAGGGAGCCCAGCGGCAGATCCGGGGAACCGTGGATGATGCCGAGTCTGGCCAGGCGATCGCCTCGGCCCAGATCCAGGTTCGGGGGACCACAGTTGGAACCCTGACCGATGCCGAAGGGAGGTTCACCATTCGCGTGGCGGAAGGCCCGGTCACGCTCGATGTGCGCCGGATCGGTTACAAGCCGGCCACGGTGTCGGTGGCCGCTGATCAGCAGGAGGTGGCGGTCCACCTCACGGCTGACGTGCTCCGGCTGAACACCGAGATCATCACCGGCCAGGCGACGTCCATCTCGCGGCTCAACGCCGCGAACGACGTGGCATCGGTAGGCGGTGAGGAGCTCACGCGCGCCCACGCTTCCACCCTGGACAACGCGCTCCAGGGGAAGGTGGCCGGCGTCGAGATCACGTCGAACTCCGGCGCCCCGGGCGGCGGCATGCAGATCCGCATGCGCGGCGTCACGTCGATCTATGGTAGCTCGGAGCCGCTGTACGTCGTGGACGGACTGCCGGTGTCCAACACCACCACCGCCAGCGGATTGAACATGATCACGCAGGGCGGCGGCGACAACCAGGACAACAGCGTCAACCGCATCGCCGACCTCAACCCGAACGACATCGCGTCGATCGAAGTCCTCAAGGGACCCTCGGCTGCCGCGATCTACGGCTCTACGGCGGCCAACGGAGTGGTGGTCATCACCACCAAGAAGGGGCAGTCGGGAGCGCCCAGGTTCAGCTTCAGCCAGCGCTTCGGAACCCATGTGCAGGCGCACAAGCTGGGGCTCCGGCGCTTCAACCTCGCCGACGCGATGGACTACGCCACCGAGGTCGGCGTCTCGACCGACAGCGTCCAGGCCTGGTTCGACCGGACCGGCGGCTTCAACGATTTCGAGAAGCAGGTCTACGGCGACAAGAGCCTGAGCTGGTCGAGCAACCTGAGCGTGAGCGGTGGGAGCGACAACACGCAGTACTTCATGTCCGGACTCGCGATGCACGACAACGGCATCCAGTACGGCACGGGCTACGACAAGCAGTCGCTGAGAGCCAACCTCACCCAGCACGTGGGCGACAGGCTGCAGATCCAGGTCAACACGAACCTGATCCACGCGCTCACCAAGCGCGGCATCAGCAACAACGACAACACGAACGTCAGCCCGTACGTGGTGTTCGCGGCGACGCCGACATTCTTCGACTTCCGTCCCGTGAACGGCGTCTACCCGGAGAACCCCTTCCTCTCGAACTCGAGCAACCCGCTCCAGACGATCGCGTTGATGACGACGCCGGAAGACAACTTCCGCTTCATGGGGTCGGTGAATGCCCAGTACACGGTGTTCACCACGGACGCTCAGAACCTGAAGGCCACGCTCGACGCGGGGGTCGACCACTACGGCTTCAAGTCGAACATGTACGCGCCGCCGTCGCTCTACTGGGAGCCGGCCGACGGCTTCCCGGGCACGACGGTGGACCGGAACACGGTCGAGACACGTGCACCATTGGCGTTCACGCTCGCCCACACCTACACGACGGGCGGGATCGAAGCCACTACTTCCGCGGGCGTCCGTCGCGGCTTCGATTCGTTCAACGACGTGACGATCACCACTACCGACCTCCTGGCCGGACAGCAGAACGTCGATCGCGGTGTGAACGTGGGTGCCAGACAGAATCGGACGCAGGTGCGCAGCCTCGCCTGGTACGCGTCTGAGCAGCTACTGCTTCTCGATCAGCGACTCCTCCTGAGCGCCGGCATCCTGGGGCAGCGCAGCACCAACAACGCGGACGTCAACAAGCTCTTCTACTACCCGAAGGTGGCGGCGTCGTATCGCTGGACGGACCTCGGGCCGATGAACGAGTTCAAGCTCCGCGCGGCGTACGGCGAGACCGGTAACGAGCCGCTCTACGGCAACAAGTTCGGCTCATTCACCGGCAGCCCCTACACCGGTCAGAACGGCGTGCAGCTCGGTACCACGGTAGCCGACCCCGACCTGCACCCCGAGCGAGAGAAGGAGATCGAGCTCGGTCTCGACGCGGCGATGCTCGACTCGCGTCTCGCGCTATCGGCCACATACTACCAGAAGAACAACACCGACCTCCTCCTGCAGGCGCGGCTCGCGCCCAGCATGGGCTTCACCACTCGTATCCTCAACGGCGGCGAGATCCGCAACCGCGGCGTCGAGGCCTCGCTCACGGGCTTCCCGGTGCAGATGGGCGATTTCTCCTGGATGAGCCGCGTCACCTTCGCCAAGAATGTGGGCAAGGTGCTGTCGCTTCCGGATGGGGTAACGCCCTTCGCGCCCCCGGGATCGTTCTCGAAGCGCTTCGGCCAGGGCTTCATCGAGGTCGGAAAGTCGCCGTCGCAGATCACCGGTGAGGACTCCGTGGCTCGCGCCAACGGGATCGACCGCGTCACGCTGGGCGACTACGAGCCCGATTTCTCCATCGGCTTCTCCAACGAGTTCAACGTCGGCCCCGTACGCCTCTACGGCCTGGTCGACTGGCGCAAGGGACAGTCGATCGTGAACCTCACGCAGCTTCTCTACGACGGAGCCGGGCTGGCTGCGGATCCGGAGGCCGGCGACGCGCGGCTCACCAGCTACCTGCACCACAACTCGCCTTACGTACAGCCGGCGTCGTTCGCCAAGCTGAGAGAGGTCACCGTCTCCTACACGCTGCCGACGAGCCTCATCTCGTCTGCCTTCGGCGACAAGGTGAGCGCGGTGCGCCTGGAGGCGAGTGGCCGTAACCTGTACACCTGGACCAAATACGAAGGGCTGGATCCCGAGGTCAGCAACTTCGGCAACCAGAACATCAACAGAGGCCAGGACGTCGCGCCGTATCCGCCATCGCGGAGCTTCTTCTTCACGCTCGGCGTGGACTTCTGAGATGCGCGTCCAGACAACTGACCAGGCCACCCTTCCGATACGAGGCACAAGTCCCATGCGAACCAGAATCATCGCGTTCGCGCTCGGAGTTGTTTTCCTAGCCGCCTGTGAGGATCCGTCACGGCCGGATCTGAACAACCCGAGCGTGAGCGACTACTCGAACATCACCAGCGTCTCCCAGGTGGCGGCGCTGGCGACGGGCATGCTCGTCTACGATCGCGCGTCGCATACCTCGGAGATCCTCCGCGCCGAGATCATGGGCCGCGATGCGTACAACCTCCCGGTGGCCGAGCCCAGATGGGTTTCCGACCTGCTCGGTCCGAGCATCGACCCGGGCGGCTTCAACGGTACCTCGAACTGGCCGTACCAGCCGATCCGTCAGGCGAACATCGGTATCCACGGCGTGGAAGCAGCCGATGCGAGCGTGCTCACCGACGAGCAGAAGAACGCCACACTCGGTTTCCTGAGAACGCTCAAGGCGATGGCGTACCTGCACGTCATCGAGACGCGTGATACGGCGGGAGCACCTGTCAACGTCGACATCGAGCCCACCGGCCCAGTGGCCCCGCTGAACTGCGAAGGCGACGTGCTGGCCTACATCGCGGCGCTGCTCGATTCCGCCAACACGAATCTGCAGGCGGGCGGCGCAGCGTTCCCGTTCGCGCTCCCCGCGGGCTTCGCGGGGTTCGATGATCCGGCGGGCTTTGCGACGTTCAATCGCGGTCTGGCCGCCAAGGTGTACGTCTACCTGGGCTTCCTGAACTACGCGCCTCCCGGAGGAAGCGCCGGCGGACCGATCAACACGGACGCGCTGAACAAGGCGCTGGCCGCTCTCGATGCATCTTTCATCAATGAGGATGCCTCCACGCTCGAAGATCTGAACGTGGGACCCGCGCACGACTACAGCACCGCCTCCGGAGACGCCACGAACGGACTCTTCGCCGATCCGGCAGCTACCGATTTCCGCACCAACCCACGGGTGGTCGACGAGGCCGACGCCGGTGACGATCGCGTGGCGCGCAAGGTGGTGAAGACCGACGAGCTCTCGCTGAGCGGTGTCGGCTCCGACTGGACGTTCACGCTCTATCCCACGCCGACGACGCCCGTCCGCATCCTGACGAACAAGGAGCTGATCCTCATCAAGGCCGAGGCGCTCTGGGGTCAGGGAGATTACCCGGGTGCGCTGGCGCTGGCCAACACGGTGCGCACGGTCGATGGCGGTCTTTCCGCCGCGTCGGTCAGCGGTGCGGAGAACGTGCTCAACCAGATCCTGTACGAGAAGCGCTACTCGCTCCTCTGGGAGAGCCCTTCTCGCTGGATAGACGCGCGCATGTTCGGGAAGCTGAACGGCTCCGAGCCACCGGTCGGAATCGGCATGGAGAACGACAACGCGCCGCTCTGGAACATCCCGCTTCCGCAGCCCGAGGTCGATGCCCGCGGCGGCGACCCGAACGCGCTGGAGAAGACCTGCTCGGTGGGGTGAACAGCTAGGGTTCAGGAGGCAGGGTTCAGGGTTCAGGGCCCTGCCTCGAAGTAGAGTCCTCCAACAAGAAACCCGGCATTCTCGCTCTGGCGAGAATGCCGGGTTTCCTGTCTTATCGAACGCTTGCTGTCGCTGGTACGACCAAGGCTTCGGAGCAGTTCTCTGAACCCTGAACCCTGCCTCCTGAACCCTAGCTGTTCACGCCGCCCATTCCCGCTTCAGCTGCTCGGCGCTCTCGCCGCGGCGGACCGTCGCGAGGGCGCGGTCGCGGAGCTGGCGGACGCGCTCGCGGGTGATGCCGAAGATCTTGGCGATCTGGTCGAGCGTCATCGGCTCGCCGCTCTCGAGGCCGTAGTAGAGCACCAGCACCCTGCGGTCGCGCGGGGAGAGGGTCTCCAGCGCGCGGAGGAGGAGCTGGCGGCGCGACTCGTCCTCGATTCCCATCGGGAGCGCGCCATCCTCGTCGTCCGTCTCGGCGGCCACGATGCTCGTGAGCGTCCGACCGCTGCGGTCGCCGTGGCCGGTGTTGAGCGGCTCGTCGAGCGAGCGCTCGGGCTGCGTGAGCGCCACCAGGTCCTTGGTGAGATCCACCGAGAGCTCGGCAACCTTGGCGATCTCCTCCACCGTGGGATCACGGCCGAGGGTATCGGTGAGCACCGCGCGGGCGCGCGCGATCCGCGTGAGATCGCTCGCACGGCTCAGCGGCAGCCGCACGGAGCGCGACTGCTTGGTGATCGAGGCGTGGATGGCCTGGCGAATCCACCACACCGCGTAGCTGATGAAGTTCACGCCGACGTCGGGATCGTACTTGTCGGCCGCGCGTACGAGTCCGCTGTTGGCCTCCGCGATCAGATCGGAGAGGTCGAGGCCGCGATGCTGGTACTGCTTTGCGATCGAGAACGCGAATCGGAGGTTAGCCGAGATGAGCGCTTCCCGCGCCCGCTCGCGCTCCTCCAGTGGACGCTTGGGGTCGCGCATCACGCGTGCGATAGCCTTCTGTTCGGCGGCCGTGCGCGTGGGCACCCGCTGGGTCTCCGCGATATAGATGTCGAGAATGTCGCCAGTCATGTGATCGCTAAGGGTATCGGGACGCCGCGCGGCCTTGCGGCGCCCGCCTGTTGTGGGCTTTCGAGACACCATTCCTCCAAAAACACTACGCACGAATAGGCGCCACCCAGGCGTGCTTCGCCGGGTGCGCCGGAACGCGTGCGGTCAGCTTCGACTGTCGTGTACTGCTTGTTAAACCGCCGCAAGGGCCGAGTTGTTCCGATAATGGCGCAAAGAACGCCGAAAAGCTACTAGCTGTCGCAACTTTGTCGTCATTGTGATACTGCCGCGCTCGCTTCACGGTTCCCCCAGTCGAACCAGCAAGGTCTCGAGCGCGAAGTGCCAGTTCTCCTCCAGCTCTCGTACCGCCCGGTCGAGGTCCTTTGCCTCGAGCGCTTCGATCACCCGCAGGTGCTGAGCCACCGAGGCCGCAACGAGCGACGCATCTCGCATATAGAGTCGTTCGTAGCGTGAAACGGTTTCCTTGAGCCGGGCGATGAGCTCCAGGAGGCGCCTGTTGGGGCACGCGGCCAGGAGCGCATCGTGCCACTGGTGGTCAACGAGCTGGCCGCGCTCGGAGTCACCAGCCACTGCGGCGAGCTCCCGGTTGATCCGCCTGAGCTCGGGCGCGGTGGTCGCCGCGAGCTGCCCGATCGAGCGAAGGGCGAGCGCCTCCAACGTCTGGAGGATGGGATAGCTCTCCCGCACCTCGCGCACGGAGAGCGGCGCCACCGAGAAGCCGCGCGCGAGGTCTGAGCGGACGAAGCCCTCGCTCTCGAGGTTGAAGAGCGCCTCGCGGAGCGGCGTGCGGCTCACGCCGAGCTCCGCCGCCAGGCGCGACTCGGTGATCCGGCTCCCCGGCGGGAGCTCGCCGCTCAGGATCCGATCCAGAACGATCTGCCGGACGTCTTCGCGCAGCGGAGCGCGGGCAGCCGTACGCTCGGCGTCGGCCGGGGTCTCGGGCTGGTCATGTTCGCTGCCTACGACCGGAGCGCCGGTCCGCTCGCCCCTGCTCCCGTTCCCTGGCGCGGCCGAGCCGGAGGTGGACGGTTCGGGGATCTCCACGTATCCGTCGGCCTGCTCCACCGGGTCATCGCGCCCCTCGCCGCGCCGCCGAGCCATTATCACGCGGCCCTCCGGTTCACCACGTAGACGCCGCCGAGCACGAGCGCCCCGCCCACGGCCTGCGCGGGCGAGAGCCGCTCGCCAAGGAGCGGCATGGCGAGGAGGGCGGTGAGCGGCGCTTGGGCGAGCAGACTCACCGAGGTGACCGTGGCGCGGAGGTGCCCGAGCGCGTAGGTGATGGCCAGGTAGCCTCCCACCTGCGACACCAGCCCCAGCGCCACGAGTGCCGCCCACGACCGCGGTGCGAAGCCGCTCATCGGCACCCCACTCACTAGGCAAACGATGCCTAGCGTGACCGCGCTGGCCGCCACCGAGATCACCGTGAAGGTGAGCGTGTCACTCGTGGCGCGCACGCGGTGCGTGGTCATGAGGTAGGCGGCGTACCACGCCGACGACGCGATCGCCATCAGGTGGCCGTAGCCGAGCGTGGTGTGGTGCAGCACATCGCCGCCGACGAGCGCGGTCATCCCCACCAGGATCACGCCGAGTCCGACCCAGAAGCCGAGCGACGGGAGCTCCTTCCAGAGGAGCCAGGACCCCAGCGCCACCCAGATGGGCGTGCTGTTGGCGATGAGCGTGGTGCTCGTGGCCGAGGTGGCGAGGATGGCGCTGTTGAAGAGCGCGACGTCGAAGGCGAAGAAGATCCCGCCGAGCGCCGCGAGCCCGATCGTTTGCCGGTCCGGCAGCGCCTTCCCCTTCTTCTTGACAGCCCAGAGCGGCAGGAGCACGGTGCACGCGACGAGCACCCTGTACAACGCCGACGCCGGCCCGCTGACGTCGCCAGCGAACTTGACCAGGATCGCCGACCACGCGATGCACAAGATGCCCACGCCGAGCACGGCGTAAGCTCTCCAGTCCTGGCTTCTCCCCTGGGCGGCGGCTACGGCGTTCATCTATGGGTACGGCGGTTGATTGTATTCGATCGAAGGTGGATTGTATACGATTTTTAGGGAAAGTGCAAGGTGGGGAAGGGGGTAGGAGAAAGCAGAAAGCAGAAAGCAGTGAACTGCCTCGGGGGTGAGGGTCCCACCCCGATGAGCCCTGCACTGCTTTCTGCTGTCTGCTTTCTGCTTTCTTAAACACTACATTCCCCCCATGCCCCCTCCCCCGTCCCCCCGCATCCTCCTTGCCGACGCGGACGCGTTTTACGTAGCGGTTGCGCGCATGGTGGATCCGGAGGGGGCGGGGCAGGCGAAGTTGCTCATCGTGGGCGGGGCGGCGGAGAGCAGAGGGGTGGTCTGCTCGGCGTCGTACGAGACGAGGAAGTATGGCGTACGGTCGGCGATGCCGATCGCGAGGGCGCTCAGGCTTTGCCCCGGCGCCATGTGCGTGCCGGTGCCGAGGAAGGAGTGCTCCAGGAAGAGTGCGGAGATCCGCGCGGTGCTGCAGAGATTCTCGCCGGTGGTGGAAGGGGCGAGCATCGACGAGTGGTATCTCGACCTCGGAGGGACGGAGAAGCTCTACAAGGGGGAATCGCTCGAGGAGACCGCGCAGAGGATCCGCGCCGCTGTGCTGGAAAAAGTGGGGCTCACGATCTCGGTAGGCGGCGGGACGAACAAGCTCATTGCGAAGCTCGCGGTCGAGCTGGCGAAGCCCAAGCCGGGGAACGACGCCACCGGCGTGCACATCGTGGAACCGGGGACGGAAGCGGAGTTCATGCTCCGCTTCAACCTCGCCGACATCCCGCTCATCGGACCGAAGTTCCAGGAGCGACTCCACCGCGCGGGCCTGCGCACC
>DASSNL010000220.1:0-15110 GCA_035688075.1 Gemmatimonadaceae bacterium
TCCCCATGTCCCATACACTCGTAACCCTGATGCAAGACCGCCCCGGCGTCCTCCACAGGGCGGTGAGTTTGTTCAGAAGAAGAGGATTCAACATCGAGAGTCTCGCAGTCGGTCACAGCGAGACGCCGGGGGTGAGCAGGATGACCCTCGTTGTCGAGGCCGAGGATGTGGAGCAGGTGGTGAAGCAGCTCTACAGGCTCGTCGAGGTGCTGAAGGTGACCGATGTGACCAACCAGCCCACTGTGGAGCGGGAGAGCGTGCTCGCGAAGGTGCATGCACCTGCCGCGAGCCGCGCGCCGATCCTCGCCGTCGTGGAGGCGTTCGATGCGCGCACGGCGGACGTCGGCACGGCAACCATGATCATCGAGATGACCGGCACGCCAGCGAAGGTGGACAATTTTCTCGCCGTGCTTCGTCCCTTCGGGATCAAGGAGATGATGCGCGGCGGTACGATTGCCATGACGCGCGGCATCCCGCAGCAGCGTCAGCGCCGTCGTCCGCGGAGCGTCGCCACTGCTTCCGCGTACTCGTACGCGGGCTCGTATTCCACCCCAACCCCCGACGACCCGCCCACGGCGCAGGCCGACGGTGTCGCCTGAGGAGACCGACGTGACACGACCATACTACGACGAAGACGCCGACATCGGCCGGCTGTCGGGACGCGCCGTAGCCATCATCGGCTACGGCAGCCAGGGACACGCGCACGCACTCAACCTCGCCGACAGCGGCGTGGATGTGCGAGTCGGTCTGCACGAGCACTCGCGCAGCCGCGCGAAAGCGGAGGGCGCGGGCCTGCGCGTACTCACGGTGGGCGACGCGGTGAAGGAGGCGGAGATCACGATGATGCTGACCCCCGACACCGTCCAGGCCGCGCTGTATTGCGACTGCGTGCTCCCCAACCTCGTGCCGGGGAACACGCTGATGTTCGCGCACGGCTTCAACATCCACTACGGCCAGATCACGCCGCCCGCCGGCGTGGACGTGAGCATGGTCGCCCCCAAGGCGCCCGGTCACCGCGTGCGCGAGGTCTTCGCCGAGGGGTTCGGCGTCCCCGCGCTCGTGGCTGTACACCAGGATGCGTCGGGTCACGCGCTCGATGACGCGCTCGCCTACGCCCGCGCGCTCGGCTGCACGCGCGCCGGCGTCATCTCCACCACCTTCGAGGAAGAGACCGAAACGGACCTCTTCGGCGAACAGGCCGTCCTCTGCGGCGGTGTGTCCGCTCTCGTGAAGGCCGGCTTCGAAACGCTGGTGGACGCCGGCTACCAGCCCGAAGTCGCCTACTTCGAGTGCATGCACGAGCTGAAGCTGATCGTCGACCTGATGTACGAGGGCGGCCTCGAGTACATGCGCTACTCTATCTCCGACACCGCCGAATACGGCGACTACACCGCCGGCCCCCGCCTGGTCGACGACCGCACCCGCTCCACGATGCGCCAGCTCCTCGCCGAGATCCGCGACGGCTCCTTCGCCACCTCCTGGATCGCCGAGAACGCCTCCGGCCGCCCGACCTTCACCGCGATGCGCGAGCGCGAAGCGGGACATGAGATCGAGAGGGTGGGGAGGGGGCTAAGGGAGAGAATGAAGTCGAAAGAAAGCAGAAAGCAGAGAGCAGAGAGCAGCAACGGCTCGTAGGGCGAGACCCCTCGCCCCCGAGGCAGTTCACTGCTTTCTGCTTTCTGCTCTCTGCTTTCTCCCCCTCACTCCCCCAAACCATGTCCCCAATCCAAATCTTCGATACCACCCTGCGCGATGGAGAGCAGGCACCTGGCTGTACCATGACGCTCGAGGAGAAGCTCGAGGTGGCGAGACAGCTCGCGCGGCTCGGCGTAGACATCATCGAGGCGGGGTTTCCTGCCGCATCGCCCGGCGACTGGGAGGCGGTGCACGCGATAGCGGCCGAGGTGGGTGTCAGCGACGGGCCGGTCATCTGCGGGCTGGCGCGCGCCAACGAGGCCGATATAGAGAAGTGCAGCCGCGCGACGCTCGGCGCGGCGCGGAGACGGATACACGTCTTCATCGCCACGTCGGACATCCATCTGGAGCACAAGCTCCGTATGACGAGAGCGCAGGTGCTGGAAGCTGTCGTGTCCATGGTGCGCTACGCGCGCGCGGCGTGCGATGACGTCGAGTTCTCGCCCGAGGACGCGAGCAGGTCGGACCCCGAGTTTCTGCACGACGTTCTGCGCGCGGCGGTGGAGAGCGGAGCGACTACGCTCAACATCCCCGATACGGTGGGGTATGCCACGCCAGACGAATATGCGGCACTCATCCGCGGCGTGTGCGAGCGCGTGGTGGGTGGTCGGAAGGTCACGGTCTCCACGCACTGCCACGACGATCTCGGGCTGGCGGTGGCGAACTCGCTTGCCGGGGTGCGCGCCGGTGCGCGCCAGGTCGAGTGCACCGTGAACGGGATCGGCGAGCGTGCGGGGAACGCGTCGCTCGAGGAGGTGGTGATGGCGCTGCAGACGCGTCGCTCCTACTATGGCGTGGAGAGCGCGGTGGACAGCCGTGAGCTGGCCCGGACCTCACGACTCGTCTCTTCGTGCACCGGCGTCCATGTCCCACCCAACAAGGCGATCGTCGGCGCCAACGCCTTCGCGCACGAAGCGGGGATTCATCAGGACGGCGTTCTGAAGAACCGGCTGACCTACGAGATCATGAGCGCCGAGACCGTGGGGCTGGACGGCAACATCCTCGTGCTCGGAAAGCACTCGGGGCGCCACGCCTTTCGCAAGCATCTGGCGGCCATGGGTTACGAGCTGGCCGACGAGGAGCTGCGGCACGCCTTCGCGCGCTTCAAGGAGATCGCCGATCGGAAGAAAATCCTCGACGAGCGCGACATCGAGGCAATCGTCTCCGGCGAGACGCGGCGACCGGTGACCATCTACGCGCTGGAGCATGCGGCGGTGACCTGCGGCACGCACCTCATGCCGACCGCGATAGTCCGACTCAGAGGTCCCGACGGGAAGCTCCGAGCCGGCTCGGCGCAGGGGAGCGGCGCAGTCGACGCCGTGTGTCGGACTATCCAGGAGATAATCGAGGCCGACGACCCCGACGGCGCGAGCGGTGGCGCGGAGCTGGTGGAGTTCAGCGTCAACTCCATCACCGAAGGGCTCGACGCCGTTGGTGAGGTCACCATGCGGCTCAAGGAGCGCGCTCCTGACGCGGACAGCCGCCCGTCACAGAGGATCGCTGCCACCGGCGACCGCCGGGCGCACGTCTTCACCGGCTACGGCGTGCACACCGACGTGATAATGGCGACCGCCGAAGCGTACATCGGAGCGCTCAACAAGCTGCTCCTCGCGCGGCTCGAGAGAGAAGGAAAGGCGACCCGGCGCGTCGGTGTTGCCATGGACGACGCGATCGGAGTCCGGGCCGCCGCTCGTTGAAAGGGAGCTCGCTTCGAGGGAGAAGTCGCTTCGAAGGGGAGGTCGTTCCCCCGGCTACCGGGTCCTGCTGGTGATGAGAATGACACCTTGCGGGTACCCGGTACCGAAGCGCGCCTGCGCCTGCGCGGCGCTGAGGTAGCGGATCTCCTGGATCGTGTTGACCTCCATCGCATCCAGCGAGGAGACGTCGCCGTACCGCTGCCCATCGAGGAAAATCACGATCCCGGGATCCGCGTGGGCGATGGAAGTCTTCCCACGCTCGTTCAGCATCCCCGGACGCAGGGAGCGGATCAGGTTCAACGCGCTGTGCTCGGGCGACGCCGAGATCTCGTCTCGCGTGATGACGTTGCGGTCGCGACGCTCCGTGGAGCTCTTCGAGCCCGCGCTGGCGCAGGCGGAAAGGAGGAGGATTAGGACGGGGAGGACGAACCGGTTAGCACGCATTAGGACCTCGCTCGCTGGCGGTGGGAAGGGCAGAGAGGCGTCGCTGAGAATCACACTGCATAGCTGAACTGCGGCTGGCACACGTTACTCCACGATGGTCGCGATAGCCATAGGGCGACGGGTGTGGACCGCCGTTTCAGTGGTAGATGCGGGTCCCCGCGCGCGTCCCGTTTCAGGAACCCGGCAAAGGGTTTCACATCTGATGTCAAGGTTGTGTCAAGATTGTGAAATCCGCCGAGAACGGCGCTGCGACGGCTCTCTGGTGGGGCGACATTAGACCCGAGGCCGCCAGGGCGACATGTGTGTCGCCGCTCCCTCCGACCTCGCTCTCTCTCCCGTCCGATCGTGCCGACGGGGCCACTCGTCTTCCTCACTCAGCTGGAGGTGAATCGTCCTATGACGACTCTCGTTCGCAGGCTGGCCATTGCCGCTTGCGCGATAGCCGGATTGTCGCCGGCAGTCGCGCGCGCGCAGCAACCAGCCATCATCTCGGGCCGCGTGGTGACGGAGGCTGGAGCGCCGATCCAGTCAGCCAGCGTCGCCATCGGAGCGCTCAACCTCGGTACATACTCTGACGCAGACGGCGTGTTCCGGGTTTCAGTTCCAGCGAACCGGGCGACAGGTACGGTCACCCTGACGGCCCGGCGGGTGGGCTACCAGCCGAAGAGCATGCAGATCAAGCTGGAGGCCGGAGCCAGCATCCAGCAGGACTTCGTGCTCGTCGCGGCTCCCACGCAGCTCACCGGTATCGTGGTCACCGGATTGAGCCTCCAGAAGGAGAAGAGCCAACTCGGCACCGCGCAGCAGCAGGTGAGCAGCGAGGCGCTGAACCGGACGCAGGACCCCAACGTCCTCAATCAGCTCGAGGGCAAGGTGTCTGGCGTCACGATCACCGCGGGTGGCACCCAGGGCGGCGCCACCCGGATCGTGATCCGCGGCGCCAGCTCGCTCGCCGGCGACAACCAGCCGCTGGTCATCGTCGACGGCGTCCCCGTCTTCAACGACAACCGCGGCGGCCATCCGGGCGGCGGCGGTCCGCAGAGCGGCTCGATCGACTTCGGCAACACGCTCGCCGACATCAACCCGAACGACATCGCGACGATGACGGTCCTGAAGGGACCCAACGCCGCCGCCATCTACGGCTCGCAGGCGGCAAACGGCGCCATCGTCATCACCACCAAGAAGGGTCGCGCGTCCGACGGAAAGATCAGCACCTCCCTCAGCTCCACCTACAGCTGGGAGACGCCGAGCGTCCTCCCCGAATATCAGAACCTCTACGGCCAGGGCGCCGCGGGGAAGTTCAGCTACGTGGACGGCCAGAACGGCGGCACGAACGACGGCGCCGACCAGAGCTGGGGCCCGCGCCTCGACGGTCAGCCCATCGATCAGTTCACCGGCCCCCAGCAGCCGTGGGTGGCGCACCCCGATAACGTGGAAAGCTTCTTCAACACGGGTAAGACGCTCACCAATTCGCTCGCCTTCTCCGGCGGAACCGAGCACGCCAACGCGCGCCTCTCGGTGGGGAACACGCAGCAGGACGGCTACATCCCCAACAGCAGCTGGAACAAGCTCAGTGGCTCGCTCTCCGGCCAGTTGAAGATCGGTGACAGGCTCACCACGAATGCCACGATCCAGTACCTCACCAACAACGGACGCAATCGTCCCGGCGTGGGCTACAACACCGGCATCCTCGAGCAGTTCATCTGGTTCGGGCGCCAGGTGGACATGAATGCGCTGCGCAACTACATGAAGGACGACGGAACGCAGTACAACTGGAACTACAACTTCCACAACAACCCGTTCTGGCTCGTCTACGAGAACCCGGAGTACGATCGCCGCAAGCAGCTCATCGTGAGCGCCTCGGCGGATTACCAGTTCACCGACTGGCTGCGCGGAACGATTCGCGCGGGCACCAACAACTACAACTTCCGCGCGTCGCAGGCGTATTCGGGTGGCAACATCAACTTCGGCAACCCGGCCTACGCGGGCTCGTTCACGAACTTCCAGAACGAGAAGGCGCAGAACACGTCGACCTTCATGCTCATGGCCGACCACGACGTGACGTCGCGTCTCAGTGTCAGCGCCATGGCGGGTGCCGGTCGTCGCTACGAGACGTACAACTCGAACTCCGTGGCCGTGGATGGCATCTCCATCCCGCACATCTACAACGTCTCGAACGCGGCTGTTACACCGAGCAACCAGCAGTACCTGGAGCGCCAGCAGGTCAACAGCGTGTACGGCACCGCGTCGTTCACCTGGGACGGCTGGTGGACCGTGGAGGGAACGGCCCGCAACGACTGGTCTTCCACGCTCCCGAAGGGGAAGAACTCCTACTTCTATCCCTCGGTGAACACCTCGGTGGTACTCACCGACGCGATTCCGTCGCTCTCGTCCAACGTCCTCTCGTACGCCAAGCTTCGCGGGTCGCTGGCGCGCGTGGGTAACGACGCCGATGTGTACCAGCTCTTCACGACGTACAGCGGCTTCTCGACGAAGTTCGGCGCGCTCCCGCAGTACACGCTCAGCGACAACATCGCGAACCCGGACCTGAAACCGGAGCTGACCACGGCCGGCGAGGTAGGGCTGGAGCTAGGCTTCCTCGACAACCGCGTCACGGTCGACGCCACGTACTACACGAAGACCACCAAGAACCAGATCATCAACCTCACACTGTCGCCGGCTTCCGGCTTCGACAGCAAGGCGATCAACGCCGGTGAGATCCGGAACCACGGCTTCGAGGGACGAATCGCCGCCACTCCGTTCCGCACGAACGACTTCGAGTGGACCACGGGCTTCAACTACGCGGCCAACCGGAGCGAGGTCGTGGACCTCTACGGCGACCTCGAGTCTGTCGTACTTGGCGGCACCTGGTACGCGGAGCTCCAGGCGCGCAAGGGCGGTCCGTTCGGCGTGATCTGGGGCTACTCGTACGCGCGCGACGACCAGGGTCGGAAACTCGTCAAGGACGGTCTCCCGGTCCTGGGTGATCGCAAGGTGCTCGGCAAGGTGGAGCCCGATTGGGTGGGCGGCTGGAGCAACGATTTCCGCTACAAGAACTTCTCCCTCGGCGTCCTCTTCGACTTCCACCAGGGTGGAAGCCTCTACAGCGTGAGCAACATGTTCGGCGAGTACGCTGGCGTGTTCAAGTCGTCGCTCCGCGGACGCGAGGTCTCCATCAGTGAGCCGGGCATCGTCGTCGACGGAATCGACGTGGATACCGGCGAGCCGAACACGAAGATCGTCACCTCGGAGTACTACTTCCAGAACGGCCTCTTCCCGCTCCACGAGGAGTACACGTACGACGCGAGCTACGTGAAGCTGCGTGAGCTCCGGGTCGGCTACGACCTCCCGGAGTCAATCTCGAACAAGCTTCGCGCGCAGTCGATCAACCTCTCCTTCGTGGGCCGGAATCTCTGGCTCAGCACCGACGTTCCGAACATCGACCCCGAGTTCGCATACTCCAACGGCAACTTCCAGGGGATGGAGTTCGCGGCGCTTCCCAACGCCCGCAGCCTGGGCATCAACCTTCGGGTCACGCCGTAACCAACCTCTCTGGAGAAATGACTACGATGAAAAGCATATCTCTCGCTAAGGTTGCTGCGGCCGGCGCGCTCGCGGTCGGAGTGCTCGCGTGCGGCGACCTGACGGGTCTCAATGACAACCCGAACAGCCCGACCGAGGCTCCCCCGGGAGCGCTGTTCACCCGCGCTGTGGAGCGCACGGCGAGCCGCTGGATCGGTAGCGGCTACAACCTTCGCCAGACCGAGTGGCTCGCGCAGCACTTCGGTGAGGTGTTCTACCCCGACGAAGATCGCTACGTGCGCCTCCAGGCCGCGCAGACCACGGGCAGCTTCGACAACCCTTACAAGACGGAGCTGGAGGATCTGGAGAAGGTGATCGAAGCGGGTGACGAGGCCGGGAAGCCCGGCATCTCCGCGCCGGCCATGGTCCTCCAGACCTACGGCTTCGGCTACATCACCGACAGCTTCGGCGACATCCCTTACTCCGACGCGCTGAACGGCGACGACGAGGATGGGAGCCTGCTGCCGACGTACGACGCGCAGAAGGACATTTACAATGGCTTCTTCACGACGCTCGACGCGGCCACGCAGGCGCTCGCGGGCGCGAGCGACGCGGGACTCGGGAGCGCCGATCCGATCTACGGCGGCGACTTCGAGGCGTGGCAGAGGTTCTCCAACTCGCTGCGTCTCCGCTTCGCCATGCGGCTCTCGAACGTGGATCCCACCACTGCCGCGGCGCAGATCCAGGCGGCGCTCAACGCACCGGGCGGCGTCTTCACGAAGAACGAGGATGCGGCGGCCATTCCCTGGCCGGGCGACGGAATCGTCGACAACCCGTGGACGGTGAACTTCCAGACCCGCGACGATCACCGCATGTCGCGCACGCTGATGGACATCCTCATCACCACCGACGATCCGCGCATGCCGATCTTCGCGCAGCCGGTGCAGGATTCCAGTCTCTACCCCGGTGGGTACGGGGGAATGCCGAACGGACTCTCCGCGGATTCGGCGGGCAAGTTCGCCAAGCTCGCCTCGCGCCCCGGCGAGATCTTCTACGGCGGTCAGACGACGAACGGCTACTTCGGCAGCCCCACCAACGCCGCGCGTCCGTCGTACTTCATGACCTACGCCGAGGTCGCGTTCATCAAGGCCGAGGCGGCCGAGCGTGGCTGGGGTGGTCTCACTCCCGCGCAGGCCAAGGGCTTCTACGAGGACGGAATTCGTTCCTCGATGGAGCAGTGGGGCGTGACCGACGCAGGCGCGATCAGCTCCTATCTGGGCCAGCCGGATGTGGCTTACAAGGGCGGCACCGATGGTCTCAAGCAGATCGGGCTTCAGAAGTGGATCGCCTTCGTTGGCGATGGCGGTCAGGCGTGGGCCGAGTGGCGCCGTACCTGTCAGCCCGAGACGATCGAGCCGGGTCCGGCGGCCATCGTGGACTACGTGCCGCGCCGATTCTTCTACTCGACCACGGAGACGCAGGCCAACGGCGACAACGTCGCAGCCGCGATCGCGCGCCAGGGGCCGGACGACTTCCACACCCGGATCTACTGGGATTCGCAGAAGGGCGTGACCTGCCCCGCCAACTACCCGTCGGGCGCGTGAGGTCACGAGCGTAGCTCCGATTGCAGGCAGTGAATGGAGAAAGCCCTCCGATCTCTCGGAGGGCTTTCTCCATTCAGTGTCGGCGACCCCGCGCTTACCACACTCGTGCGTGACTTCTACTCCGGCTCCGGCCCCTTCATCGAGAAGATGAGAATCACGCCGTAGGGATTGGTCAGGTATCCACTCGGCGGAACTCCGCCGGGGTACACCTCGACTCGAGCGATGTGGAAGGTGGAGAGCATCGAGAGGACGCACGTGTTGACGGCCCGCTCGCCATCCACGTAGACGGCCGCGCTGGAGTTGGTGACGAACGTCGACTTGCCACGCAGGATCACCTCGGGGCAGTCGTCGGTGGGGTTGACCCTCATCCCGGGCACGCGGTAGCGCAGCAGGTCGAGGACTGGCACGTCGCTGCGCGAGAGCGCTTCGCGATCGATCACCGTGTGTCCACCATCGGACAGGACACCCTCGTCGGAGACGGGCTGGTACTGATTCTGGCGGGCTGCTCGCGCGCACGCGCTCGTCGCGAGCGCCACCGTGAGTGCAGCGAGCACACGTCGAAGCTGAGGCATGGTCACCTCCGGAAGAGCGCGGGAGAGCGCTGTCGGGCACGCCCCCGTGTCCATGATCGCGCCGCTCGCACTTCCCCATAGTACCGCGTCCAGGAGGAGCGCGCCAGCCGGTTGCCGGCCTCTGGGGCCGGACCGGGTCACGTGTCGAGGCGGTAGCCGATCTTCCTGACGGTCAGGATGTGGCGCGGCGCGCTCGGCTCATCCTCCAGTTTCGTTCTGAGATTGAGGATGTGCGTGTCGAGCGTCCGGCTCATGACGCCGGGCCCGTAGTTCCACACTTCGCGGAGCAGATCGGTGCGCGAAGTCGCTGCACCATCCCGGCGGAGCAGCGCTACCAGAAGCTCGAACTCGAGAGGCGAGAGCTTGACGACATCTCCGCGGCGGTACACCTCGCGGGCCACCAAATCCACCTCGACGCCGCCGAACGCGTACGCCTCCCGCCTGGTCGGAGCATCGGCGCCGTGGGCAGCAACCTTCGCCATCAGTCTGTCAGGGGCGCGCGCGAGCGACGCATCGATGCGTGCGAAGAGCTCGCGCATTCCGATCGGCAGGGTGATGTACTGGTCGGCCCCCTCGCGGAACGATTGGACGATGTCGTTCTCGCTTCCGCTCCAGTGCCAGACGAGAATGGGGCCGCTGTAACCTCCCTTGCGAAGCGTCGGCAGGAGAGGAGGGTCCGTCGCACGCGAAAGTGCGACACTGAGCATGACCAGATCGGGGTGGGGGAGCTTCTCGAGCGCGAGCGAGCGCCCCGCCTCGGGCGTATCCGCCTCGATCACCTCGTGACCGCGCCAGCGCATCGCGGCGGACACACGATCGGTGAGGGAGTGATCGTCGTCAATCACCAGTAAACGAGTCATGAACCCTGCTTCCAGCGTTGGTAGCCACTGGGAACATACAGTTCACGTCGCCTTCCGCTAGAGCCCGACAAGCAGTAGCGGCCAGCGGTAGCGGGATATGTTCGGGGTGCCACCTGCGGCGGAGAAGGCAGGCCGCGCTCAGCGCGACGCCAGATACTCCTTGTACGAAGCCGGGATCACGACTACGTGGAAGTGCGCCGGATGGTGCTCCTCGGTCGCTTCGATGTCGCCGCGCTTCTCTATGATGAGCAGGTTGCGGCGGAGCCATCTGAGGCACCTGCCGTCGCGCGGCTTGCGGATGTCCACCGCTATCCCAGCCGGGTGCACCGAGTACTCGGAGCTGTTGGAGGGCTGCATGGACTCGGGGCGCACTGCGCTCGTGATGACGAGCTTCTCACCACAGCCGCGGTGGTACTGCGCGGCGAGCCGGCGCACGAAGGTGAGCGTCGTGCGCGTGACGTAGGGAAAGCTCACGTCGTGCGTCACGTAGTCTGGGCTCGCGCCGAGGCGCACCAGATAGCCCTCGTGCAGGCGCCGCTTCACATCGCGCGACGTGCGCGAGAAGGGAAGATCGTGGAGCGTCGCGTAGTGGTACGGCTTGTTGACCGCGCGACGCGAGCCGCGGAGCGACTGGGCCGACGCGGAGCTGCTAATCGAACCGAAGACGATCAGCAGCGTGGCCGACAGCGCGCCGAGCGTGCCGATGGTGGAGCCGAGCGTGGCGATGGTGCGCGCGCGACGAGACGACGAGCGCGCCAGGTGGGAGGGCTGGGCTGATGGAGACGTTCTCATGCTGGTATGACTGAGCGGCAGAGCGATGCGGCTGCGGCGCCGCGGGCTACACGGGTATGACGAGGCAGCTGTGCTCAAGGTACAGCGGGGTTCGTTTTCGCGCTACCGTCGCGCGCTCGTGAATCTCACTGCTCTCGTCGGACGGCTGTGAACCGCGCCCGAGCGTGCTGGTCCGGTGCTTGCTGCTAGCTCTGGTGATCTACACAGTCAGAGGAAAGTCAGCATGTCGGCAGACAGGGAGCGCATTCCCACGTCGGGCACGACGTCCGAGCGTGCCCATCACTCGGACGGTGCCGCGCTCGAGCACGCGCGCGCGGCGATCGAGATGCTGCTGGGGCCGTCCGCTGCGCGCGCGTGCGCAGTACGCTACTGGGATGGGAGCGAAGAGCGACCCGGTGTGCCGGTAACGTTGAGCGCCCAGCAGGGAGCGGCAGCGAAGCCGCCATTCACACTGGTGATCCTCTCGAGCGGCGGACTGAGACGGATGCTCCTCCCTCCCTCAGAGCTGCACTTCGGCGAAGCCTACGTGCGCGGCGACATCGACATCGAAGGGGACATGGAAGCCGCAGCCGCGCTGGCCGAGCAGCTGCGAGCACGGCTTGCGACGCCGCGCGAGATCGCGCGGATGATAGCCTGCGCCAGTCGTCTTCCACGCGATCACCACAGCGGGCACGAAGCGCCGCAGCGGCGGCGCGAGCATCTCCGGCTCGTCGGTCACAGGCACTCGCGCAAGCGCGATCGGGAGGCGATCCGATCGCACTACGATGTGGGGAACGACTTCTATTCGCTCTGGCTCGACAGGTCGCTCGTGTATTCGTGCGCTTACTTCCCGGACGGGAGCGAGGACATAGACGCCGCGCAGCGCGCGAAGCTCGACCATCTCTGCCGCAAGCTGCGGCTCGCGCCGGGCGAGCGGCTCCTCGACATAGGTTGCGGCTGGGGTGGCCTGATCCGCCACGCGGCGGCCAACTACGGCGTAGAGGCGCTGGGTATAACTCTGAGCGAGCGCCAGGCTGCGCTCGCTCGTGAGAAGATCCGCGCCGACGGCCTCGAGCGTCGCTGCCGCGTGGAGGTGCGCGACTACCGTGATTTCCCGCCCGGCACGACGTTCGACAAGGTCGTGAGTGTGGGGATGTTCGAGCATGTGGGGCGCTCGGAGCTTCCCACCTACTTCCGCCAGGCGGCACGTCTCACGAAGCCGGGCGGGCTCTTCCTCAACCACGGAATCGTGCGCGCGCGCGATGGCGACGAGGGGTGGCGGCGCTGGTTGCGCCGCACGCTCTGGCGCCAGGGAAAGTTCATCGATCGCTACGTATTCCCCGATGGTGAGCTGGTGCCGCTCGACGAGGCTGTGCGCGACGCGGAGGGAGCGGGACTCGAGACACGCGACGTGGAGACGCTGCGCGATCACTACGCGCTCACGCTGCGCCAGTGGGTGCGCCGGCTCGAGGCCGCGCGCGGCGCGGCCGAGAGACTGGTTGGTGCCCAGGCGTTCCGCGTCTGGCGGCTCTACATGGCTGCGTCGGCGTATGCCTTCGCCAGTGGAAAGCTCAGTCTCGCGCAGGTCCTGCTCGGCCGTCCCGATGAGCACGGCCATGTGGAGGTCCCCCGCACTCGCGCCGACATCTACGCCGCGAGCGCGGACGCGCAGCACGCAGCCGCATGAACTGAGCGATGGGTGCCCGACGGGCGGTCGGTGAGGTCGCCCGTCGGGCTCTCCCTCACGGCTGGCTAGCGCTCCTCCTCCTCGGTTGTGCCACGGTTCCGCTCGCCGGTTACCGGGGGCCGATCTCCGATCACTTCGACGGCGAGCACTTTCACAACATCCAGCCCTTCCAGGAGCAGGCGGTGGACGACGTCATCGCCTGGCAGTTCGCGCGCGGTCGCGGAGAGTGGCGTCGCGTCGATGCTCCGCCCGCTCCGCCGCCGCCGCGCCGGGTGAGTGGCCGCAGAGTGCGCGTCACGTTCGTCAACCATGCGACAGTGCTGATTCAGATGGACAGCCTCAACATCCTCACCGATCCGGTCTTCTCCGAGCGGGTGGGACCAGCGCCATGGCTAGGTCAGCGTCGCTTCAGGCCACCTGGGATTCGCTTCGAGGATCTTCCTCGCATCGACGTGGTGCTGCTGAGCCACGACCACTACGATCACTTCGACGTTCCCACGCTCCAGCGCCTGGCGCGCGTCTTCCACCCGAAGGTCGTGACCGGGCTCGGGAACGGCGAGCTCCTTCGCGCGGCCGGAATCGGCGGCAGCCAGGAGATCGATTGGTGGCAGGACGCGGAGGTGGCAGACGGGGTGCGCATCAGGGCGGTGCCGACGCAGCACTGGTCGGGCCGCACGCTCAGCGATCACTGCCGCCGGCTCTGGGCCGGCTTCGTGATCGAGGGGCGGAGCGACACGGTGTTCTTCGCCGGTGACACGGGGTGGGGGAGATTCTACGATCTCATCCATCGCCGCTACGCGCGCTTCCGGCTGGCTATCCTGCCAATCGCGCCGTTCATCCCGCGCTGGTACATGCACCGCAAGCACCAGTCGCCCGCCGACGCGGTGCACGCCGCGCAGCTCCTGCACGCCGCCACCAGCATCCCGATCCACTGGGGCACCTTCGAGCTCGGCGATGACGGTCAGCACGAGTCGGTCGACTCGCTGAACTCGACGATCACCGAGCTCCCCGAGCGCTGCCGCCCTGCCTTCGTGGTGCTGCAGAACGGCGGCTCGCTCGACGTCCCTCCAATCACGGACCCGGAGCAGCTCATGTCCGCGGCAGACTCGAGCTGCGTACCGCCAAAAGCAGAAGCGCGACGAACGGAGTGGTGACACGGAGTCGCGAGCAAGAGCGCGGGACGGCGGAAGAGCCAGAGCCTGCGCCAGCTTTCACCCCAGCTACTTCCGGCGCGAGCGAGTCAGTGCCATTCGTGAGATTGCGCGCCGCCACTCATCAGGCTGCCCGCTATTAGGCTTCGGGCTGTTAGGCTGCAGACCGTTAGACTGCAAGCCATCAGGCTGCCGACCGTTAGACTGACCAGGACTACAGAGTACTCGATGGAGAGCATACACGAGCACCACATTCCCGTGTCGCGCACCGCGCGCTACTACACGCTCGGAGACCCGCTCGGCCAACCGCGCGAGCTCTGGTACGTCTGCCACGGCTACGGTCAGCTCGCCTCGCGATTCCTTCGCCGCTTCACCTCCCTGAACGATGGCAACCGACTCATCGTCGCACCCGAGGCGCTCTCCCGCTTCTACCTCGAGCGCCCGGGCCGCACTCACGCGCACTCCCCGGTAGGCGCCTCGTGGATGACGCGCGAGGATCGGCTCTCCGAGATCGATGACTATATCCGCTTCCTGGACGCACTCCATGCGCAGCTCTCCGAACTTCTTTCGAGCGCGCGCACGCGCATCACGGTGCTCGGCTTCTCGCAGGGCGTGGCCACCGCCTGCCGCTGGGTAGCGCGCGGCTCGGTGCGTGCCGATCGGCTGATCCTCTGGGGCGGCCTGGTCCCGCCCGATCTGGATCTCGATGCGCACGCCTCCGTCCTCCGCGCTCTCGAGCTCGTCGTGGTGGCCGGCGACTCCGACCCCCACATTCCCAGCGCCTCCCTCACTGACCAGCAGACCCGCCTCGCCCACCACGGTATCACCGTCCGGCACATCAGCTACCAGGGCGGGCATGAAATCCCTGGGGAAGCGCTGGCATCGGTGCTGTAGGCGGAGAGCATCTCCTGGCTGGGTTCATCGCGTGGAACTGCGCACGCGGAGGGCGCGGAGGGGTGGAGAGAAGACGCGGAGAAAGTCACGCGGCTGCTGGAATCGTGATCCCCTTCGGAGCTCCAGACAAGGGATGGCTCGGTGTGAATGGGGGAACTGCTCCCGCTCCTCGCGTCCTGCCCGGGTGGGCAGAACCAAAGGCGGGGAGCAGTT
>DASSNL010000235.1:0-2344 GCA_035688075.1 Gemmatimonadaceae bacterium
AATTTCGAGCGGGCTGGGCATTTGCCCAGCCCGCTCGAATTTAAAGACCTGACCCCGCCGTTCGCTCAGATCCGGCTTTTCTTCACCAGAATGAGCGATTCCGAGTTCCGGAGCTCGACCTTCGTCACGGCGGCACCGAGCGTTCCGTCGGCACGGAGCGGGAGCCAGACTTCCCCGGATGGTAGCGTGATCTCCACACCTGTCGCGTCGAGGAACGACTGGGTGTCCCACCCCTGCGGCGGCCGGATCAGCACCAGTGCCCGATCGAATTCGCGCTGGTAGACCGTGTAATTCTTTCCGGTCGGATCGGTACCCTTCGCCAGCACCGAGCGCGCACCCAGCGGGTGGCCGATGTTCGCCTCCAGCGCCTTGAACCAGTACTGCGAGAAGGGCGTGTCCCAGTTCGGACCAAGGGGGTGGTAGTAGAGCCCCTCCGGACTCTGACCCACCACCATGTAGTAGCTGGCGAGCAGCCACATGTTCAGCCGTTGCCCGCTCGTCGGGTAGTTCCCCTTCGGGTACTGCGACGGGTGATCGTCGGCCCACTTCGCCGCGTACGGGCTGACCATGTCCACCCTGACTCCGAGCGAGAGAAGATCCTCCACCCACTTCCAGCGCGTGGGCATGCCGGCATACATGGGGTTGTTGAAGAGCTCCAGGTGTACCGCCCCGGCTGCGGCTGCGTTGGCCCGGTCAAAATCCTTGGTGTACTCGGCGGTATTCAACATTATCACCTTGCTACCGAACGCCTTCTTCATCTCCGCCAGCAGCGAGGTATACGCGGTCTGATATTCCGTGGGCGTGAGATCCACACCCTCCTTGGCCCGCGCAAGGATGTCACCCGACCCCGCTTCGTCGATGAACACTCCTTCCTCGTTCTGAACTACTCGGAGGTAGCGATCGACGGTGTAGGCCCGCGCGCCGGGATCGGCCGGATTGATCAGATAGCGGTCTGAATCCCAGATCATGACTTTCACGCGCGTCGCGAGCGACTTGGTGGTGGAGGTATGGAGGAACGCGTCCTCCATCCGGTACTGCGGGTGCGCGGCGTACCACTGTTCCATGTCCGAGTAGTAGATCGACGAGAGGCTCGATCTGTCGGAGCTCTCCGGCGTCAGCACCGTCCACAGGAGCGTGTACGGGAGGTGCGTGACGCCGGGGTTGGCGGCACGCCACGCGTCGCCATTGCCGGAGAGCGCAGCGTCGAAGTGCTGCCCCGCCCACGCGCGCTGGTCCGCGGTCCAGTGGTAGTAGAAGTCGGTGATCAGCGTGCGGATGTGGGTCCAGTGCGGCGAAGCGGCGCTGTAACCCGAGAAGAGCGAGCCGGGACCCGACGGCGCCGTCTCCTGCGAGGGCGGCGGCGTGGGAGCCGGATTGACCGTGATCGTCGCGCTCGCGCTCACCCCTGCCGAGCTCGCGGTGATCTTCGCGGTGCCCGCGGCGACGCCGGTCACTACACCCGCCTGGCTAACGGTTGCGACGCCCGGCTTGTCGCTCGACCAGGTGACGCTCGGCGAGGCGATCTTCTTGCCGCTGGTATCCGCCACGCTGACCACGAGACTGACGGTCTTGCCAGCCACCACCGAAGCGGCGGACGGCGTGACCGAGATCGTGGGCTTCTTCGGAGCGGGCTTCGCGGCGACGTTCACCACCGCCTGCGCGCTGTGGTCACCTGCGGTGGCGATGATGTTCGCCTGCCCCGGCTTGCGCGCGGAGACCACGCCATCGCTGGAAACCGTAGCGATGGTGGTATCGGACGACACCCAGACTACCGGCTGAGCGTCCAGGGCGTTCCCTTCGGTATCCTCGAGCTGAACGTTCAGCGAAGAATCACCACCGGCCACGATGGAGAGCGTTGCCGGCTCGACGACTATTCGCCCGATCGATGCCGACGGAAGCATGTCGGCTGAAGATGTGATAGGCGGCGTGTCGATGCACGCGGTGAAGGCGAGAGCGATGGCGGCGACGAGCGCCGCACGAGTGGAGCGAGGGACGCGCATGTCGATGACTCCTGTATAACGGAGTTCCGTTCGGCAGCCCGACTGACGTGGCATCCTTGCCGGATGCTTTAGCCTCGTGGCTTTGCGTCGCCGGCTTTCGCCGGTTTTGCCCTTGTCGCGTGGGCGACGTGCCCCCCTGCGATCGTGCCGTGAAGGGTGGTACTCTTGTCACCAGCAGACGCGCGAGAAATACAGGCGTTACCGCCCTCACGTATCGGTGTGACAACGACAAGAAGAGTGTCAGATGCGATACTCTTTTGCGGACGATCCGCTATGCGGCTGTCACACCATTTGCCATGCCGAATGACGGAGTGAGGTCGTGAAAAACGAGCGGGTCGGGCTAA
>DASSNL010000248.1:0-4410 GCA_035688075.1 Gemmatimonadaceae bacterium
CTTCACCATGGTTGAGCCTGCTCGAAATTAAAGACCTGACCCCGTCGCCTTCCGCGCGACGATCGCTATCCGGCCTTTGTCGCGGCCCGAAGTAGGAAGGTTCATGAACTCGTTCACCACAATCTCGAAACCCAGCTCGCCGAGGAGCGCAGAGAGTCGCTCCGGAGGGTGCGAATCGTAGAAGAACTCGCGGTCGAACATCGTGTCGGTGAAGGCCGGGTTCTCCGAACCGCCCGCCGTGAGCATCAGACGTCCACCGGGCGCGAGCGCGCGATGCACCTTAGCGAGAATATCCGCGTGCCGCTCCCGCTCGATGTGGAAGAGCGAATCCCAAGCTATCACGCCGTCGTAGGTGCCTTTGCTGTCGACGTCTACAGGACAGTCCTCGATCCTCGAATGAATCCACTCTCCTTGTGGAAATCGTGAGCGCGCGAGCGCGAGGAGCTTCTCCGACTGATCGACGCCCGTCACGCGATGTCCGCGCGAGATCAGATACTCGGCCATCGGTCGGCCTGTGCCGCAGCCGAGGTCGAGGACGCGCGCGGGTGCCGCGAGACCGTGGAGCATGGCGTCCAGGTAGCGACGCTCGCTCCCGTGGAACGACGCACGCGCCGCATCCCACTCGGCCGCTATCGCGTCGTACGACTCGCGGTTGATCCCGCTCCCGACGTCACCGGGGCTCACAGCGACCGCGCCATCACGCGATCGGTCTGATCGTCGCCTCCGAGCTTGAAGGGCTGGCACCCCACGTCGCGGAAGCCGTGCTTTCCGTAGAACGTTATGGCGCGCGGGTTCCGCTCCCACACGCCGAGCCAGAGGGTGCGCGCGCCACGCGAGCGGGCGGCGGCAACCACCGCATCCATCAGCGAGTGCGCCACGCCGCGTCCCTGCCAGGGGCGATCCACGTAGAAGCGGAGTAGCTCGAGGGGTGCGCGGCCATCGACGCAGCTTGGCGCTTTCCCGTTCGCGCGCAGCTGCGCGAACGCCGCGAGAGCGCCATCGCACTCGCCCACGAACGTGATTCTATCCGGATCGATGATCTCCGCGCCCTGGCGCTCTGCGGAATAGGTAGCGCGCACGTAGACGTCCACGTCTTCCGGGCGATTGTCGGGTCCGAACGCCTCGCGGAAGGTGCGCTCGCCGAACGCAGCGAGTGCCGCGGCATCGTCGGGGGTAGCTGGGCGGATGGTGACGGAATGGTCAGGCATGCAGGAAGAATACAGCGTGCGACGGGCTCCGAGCGCCTCGCTTGACGCACGGGGAGGATTTGCGTACCTATTGTCGAAACTCGATGTCGGGTTCCGACAATACTCCCTGAGGAGTCTCCACTATGACCACGCCGCCCGGTGACGTACTCCGTGGAACGCTCGATCTCCTGATCCTGCGAACCCTCCAACAGTCATCGCTGCACGGCTGGGCGATAGGACAGCGCATCCAGGAGATCTCGAAGGATGCTCTCAGGATCGGCCAGGGATCGCTCTACCCGGCGCTCCAGCGACTGGAGGAGAAAGGCTGGGTGACCAGTGACTGGAGAGCGACGGAGGAAAACCGGCGCGCCAAGTTCTACTCTCTCACGCGCTCGGGGCGTCATGCACTCGAGAAGGAAACCGAGAGCTGGCGGCGCTACGTGGATGCGGTGGACCTCGTCCTGCGCCTCGCATGAGCGCCCGGCGGCTGGCCGATCGAATCATCGATTGGACGATGGGGCACCTCCGACAGCTCCGTACCATCACGCGAAAGCGCACTGTCGAGCGCGAGCTCGGCGAGGAGATGGCGTACCACATCGAGCTCGAGACGCGAAAGAACGAAGCCGCCGGGATGTCGCCGGCCGAGGCGCGGCGCGCAGCTCTGGTCGAATTCGGCGGCGTGGAGCGCTACAAGGAAGAGGTGCGGCAGCGTCGCTGGGTTCGCGTGATCGAGGATACAGCCGCCGATCTGCGTTACGCCGTGCGGCTCATCCGTCGCCAGCGCACGCTCGCGGTCGCAGTCGTAACCACGCTTGCCCTTGGGATCGGTGGTACGACTGCGGTCTTCAAGGTGGTTGACGCGCTTTTCTTCCGACCGCCGGCAGGCGTGTCGGAGCCGGAGCGCGTACTACGGCTCTTCATCGTCCGTGACGAGGGGGGCATCCAATCCCCCTCAGGTGGCCCCGGCTCCTACGTCGACTATCGAGCGCTCCTCGATCGAAGGACAGGCTTCGCTTCCATCGCGGCCTACCTCTCTCCGGCGGACGTGGATCTGGGGCGCGGTATCGAAGCCGAGCGTGTGACAGCTCTCGTTGTCACGGCGAACTTTTTCGAGCTGCTCGGCGTCCGGCCGGCGCTGGGGCGCTTCTTTCTGCCCGAGGAGGACAGCGTAGAGGGCCGGGACCCCGTGGTGGTCATAAGTAACGGCTTCTGGAGGCGGCACTTCGGGCGAGACCCCGCGGTAGTGGGTCGACAGCTGCTCCTGAACGAGCGGTACGTCACCATCATTGGCGTTGCGGACAGGGAGTTCACCGGAATCGGTGCCGAGCAGATCGATGTCTGGGTACCCACGGCGATGGCGGCGCCGCTCGGGCTGATGTTCAGTGGGTGGCGCGATCACGCAGCAATGGCCGGCGTCAACTTCATCGGCCGGCTGGCGCCCGCCGCCAGCCCTAGCGCCGCGCTGTCGGAGGCCGCCTCGGCGCTCCGCCTCTCGGCTGAGAGCTACCGCGCGCTGGATCGGACTCCAGGTGTCATCTCGGCCTCACTCATTCCCGCACGCGGGCCATACCGATCGAAGGCAGCAGATCTCTCGCTCTGGCTGGCGCTGGTGGCTGCAATGGCGTTGGTGGTGGCGTGCGCCAACGTCGCCAACCTCCTGCTCGCCCGCTCGGTCACGCGTCGCCACGAGCTGGCCGTGCGGCTGTCGCTCGGAGCGAGTCGCGGGCGCCTCTTTCGACAGCACCTTACCGAAAGTGCCGTGCTCGCCCTGCTCGGCGGAGCAGCAGGTGTTGCGGTCTCGATCGCCGGACTGGGTCTCACCCGCCAGTTCCCACTTCCTCCCGCTGCCGGTCATCTCGATTCACGCCTCCTCGCATTCACGCTCTCCCTCTCGATCCTCGTCGGCTGCGTGCTTGGTGTCTTCATCGCTCTGCGTTCCGCTGCCGAGGCCCCGGTCGAAGGGATACGCGAAGCGCGGGCGCTATCTACCCTGAGCCGCAGTGGGAGCCGCCGCGCGCTCGTCGTCGTGCAGGTTGCACTGTCATTGATCCTGCTGATCGGTACGGCGCTGTTCCTTCGCTCGCTGCGTGCAGCCACTCGCATCGATCCGGGTGTGGCAATCGACCGGCTGATGGTGCTGACCACGGATCTTTCTCGCTCCGGCTACTCGTCGATCGAGCGAGAAGAGTTCTTCGCGGAGGCAGGGCGGCGGATCTCGGCCGTACCGGGTGTGGAGCGCACGGCGATGGTGCACTTCGCACCGCTCGACAGATCGGGGACTGCAATCCGCTTCGACGCTCCCGGTAGCGATACTGTCGCGACTCACGGGGTGGAGGGACCGTACCTCAACCTGGCGGGTCCCGGCTACTTCGAGACAGTCGGCACACGCATTGTGAGTGGACGCGCCTTCACGGATGCCGATGCGACGGGCGAGCCGGTGGCGATTTTCAACGAGGCGATGGCCCGTCTCGTTGCGCCGAGGGGCAGTGTGATTGGCAAATGCATAGCTGTCGGGGAGCAGGTCAAGGACGGCGGCTGCACGCTCATCGTGGGAGTGGTGGAGAATCAGCGAAGGCACTACCTGGAGAAACCCGAAGTGCCGATGGTCTTTCAGCCGCGCGCTCGGAACCCGGATGCGATCTCGTGGGGTGGGCCTTCGATGATGATCCGCCTTCGGGCGAATGCAGAGGTGTCACCCGCACGGATCCGTGCGGCCGCGCAATCTCTGCGAGGGGATCTCCCGTACGTGAGCGTTCAGCCCCTCTCGAAGCTGGTCGAGAGCGACCTGCTTCCCTTCCGGCTGGGAGCAACCCTCTTCTCGCTCTTCGGCTTCATTGCCATCGCGCTCGCGTCGGTGGGGCTGTATGGCGTACTGACCTTCTTCGTCACCGAGCGTACGCTCGAGATCGGCATCCGGCGCTCGCTCGGAGCAGACACCTCCTCCTTGCTCTGGCTGGTGCTGCGACAGGCCATGCTGCCCGTCGGGATCGGACTCACCCTCGGCCTGATCGCGGCACTCGGCGGGACGCGGTTTCTCGATTCGCTGCTATACGGTGTGAAGGCACGCGACCCGCTCTCTTTCATGGCCGCCGCCGTTCTGCTCATCGCAGTCGCAACCATCGCCGCGCTCGTGCCTGCCCGTCGTGCGACGCGAGTAGATCCAGCCATCGCCATGCGCGCGGAGTGAGGCGCGGCGGGGTCAGGTCTGGAATCGTGAATCGAT
>DASSNL010000036.1:0-55569 GCA_035688075.1 Gemmatimonadaceae bacterium
GGCAGCCGATGCACGATGCAAGACCTGACCCCGCCGTTCCATCTCCCTCCGAGCGATCACTTGAGTGTCTCCAGATACGAGAGCAGCGCGTGGAGATCGCGCGGCTCCAGCTGGGTCGGCGGCATCAGGTTTCCCGGCTTGATGCTCTGCGGGTTGAGGATCCACCCGCCGAGGTTGCCGCGCGTGTTGGCGAGCGTGCCGGCCGCGATCGTGCGGCGGCCGGCGAGGTGTGTGAGGTTCGGTCCGACGCTCCCGTACGCGGGCACGCCGGTGATGCTGTGGCACATGGGGCATTGCGCGCCGAGGAATACCTGCAGCCCGCGCGCTGCGGTGGAGTCCGTTGGCGTGGGAGCCGGTTCTCGCTGGCTCGCGAGCCAGCTCTGGAACTGGGCAGGTGGATCGGCTATCACGTAGAACGCCATGTGCGCGTGCTGCAGTCCGCAGAACTCCGCGCACTGGCCGCGGTACACGCCGGCGCTGTCGGCCTGCAGCCAGAACGTCTGCCGGTAGCCCGGCACCAGATCACGCTTCCCCGCGAGCTCCGGCACCCAGAGGCTGTGGATCACGTCGTTCGATGCGAGCTGCACGCGCACCGGCTGACCCACGGGGATGTGGATCTCGTTGGCGGTGGTCACGCGATTGTGCGGTGAGGTGTCGGCGTACTCCGCCTCCCACCACCACTCGTGTCCGGTGACGTTGATGGTGACGTAGTTCGGCCGCGGCGGCGCGTGCAGCGATTTCCCCGCGCTGAAGTCGTAGAAGAGGAATACGAGGAGGATCGCCACGGTCACGCCGACCGCTCCACCCACCGTTCGCCGCATCACTCGCTCGGCGTTGGCAGGAGGTTGCGCACCGGAGCGCGCGCGACTGTGCGCGCGCCACGCGGACCAGACGAGCGTGCCGATGGTGATGACGTAGACCGACGTCGCGATCCAGAAGGCGATCCACCAGAGCCGTGCGACGCTGTCCGCCTGCGGACCCGACGGGTCGAGTACCGATTGCTGCTCGGCGGCACCCGCGGCCAGCACCGACTGGAGCGCGAGCATCATGTGGATCACGGCGTGATGGCTCCGGGAGGTAAGCTCGACGGCTTCGGCTTCTCCGGCTTCATGAGTGCCTGCGAACCGGGCTTCATCATCATGTTGTCGGTTCGTGCGCCACGCGTGCTCGCGGGGGTGAGGCCGCTGAGCGACCGCACGTACGCGACCAGCTCCCAGATGTCCTGGTCGGGAATCCGTCCGCCGAACGATGGCATCCCGTTGGGGCGTCCCTGGACTATCGTCTCGAAGATGTTGCGCGGCCCGCTACCGTAGATCCACTCGTCGTCCATGAGCGGTGGACCCATCCCGCCCCCACCGTTCGCATGGCAGCCGGCGCAGTTGAAGGCAGTGAAGAGTATCTGCCCCTGCGACACGGCGTAGGCGTTGTTACCGTAGGGCCCGAGCACCGAGTCCACGGGCATCGGCGGACCGGGGATGTTCGACGACATCCGCACGATCCCGGGCGGGACGATGCCGGGGGGCGAGCTCTGGAAGTGGCGCTCCTCGCGCTCGCACCCGGCGAGCGCGAAGAGGAGTAGAAGCGCGGCAGAGAGAGCGGCACGCAGGTGGATCCCCGCTTTCGCGGGGATGACGGACGGGGAGATATTCGGCACGCGACCGCCAGCGGCGCGACGCGCCGCTCCCCTTACCAGGTTATGGGAGAGCGAAGACATACAGCGTCCCTCCCTTGTTCGTCGCCTTCGGGAGATCCGTCATCGTCGCGACGAAGCCGAGTGCGGCGCTGGAGTCGCGCGGATCGAGTCCACCCGCGACGATCGCGCCAGACCAGCCGCCCACGCCCGACATCACCGCCACGTACTGTTTCCCGTCCGGTCCGCGGAAGGTGGTAGGCTGCCCGATGATCCCCGACCCGGTCTTGTACTGCCAGAGGGGCTTCCCGCTCCGCGCATCCACCGCCTTGAACCACCCTTCCATCGTTCCGTAGAAGACCACGTCGCCCGCGGTCGCGAGCGCGCCGCTCCAGACCGGAAAATTCTCCTCTATCTCCCACGCGGGCCGCGCGTTCACCGGATCCCACGCGGTGAACACCCCGCGATTCCCGCCGGGGCCTGGCTGCATGCGCACGTTCATCCCCACGTACGGAGTGCCCGCGATGTAGTTGGCCTCGAGACTCTCCGAGTCCTGACAGAGATTCTGGTGCGGTATGTAGAGGAGACCCGTGCGCGGCGAGAACGCCGACGGCTGCCAGTCCTTCGCGCCGGGCGACGCCGGGCAGATGTCGCGCACCACCTTCCCCACCACGGGATTGGTGGCCGGGTTGGGCTTCGGCCGCCCCGTACGCAGGTCGACGCCGAGCGTTGTGGTGATGTGCCCGTACGGTTCGGCGGAGAGCACCTCGCCCGTGGCGCGGTCTATCACGTACATGCGGCCGTTGCGGTCGGGGTGCAGGAGCACCTTCCGCATCGCGCCCTTCCACGGGAGATCGACGAGCACCGACTCGTTCACGCCGTCGTAGTCGTGCATGTCGTGCGGCGTCATCTGGTAGGCCCACACGGCTTCGCCGGTGTCCGGATCGCGCGCGAAGATCGTGGAGGTCCACTTGTTGTCGCCGGGGCGCTGTTCGGGATTCCACGGGCCGGGATTGGCGGTGCCGTAGTAGATCAGGTTCAGATCGGGGTCGTAGCTGATCCAGCCCCACACGTTGCCGCCGCCGATCTTCCACTGCTCGCCGGTCCAGGTGGTGACGCCGAGATCCTTCGCGCGGTCGGCGGCGTAGAAGGGCTTGAAGCGATCGCCGATCAGCACTTCGGAGTCGGGGCCGGTACTGTACGCGCGCCACGCCTCCTTCCCCGTGGCGAGATCGAGAGCGGTGAGCCAGCCGCGCACTCCCATCTCGCCGCCGGAGTTCCCGACGAGCACCTTGTCGTGCACGACGAGCGGCGCCATGGTCATCGTCTCGCCGATGTCGATGTTGCCGACCTTGGTCTTCCAGACTTCCTTGCCCGTGCTCGCGTCCACGGCCGCGACGTGATCGTCGAGCGTGGTGATGATCACCTTTCCGTCGGCGTAGACCGGGCCGCGATTGACGACGTCGCAGCAGGCTACTCCCTGCGACGACGCATCGGGCTTCGGCTCGTACTTCCACTTGACCGGCGCGCCGGACCTGGTGAGATCGAGCGCGTAGAGGATGTTGGGGTACGGCGTCACCACGTACAGCGTGTTGTTCGCCACGATCGCGGCCGACTCCTGCCCGCGCAGCACGCCGGTCTCGAAGGTCCACGCTGGTTGGAGCTTCGCGACGTTGGTGGTGTTGATCTGGTCGAGGCCGCTATAGCGGAGCGACGAGTAGCTCTTGGCGGGACGCGTCCACTGCCCGTCTTCGGCTTCCAGGCTGGCGGTGGCGCGCGTTCCGCCCGGTGCAGCCGTGGCGGCGGGTTGCGCGGTGGCTGGACGGCGCTCCGGTACCGGCTCCCGCCCGCATGAAACGCATGCAACGAGAGTGAGAGCGAGCGCTCCCGCGATTCCCACACCGCGCCGCAACACGCCACCACCCCCGACCGACTGCATCATCGCCGCGCCTCCGATCAGCCGTGGCAAGCTTCACGAATCCGCGCGGTGAATTCGCATGAAGCGTGCTAAACGACCGGGGCAGATCTCTATTTCGGGCGGGCTGATCCGTTTCCGGGATCGTGGTTCATCGCGGCTCGTGTACTTCGTGTGCGAGGGAGAGGGCAGTCCGCGGTTCACGCGGCTGGGACGCTTGGTTCTCAGGGGAGAGGGCAGCCCGCGGCTCACGCGGCTGGGACGCTTGGTTCTCAGGGCGAGGACAGCCCGCGGTTCACGCGGAGGTCGCGGAGGGAACTACGAGAGGGTCGCGGAGAGAACCCTGCGTGACAAGTACTCCGATCCTCTTCCGAGATCTCGATGGGGATAGCTCGGTGTGAATGGGGGAACTGCTCCCCCGCTTGGAGTCCTGCCCACCCGGGCAGAACCGGAGGCGAGGGAGCAGTTCCCCCAAAAAGGGAGCAGTTCCCCCAAAACTCACCTGACTCTCACTTGCAGTGATGCCGGAACGGAGAGCGGAGGCCAGATTGAAGAGGTGCCCCTCCGCGTCCTCGCTTTACCCCTCCGCGTCCTCCGCGTGAACCGCGGGCTGCCCTCTCCCCCGCAGACCAAGCATACGAGCCGCGCCGATGCCGACCGCGGCACTCGCGGGATGGACCGTCAGCGACGGCTTACCGCCACCGCTCATGAGTGCATCGAAATGGCGAACCAGACGGTCGTTGAGCTTGTCGATGTCGTGGCGCTGCACGATGACGCGGCGCGCGGCTGTGGACACGCGCTGGGTCGAGGCGAAGTCGCGCGCGAGGCGTGACAGCCGCGCGGCGAGAGCGCCTGCGTCGCCCTCCGGAACGAGATAGCCGGTGACGTCATCCTCTATGAGCTCAGGGATTCCGCTGTGGATGGTGCTCACCACAGGTAGCCCGCTCGCCATCGCCTCCATCATCGCAACCGGGATCCCCTCCATGTCGCCGTTCGCGGCCGTCACGCTCGGCGCCACCATCACGTGCGAGCGCGCGAGTATCGCGGCGACGGCGCCGTGAGAGACGGAGCCGATGATCCGCACACGCTGCGAGATGCCGAGCTCGCGGGCGAGGTGGACGAGCACGCCGCTCAGCGGGCCGTCGCCCACGATCGTGTACTCCACGTCGACTCCCGACCGCACCAGCTCCGCTGCCGCACGGATGCCGTTGGCGACGCCCTTGCGCTCGACGAGGCGCGCCACCGTCACCAGGCGGAGCGGCTCGCCGGTGCGGCGCTCGCGACGGGCGAACGCGAAGCGGCGGCAGTCCACGCCCATCCCGTGCACCGCGATCCGCTCCGCGGGGCAGCCGAGCGCGATCAGCCGGCGACGCCAGTGGTCGCTCACCGGGAGAAAGAGGTCTCCGGTCGCGAAGAGGTGCGCGTACGCGTGTGATCCGACGCGCCGCACGTACGCGCTCGCGTCGGAGCCGTGGAACACAGTCACCACACGCCCGCTCACCACGCCCGCTTCCCTGAGCCGCGCGACGCGGGCGCCCATGGGACCGTGATGACACAGTACGACGTCGAAGGAATCGCTCCCTTGGAACGCGGCCGCGTCGGAAAGGAGCTCGAGCGGCGCGGAGCGGAAGCCGAAGCGCGCCGTGGAGAGGAGGCGCGCGCCGTTCGCACGGCGGCGGAAGAGCGCCTTCGCCAGCAGGGGGAGCGCGACGAGGGAACGATGGGGGTGGTGTGCCGGGAGCCACGCAGAGTGGCGGGCGCGATCCATCAGCCGATAGCTGATGATCTCGTCGTGGATCGCCGCCGGGCGACCGAGGCGGGCCGCGAAGATGCGGACGTCGTGTCCCCGATCGATCAGTCCCGTGACCTGATTGAGGACGAAGGTCTCGGAGACGGTGGGGAAGACTCCCACCACTACGGCGATACGCATTGTACGCTGGAACGTACGGCGGAGCTCGCTCCGTTCGCAAGCGGCGGGGAGAGAGAAGAAAGCAGACAGCAGAGAGCAGAAAGCAGGAAACTGCAGGAAACAGGGAACAGGAAACAGGAACTGCACACCGAACGCCGTCATCCCCGCGAAAGCGGGGATCCATGTTCAGACCGACTGACATGGATCCCCGCTTTCGCGGGGATGACGGGTTGCTTTATGGCGGAGACGACCCTGCCTCTACGATCCAGCCGCCTGCCTCACGAGGCGCGGTCGGGCGCGTGGGGCGCGCATCGCGGCGAGCAGTTCCACGAGGCGGTCGTTGAGGTCATCCAGATCGTAGCTTCGCTCCACGATCCGGCGACCGGCCATCCCCATTCTGTGACGCAGCTGCGGAGCCGCCACCAGGCGCGCGAGCGCGCGAGAGAGCGCGAAGGCGTCGCGCTCGGGAACGAGATAGCCCGAGACCTTGTCGCGCACCAGCTCGGGGATCCCGCTGTGCAGCGTGCTCACTACCGGTAGACCGCGCGCCATCGCTTCCATGATCGAGACGGGCACTCCCTCCATGTCTCCATCCTCGGCCACCACGCTCGGCGCCACGAAAATATCTGCGCTCCCCATCGCCCGTCGCACGCCGGCCTGGTCGGACTCCCCCGCGAACTCCACCGAATCCCCAACGCCCAGCGTGCGCACGAGCCGCTCGAGCTCCGCGCGGAGTGGGCCGTCGCCGAGGATGCGGTACTCGATGCGTCTGTCCGTCTCATCGCGCAGCGCGGCGACCGCGCGGATGGCGTACTCCACTCCCTTCTTCTCCACCAGTCGCGCGACCGAGAGGAGACGTACGGTGTCGTCGTCGCGCGCGACGCGCCGCTGCGGCACCGGGAATCTCGAGAGCGCGATTCCCATGTGGTGCACAGCGATCTTCTCGGGAGCACAGCCGAGCTCGATGAGTCGCGAGCGCCAGAAATCGCTCACGGGGAGAAATAGCTCGCCCTCGTCGAAGAGCCGCTCGTAAGCGTACGGTCCGGCGGTGATGAGGTAGCGGCTCATGTCGTAGCCGTGGAAGACGGTCGCGATCTTCCCGCGCACGAGTCCCGCGCGACGTAGCCGCGCGATCCTCCGTCCGTTCGGCCCGAAGTGACAGAGCACCGCGTCGTAGCGTCCTCGGCCGACGAATGGCGCACCTGCACTGAGCAGTTCGAGGCGCGACGCGTAGCCGAAGCGCTGCGGCGGTCCCTTGACCAGTCGCCACGCGTTGGCCGGATCGCGCCACCAGTAGCGCGCGAGCACGTATACCGCGGCCGCGAGACGTCGCAAGCGCGATGCGTTCACCGCGCGCGCCGGCTGATAACGCGTCCGCTCGATGAGCCCATACTCGCTCACCACCGCGTGCTCCGCCCCTCCCACCTCCGGCTCCGACGCCGCCGCATAGATGTCCACCTCGTGTCCCCTGTCGATGAGCCCCGTTATCTGCCCGAGGACGAAGGTCTGAGAGAGAGATGGGAAGGAGGTGACGACGACTGCTATTCGCATGGGGATGACGGGAAAAAGAAAGCAGACAGCAGAAAGCAGAAAGCAGGAACGGCTCGGAGCAGAACAGCCCCCTACCCCGAGGTAGTTCACTGCTTTCTGCTTTCTGCTTTCTTTCCCTCCCCTCATCAATTCCCGCGCCAACCCTACTTCTCGATAAGGGAGAGCAGGTAGTTGGCGAGGGTGGTGGGGGTTGTGGAGAGGGGGATGCGGATGCTCAGGACGGGGATGTCGGCGAAGGCGCGGCGGAGGACGGCGCGCGTGGCGGAGACCACCTGGTCCTGGGTGGGGAGGAGCGGGGCGTGGTGGCCGCTGTGGAGAGCGCGGCTCACGAGGCCGAAGGGCTCGATCTCGTGCATCACCACCTCGGCAGCGCGGTGCGAGAGCTCCTCGGTCGTGATCGGGCGCACCTCGAAGTCGTGCGCGTCGCCGCGCTCCAAACAGAAGACGCGCGTCAAGGGCGCGCTCCGCGCTACCGACTGCGCGCCGAAGAGCTCCTCGGCCGACACCCTGCGACGCACGCCCTTGGGACCGCGGCGCTGGAGCTTCCACTCCCACGAGGCGCGATCGAGAATCGAGCGGCCATCGAGGAGCATCGAGCGGAGCTGCTCCTCGCCCTCGAGGTTGTAGGCGTAGACCTGGAGCCGCTTGGGCGTGCGCCAGATGGTGCCCGAGTCGTCCACGAGTCCCAGGTCATCGCTCAGGAAGTTGAAGCCATGCTCGGTGATCAACTTGAGCGCGGCGGAGGTCTTCCCTATCCCGCCCCACGCCACGATCGCCGTCCCCTCGCCGTCGCGCGAGAGGCTGCTCGCGTGGATGTACGACTGCCCCAGCTCGAGCTGCGCGATGTGCGTGAAGTAGTCGAAGACGCCGTACATGAAATTCTTCGCGTGCGTCTCCTCGCCCGAGAGGAAGTTCCAGTCGCGCGCGCGGTAGAGCGTGGAGAACCAGCGGTGGCGTCGGCCGAAGTCGTCGGGACGGAGGGCGATGCGGAGGCCCGCAGGGTTCAGGAGGCAGGGTTCAGGGTTCGGGTAACTGCCTCGGGACTCCGTTACCGATGTCGCGGAATCGTTCTCGAAGACGGCGGTCGCCGGAGCGGAGCCATCGGGTCGTGCGGCGCCGCTCACGACACCTTCGAGGCGGCTCACATGGTAGTTGAGGCTGTTGTAGGAGACGCGGAAGGAATCCTCCATCGCGTACACGGGAGTGGTGGCCGTGTAGTCGCGGAGAGGAGGGAGCGCGTGGACGAAGTCGAAGGCGAGGCGCGGGACGAAGGGAGCGGGAGATGTCTTCTCGTACGACTCGCTCTCGCGGAGCGCGGCCAGCTCGGCCTGCAGGTAGCTCGCGCACTCCCCGTCGCCCGAGAGAGTGAAGGGGAGACGTCCCAGCCGATAGGAGCGAGCGGCAGGATAGTTCGACGTCGAAGTGACAGCGCGGCTGTAGCTCCCGGGCGCCGTGACGTCGGAAGTCCCGGTGCGCTCCGGCGACCCCCCGGTCACGCTTCGGCTCCGCGCGAGGGACGGAGATGGGCGAGCGATTGGATCATGTCGCGTATGGCGTTGCGTCCCGCGCGAGTGAGCGCCATGACGCCCAGCGAGAGCGGAGCGGCGATGGCGAAGCTCACGATGAGACCGATGAGAGGATTGGCAGGCGCCACCAGCCAGCGATAGGCGAGTACGGCGAGCCCCGAGCAGACCGCCGCCAGAGCGAAGGGTGCCATGGTGACGTAGAAGTCGCGTGTGCGAACCGGACCCTCGCGTCCCACATACCAGAGGTTGAGCGGAGTCCGGATGAAGAATCCGACGAGTCCGTACGACATCGCAACCCCCAGCGCGCCCCAGGGGAGTCCGATGAGGATCGAGATGATGGCCGTCGCCGAGCCCACGAAGCCCCAGCGCAGCATGGTGTCGGTACGGTTCTGACTGACGAAGAGCCAGCCGGTGGTACTCCCCACGGGCTGGAGAAATCCGGCGACTGCGAGCCAGGCGAAGATCCTCGCCGCCTCCGTCCACTGGGGCCCCAGCACCACGCTCACCACCCAGTCGGAGGTGACCATTAGGAAGACGATCCCCGGCATGGTGACCATCAAGAGCTTCTCGAGCGCGCGCAGAAAGGCGGCGCGGTAGCGCTCGGGCTCGTTGACGAGCCGGCTCAAGGTGGGCACAAGGACGGCCGATACGGGGTAATTGATCTGGTTGATCGGAAGGAGTAGAAGCTGATACGCCTTCTCGTAGAGTCCCAGCGACGCCGATCCCCACATCTTGCCGATGAGGAGGTTGTCGCCGTTGCGGGCGAAGTAGTTCACGACGTTGAAGCCGGTGACGTTCCCGCCGAAGGCGAGGAGCTCCCTGACGCCACTCCTGCGCGAGGGAAGCGCCGGGCGCCAGCCGCAGAAGATCCACACGGTGATGGCCGTAATCAGCGCAACGGTGAGCTGCTGGCCCACGAGCGCCCAGTACTGCGCTCCGCGCCAGGCGAGGAAGATGCCGACCAGGAGTCCGACGACGGCCGCGATGATGCTGCTCGCCGCGAGGAGTCCGAAGCGCATCTGCCGCCTGAGGAGCGCCTGGTGCTGCACGGTGAAGCCGCCGAAAATGAAGCCCCCCGCGAGCGCCATGGTGATGTAGGCGAGCCGCGGCTCGTCATAGAAGCGGGCGATGAGCGGAGCGAGAAGAACGGTGACGAGCGCGATCAGCGTGCTGGCAGCGACGTTCACCCAGAACAGGTTGCTCGTCTGTCCATGGGTGAGCTCCTCGCGCTGGACGGTGGCCTGCGAGAGCCCCATGTCCTTGAACATGGTGAGGAAACCGGTGACCACCGTCACCATCCCGATGAGGCCGTAGTCGCGCGGCGTGAGGAGCCGGGCGAGCACTACCGTGCCGGCCATGGAGATGATGAACTGGGCGCCCTGCGAGACGAGCGTTATGGCACCGCCGCGGATCACGCGGCTCCCCACCCGCTCGCGGAGGTGGTCGGTGCGGAAATATGCGTCTCGGGCGCTCTCCGGGGGTCGGGTCAGCGCGCTGGCACCGGGCTCGCCAGACTCGCCGGGCGGAGCGGGGGCGGCAGCCGTCGGGGTGGGCCCCGGCGGGACAGGGTTCTGCGGAATGGTGTTTACGACGGTAAAAGGAAGTCTTAGCATATGCGAGCTCATCGAATTGAGCAATGGACGGGCCAGCCCCGATGAGCCATCTTCATCATAGATGAGAAGCAGCGTTCTGACCCTGCGGAAACCGATTCCGCTAGCGCGCGCCATTCGCTGGGTACCGGCCGGGCTTTTCACCCCGCCGCGAACCCTCGATGATCTGGCGCTCTTCATCACGCAGAGTGCTCTGCGCGAGGTAATGCGCCATCTGCGCTCTGCCCCGGAGCAGGAGCTGCTCGGCTTCCTGCTCGGGGAGCTCTACGAGTGCCCGGAGACGGGTGCGCGCTACGTGGTGGTGAATGCCGCGGTGCGGACCGGCCACGCCATCGGCGAGTCGGATCGCATCCTCATCCCGGAAGAAGAGTGGCTCGGCGTGCAGCTGGAGGTACGGCGGCGCAGGACGCAGCTGGTGGGCTGGTACCACAGCGCGCCCTTCGTGGGCCCGCACCCGGCGCGCGCGGACCTCGAGACGCACCGCGCACTCTTCACCGAGCCGTGGCAGTGCGGCCTCGTCATAGCGACTACCGGCGAGGCCCCCACGGGCGCGTTCTTCCGGTCGCTGATGGGCGAGCGCACCGGCGGCGGAGTGCTCGTCCCATTTTACGAGCTCCCCGACGACGACGAGCCGATCCCCGCCGACGGTCGCAAGCGCACGCTCATCGACTGGGTGAACTATGAGACCCGCGGGACCGTGGAGCGCGACGAGACCGAGCGCCGCCCCTTCGTTGCCCCGCGCCGTCCCACGCCGCAGGGCCCGCCCGTCATCCTGAGCGTTCCGAGCGCTCCGGAAGACGACGAAGACGACTCGGACGAGGCGCCCCCCGAGCGCGATGTCCCGGATCGTCGCCCGGCGTTAGGCCGCGAGGCGTTAGGCCGCGAAGCGTTAGGCCGCGAGGCAGCTGGGCGCAAAGTGGAACGCGACTCCGCCCCGGCCGCGCGCAACGAGTCGCCCAACGTGATCCCGCTGACCACGATCCGCGCCGACCGGACCGCCGAGCATGGGGCGCCCGCCGCCCCCGCACCCAACCAGGGAGAGCCCGCGCGCCCGCACCCCGCCACGCCGCCCGGCGGTAGCGGTCTCGTGATGCTCCCCTCGGCCGCCGAGCTCGAGGAGATGCTCGCCGGGCCCGGGCCCGCCGAGCAGCGAGGCGGTGGAGCGCGCAACGGCCTCAGATACTTCGCCGTCTTCCTGGTGGTGGCCGCCGTGGCTTACATCTATCTATGGAACACCGGCCGCGTGGAGCTCCCCGGATTCCTCTCGGGCGTCCCCGTACTCGACAACGCTGGCACCCCCACGCCCGTCTACGGCGCCCGCGACAGCGCGACCACGCCTGCGACTAACAGCGCACCCCCCACGAACCGCGCCGCGGTTAGCCCGCCCGTGGCCGAATCCGCGGGTGCCGCCCTGTCGTCCGACACGCCCAGCGTCCCGTCCAGCATCCCGTCGTCCGCCACCCAGGGTTCCACCACCGTCGCCTCCGGCGCCGCCGTTTCGCCCGCCGACAGCGCGCCGCCGCCGACTCCGTCCAGCGACCCCGCCGTCCAGCAATTCACCACGCTGGCCGACAGCCTGGAGGAATCGATTCGCAACTTCCAGGACCGCAACGACGACTTCGCCGTCAAGCGCCTCACCTGCAGCGGCCTGGCCGTCGGCTACCGCGCCGCCGACGACGCCTTCATAGCCCTCGCCTCCGCCCACCGCGCCGCCCGCGAATCCCTCGATTCCACGAGCGAGGCGCGGTATAGGAGGTTGGTGGATAGGATGGGGAGGGTGAATGAGGAGTTTGGGGCGTCGGGGTGCCCGAGGCCGTGAGGCGCCAGGGTTCAGGAGGCAGGGTTCAGGGTTCAGGAACTGCGCGTCCGGCGCCTGATGGCTGAGCGCAGCGCCAATAACATGCGCGAGGTCTCGCATGCCAACGACAGGGGGCGCGCGAGTTGCGGAGATGAGATGTAACCGACGTCGCGCGCAGCGACGAGGAGAGTCTGTAGCTCAGCCAGCGACCCACTGG
Organism: Gemmatimonadaceae bacterium; assembly: GCA_035688075.1. Lineage (GTDB taxonomy): Bacteria > Gemmatimonadota > Gemmatimonadetes > Gemmatimonadales > Gemmatimonadaceae > JADGGM01. The sequence continues at coordinate 12,157 of DASSNL010000036.1, forward strand.
CGATAGAAAGGTGATTCAGATACTCACCCACATGAATACGGGCATGCCCCTCCGCGATGTTGGATGGTACTGAAAGCGCGCTTCTGCGTATCTGGTCCGCCATACCGTATCGTTCCGTGCGCGGCAGTTTCTCCGCCACCCTATAACTCTCCTGTAGCAGCTCCATTGCCCGTTGCCATACCGTGAGATTCATGAAGCCGCTCGCGGTCATCGCAACCTCCTCAGGGTTGAGCAGCGAAGATAGAGCCGGAGTTAGATAGTGGCGTCACCATTCTGTCGCGCCAGGACCAATTCCCGCCGTCGTTCCCTGCCTCCTGTCTCCTCGCAGTTCCTGAACCCTGAATCCTGCCTCCTGAACCCTGGTGTTATCCCCCTCCCTCATCCTCATCCTCGCCGTCGTGCTCGCGTATCTCGCGGCGCATGTGGCGTTCGATTGGCTGGCGAAGAGGTTCTTGCTGGTCAGCGGGGTGGAGTATCTGCTGCTCGGGATACTGCTCGGGCCGCAGGTCAGTGGAGTGTTGTCGGCGCAAACGATGGCGGGGTTCGCGCCGTTCATCACGCTCGCGCTGGGGTGGATAGGGGCGATCGTGGGGACGCAGTTCTATCTCGCGGCGCTGGTGCGGATTCCGGGGCTGGCGTATCGGCTCGCGTTCCTCGAGGCGCTGGCCACGGCGTTCGTGGTGGCGGGGCTCGAGGTGATGGCAATCACCTGGCTCTGGGGGCGACCGATCTCACTTGCCATCGTGCCGGCGGTGGCGCTGGGTGCGATCGCGGCGGTTTCGGCGCCGGCGGGGATCGAAGTCGTGGCGCGACGCATCGGCGGACGACGCGAGCCGATTCTCAAGCAGCTCCAGGTGGCCACGGCCATCGATGCGCTGGTCGGGATCGTCACGATGGGGATCCTCTTCTGTGTCTACCATCCGGCCAACGGCAACATATCGCGACCGATCACGCCCACCGAGTGGGCGGTGATAACCATCGCGATCGGCGTGGTGGGCGGCGCGCTCTTCCACCTCTTCCTCGGCGGAGAGACGAATCCCGACCGGCTCTTCATCTCGCTCGCCGGCGCGATAATTCTCGCGAGCGGTGCGGCGGCCTATCTGCATCTCTCGCCTGTGCTCACTTCGATGATCGTGGGCGCGACACTCATCAACACCTCGCGCAGCCGCGAGGCGATCACCAACACGCTCGCGCGCTCGGAGCAGCCCTTCTACTTCGTACTGCTCATCTTCGCCGGCGCCAGCTGGGCGCCGAGTGCTAGCGCATGGTGGTGGGAGCTGGTGCTCCTCTTCCTCGTGACGAGAGTCGCGGTGAAGATCAGCAGCGCGCGGCTCGGCGCGCGCTTCAACGGCGCGATCCCCACGCTCGGTCTCGACTGGGGTCGCGCGCTCATAGGACAGGGCGGACTCGCCCTCGCGCTCGCGCTCGATTACACCCGCTTCCAGGGTGCGGAGCTCCAGAACGTGGTCTTCACTGCAGCGATAGCGAGCGTGCTCGTCACCGACTTCGCGCAGGCGCGGCTGCTGCACGGCGTGATGGCCCGACTCCTCCCCGGTCTCGTGGCGCGCGGCGAGGCTGCGGCAGCCGCGGAACGCGCGAACGGCAACGGCGGTGACGAGAAGGACGGCGGCGGGGCCGCAACCGACGAGAGCGCACCCGCGGCGGCGGGAGCATCTGCTGAGCTCTCGATCGAGCGCCCAGAGAGGGGCATAGAGCGATGAGACGCGTCCTGACGCTCGCGCTTCTGTACGGTGCCATGCAGCTGGTCATCCCGCTCGATACCAGCCATGGACCGGGGTCCACCACGCTGCTGATGTTCGGATTCCTCGTACTGGCGGCGTACACCTCTGGCGAGCTCTCGACGCTGATACGGCTCCCGAAGATCACTGGCTACCTGATCGCTGGGCTCCTCTTCGGCCCCGCCGTGATGGGAGTCGTGACGAGCGCCTCGGTGACCGAGCTGGAGCCGGTGAGCAGATTGGCCGTGGCGATCATCGCGTTCATGGCTGGGGCCGAGCTGCGCTGGAGTGAGTTGAAGGAACGCGGGAAGACGATCTTCGCGATGCTGACCGCGGAGCTCGTACTCTCGTTCGTGGCGATCATGATGGGCCTATGGCTCCTGCGCGCGTACGTGCCCTTCCTAAGCGATGTGACGTCGACGCAGGCTCTCATACTCTGCGCGCTCTTCGCCTCGGTGACGGTGGTGAATTCACCGGCGGTGACGATGGCGCTGCTCACGGAGACGCGCGCACACGGCCCGGTGGCGCGTACCACACTGGGCATCGTGCTCGTGGCCGATGTCGTGGTGGTGCTCATCTTCAGTGGTGTGCTGTCGCTGGCCCGCTCGATGGTGCCCGCTCAGGGCGGCGAGGGAGCCGCGCTTTCGGCCGGGATGATCGCCTGGGAGATGCTCGGCGCGCTTCTGGTCGGCGCGCTGATAGGTGGTGGTGTCTCACTGTACATGCGCTTCGTGAAGCGGGAGCTGATGTTGTTCGCGGTGGTGGTCGCGTTCCTCGGCGCCGAGATCGCGCGGATAGCGCACGTGGAGACGCTTCTCACGCTGCTGACCGCCGGGTTCCTGGTGGAGAACGCGACAAAGGCTGACGGGCGCGAGCTGCTCCACGCCATGGAGCGATCGTCGGTGCCGATCTTCGTGGTCTTCTTCGCGCTGGCCGGGGCATCGATCAACATGCGAGAGCTGGCGCAGCTCTGGCCCCTCGCGGTCGCGGTAGTTGTCGTTCGAGCGCTGGCGATTTTCGCGGGATGTCAGGTCGGTGCGCGCATCGTGCGCGCGCCCGCCGTCGTGCGTCAGAACGTCTGGCTCGGCCTCGTCGCCCAGGTCGGCGTCGCCATCGGACTCGCCTCTATCCTCGCCAGCGCCTACCCCTCGCGTGGCCAGGAGATGCAGACGCTCATCCTGAGCGTCATTGCCATCAATCAGATACTGGGCCAGATCCTGTTCAGCGTAGCCTTGCGGAGGAGCGGGGAGGTCGAGGCCGAGACGCCCCGAGAGCAGGAGGCGGGTGAGAGGCGGCCAGCGCCGGCGGGGGGGTGAGACAGAAAGCAGAGAGCAGAAAGCAGAAAGCAGAAAGCAGGAACTGCCTCGAGGTAGAGGGCCTACCCACACGAGCCGCTCCTGCTTTCTGCTGTCTGCTTTCTGCTGTCTTTCTACTTCACTCCCTCCAGCACCCCGCTCTCACTGCGCTCGAAGAGTGCCCCATAGGCATCCCGCACGTACTGAAGCACCATGCGCTGGGTGTTGAAGAAAGAGCCGTTCAGGGCGATGGCGTGGCGCATCACGGCGGCCCAGGCCAGGGGGGAGTTGTAGAAGAGGGGGACGATCGTGCGCTCGAGCTTCGTGTAGAGGTCATCGGCCTCGGCGACGGAGTTCGAGTCGGCGGCATCGGAGTCGCCGATCGACCAGCCGGTGACGCCCTCCACGTGGCCTTCGACCCACCAGCCATCGAGGACGCTCAGCGAGGGGACGCCGTTGATCGCGGCTTTCATCCCGCTCGTGCCCGAGGCTTCGAGCGGCTTCATCGGGTTGTTCAGCCAGAGGTCCACACCCGAGGTGAGGAGCGCACCGAGGTCCATCTCGTAGTTCTCGAGGTAGACCACGCGCAGCGCACCATCGAGCTCGTGCGCGGCTCGGAAGATGTGGCGGATGAGCTCCTTCCCTCCCTCGTCGCGCGGGTGCGCCTTGCCGGCGAACACTATCTGGAGCGCGCCCACTTTCTTCGAGATCGCGCGGAGCCGGTCGATGTCGGTGAAGACGAGATCGGCGCGTTTGTACGGAGTCGCGCGGCGCGCGAAGCCGATGGTCATCACTGCGGGATCGAGCTTCGTCCCCGTGCGACGCGCTACCTCGTCGAGCAGCGCACCTTTGGCGCGCGCGTGCGCGGCGCGGATCTCCTCGAGCGGGATGCCGACGGCGTAGCGCAGGTAGAGGTTGTCCTTGCGCCAGTCGGGCGCGTGCTTGTCGAAGAGCTCGCGGAAAGGGGGCGACGTCCACGTCAGCGCGTGCACGCCGTTGGTGATCGCGTGAATCTCGTAGTCGGGGAACATCTCGCGTGACACTTCGCCGTGCCGCATCGCCACACCGTTGGCGTAATGCGAGAAGCGGAGCGCGAGACGCGTCATGTTGAGCCACGAGTCGCCGGTGCCGGTGCAACAGCCGCTCGCCGCGAGGAGCGCGGCGCGCGCGTCGCCGAGCACGGTGCGCACGAGCGACTCGGGGAAGCGATCGTGCCCCGCGGGCACGGGCGTGTGCGTGGTGAAGATGCACTGCGCACGTACCGCGTCCACATCGACGTCGCTCGGCACCGTGTGGCCGCTCGCGGTGACTTGCCGCTCGAGGAGCGTGAGCGTGAGGAGCGCCGCGTGCCCTTCGTTGATGTGAAACTGGGTTCTCGCGTCGCCATCGAGCGTGCGTATCAGCTCGGCGCCGCCCATGCCGAGCACGACTTCCTGGCAGAGGCGATAGCGTGAATCACCGCCGTACAGGAAGTCGGTGAGCGTGCGATCCCACTCGGAGTTCTCGGGGAGGTCGGTGTCCAGCAGATAAACCGGCACCGTGTGACCTTCGACGCCGACCACGGGGTAGCGCCACGCCCGCACCACCACTTCGCGTCCTTCGATGTTGACGATGACCTTCTCGGGAACCAGCTCGAGCACATCCTCGGGACGCCAGGGCTCCGGCTCCTCGCTCTGATTCCCATTCCCGTCCAGATGCTGGCGGAAGTAGCCCTTGCGGTGAACCAGTGTCACGGCGGACATCGGCACACCGAGATCGGCGGCGGAGCGGATCGTATCGCCGGCCAGAACGCCGAGCCCGCCGCTATATGTAGGGATCGCCTGCTCGAGGCAGATCTCCATGGAAAAGTACGCGACTCTCGATTTGGTCTCGTCGAGCATGCTCTGATCGATGGGTGTATCGTGGAAAACGGCTGACGCCGGAAGGAACGACTTCTTCGGCAAGAGCCCGGCCGGGCCCTCGTGGGGGGAGGTGGAAATCTAGTGGGAGTAGGGGGAGGGGGTGAAGAGAAAGGGGGGAGAGAAAGCAGAAAGCAGTGAGAACCTGAGGGTTCAGAACTACAGGGTTCAGGGTTCAGTGACTGCCTCGGGCGGAAAGATCTCTACTCCGAGGTGGTACCTGAACCCTGAACCCTGCCTCCTGAACCCTTGCAGTCACTGCTTTCTGCTTTCTCCCCTTACCTCCCCACCAACAACTCCACCGGTGACTCGGCGAGGATATCGGAGAGGAGGAGCACGCCGTCGGGGGCTTCGAGATCGCCTTGGGCGATCGTGCGACGCCAGAGGGGTCGCTGAAGGGAGGGGGGAAGGGCGATTCGGGTGTCGCGCCAGGCGGCGCGGCCGATGGGAGCGATGTCGCCGAGCGTCAGCGTGAGGCGGGGCACTACGGCGATAGCGGTGACATGCGGCGAGTGGCGGGCGAAGGCGAAAACGTGGCGGGAGGGATCGCTCACCTGTGCGACGGGTTGGAGGGCGTCGGGATCGGGACGGGCGTATGGGGCGTGGGAGAGCGTAGCGGCGGTTGCCCGTAGCGCGTGGTATTCGCCGGCGGTGAAGAGCGACGGGTGCTCGTGGCGGCAGCGGAGCGCGCTATGGATCACGTGGAGCTTGAGTCGACCGTCCTCCGGGTTGGCGACGAGATCCGAGATCGATGGAGGTTCGCGCTCGAGCGAGGAGAGTAGCGCATCGCGCGTGGAGAAATCCACCGGGCGGCGGTTGTCGGGATCCACGAGCGCGAAGCTCCACAGCTCGTCGCCCTGGTAGATGTCCGGTGTGCCCGGGGCGGTGCAATGGACGAGCGTGCGGGCGAGCGCGTTCCAGATCCCGGGCCTCTCGATGCGCCGCGCGAAATGCTCGATGTCCTCGAGGGTACCCGACTGGCCGGCGAAGAGTGCTTCTACATAGTGGGCGAGCGCCTCCTCGAAGCCGGCATCGGGATCGGTCCACGACGTGCGCGCCTTGGCCTCGCGAGCGGCCTTCACGACGTACTGCTCCACGCGCTCCCGCAGCTCGGCGCGAAGCGAGGGGCCCACTTTGCCGAGCGGCCACATTCCAACGAGAGTCTGGAAGAGCAGGTACTCCGTCTGCGCATCGGGCGCGGGGCGACCGTGATCGCGGCCGCGCGCGTGGCTCATCTCGCGCCTCCAGCGCTCCACCGCCGCGAACCATTCGCCGGGCAGCTCCGAGAGCACGGCGATGCGGGAGCGCACGTCGGCGCTCCGCTTGGTATCGTGCGTGCTGGTGCAGTCGAGCGTGAGGGGCCACCGTGCCAGGCGCTCGGCGTTCGCCTCGTGAAGCCGGTCTACCGCGTTCGCGAGCGGGCGGTCGGGTGAGGACCCCACCTCGCAGAGCGATAGGAGCGGCGTGTACCTGTAGAGCGCCGTGTCTTCCACGCCCTTGGCGGCCGCGGGTCCACTCACCTGCTGGAAGCGATGCACGAAGAGATCGCACTCTCCAAGCTCTTCCGGAGAGCGCGACGGCAGATACTCATCACCGGAAAGGAAGATTCGCTCGAGGAGTCGCAGCGCCCGTCCGTCGTCGGCGGTCGCCGTTGCGGCACGCGCGAGGGCGTCTTCGACGATGCTCCTGTCTGCCGCGCTCGCGGGCTCGCCAGATGCCATGTAGGTGCGATACACCGGGAGCGCGGCGATCAACTGGACGATCGCCTCGCGCAGCTTCGGCCGGCGGAGCCCGGCAGCGGCTGGATCGCGCGCGGCGATCGGCGCGAGCAGGCGCCCCAGCCGACGCACATCCGCGGCGAGTGATGTGCGCAGCACCAACGCTTTCGAGCGGCGCGCCACACCATCGAAGGCGGGCGCGTGCCGGCTCAGGCGCAGCAGCCGGCGATAGCGCTCCTCGATCAGATCGCGGCCGGTGGGATCGATGAAGATTGCATCTAGATCCGCGAGAAATTCGTAGCCGGTGGTGCCGTCCACCGGCCAGTCGCCCGGTAGACGCTCATCGCCGGTAAGGATCTTCTCTACGAATATCGGGACGCGCGTCGTCCGCTCTGGATTGTCGGACTCCGCGCCGTCCGGTGCCATGCGATCCCGCTCGTCGTTCGGCGATGCGGAACCGTAGGTGGAGCCGTGCGCGACGGCCGCGCGCACGGAGCTGCGCAGCCGATCGAGGTATGCGCGCGGGTCGTAGAGACCGTCCACATGATCCACGCGGAGCGCGTCCACGCTCCCGTCGCGCACCCACTGAAGTACGAGCTCGTGGGTCGCCTCGAAGACTTCGGGATCACCCACGCGCAGCGCGACCAGTTCATTGATGTCGAAGAATCGGCGGTAGTTGATCTCGTGGGCCGCGCGGCGCCAGTGAACCAGAGCGTATACTTGTGCGGCGAGGAGGTTGGCGAGCCGCACGTGTCCGGTGTTGCCCTCCCCGAAGTCGCGTGCGGCGCGCTCCACCGCGCCGCGCACGGCCTCGGAACGGGCGTACAGCGCACGAAGCTTCGCGAGCGCCGCTGGTCCCCGCCTGCGCCGCTCCGCCAGGCGCTCCGAGCTCCGGGTCAGCCGGGGCGGAAGGATGAGTAGCTCCTCGAGCACTTCCCCCAGCTCGAGTACATCCGGGTCGCCTGCCGGGGCAGCGGCGCGCAACGACTCCAGCGCAGGCATCAGGACCCGCGGAATGGTGACTGGGTCGAGTGGGAAGGAATGCTCGAAGTAGCGCACCCGCAGCCTGCCGCCGGCCGTGTAGACCGTGATCTGGTCGCGCGCGATTATCGCATCGAGGTCGTCGCCGAGTATCGGAACGAGCACCCTGCCGCGCACGCCCAGCCGTTCCTCCGCCCAGTCGATGTCGAACCATGCCGCGTAGCGCGAGGCCGGCCCGTTGGCGAACAGATCATCCCAGTACGGGTTCTCGCTTCCCACGCCCATGTGGTTTGGTACGATGTCGAGGAGAATTCCCATCCCGTGCTCGTGGAGCGTCGCTACGAGAGCATCCCAGTCCGATCGGGATCCCAGCGTCGGCGCGACGCGTGTGGGGTCCACCACGTCGTAGCCGTGCTCGCTCCCGGTTCGCGAGCGGAGCACCGGTGACAGGTAGACGTGCGAGATCCCCAGACGAGCGAGGTACGGCACTATCCCGCGTGCGCGCTCGAAGGTGAGCTCCGTACCGAGCTGCAGCCGGTACGTCGCGCGCAGCGGACGCCTCATCCCGTTCAGCCCCTTTTCATTATTCGCCGCACCGCTCTCGACGCGGGCCAGCTGGCCAGCAGGAGAGCGAGGACAAGAAGGGCGCTGCGCCAGTCGCTGGCGGACATGGCGGCGATGAGCGCGAGCGCTATCAGCAGCGTCAGAGCGGGGACCAGCGGGTAGCCCCACGCTCTGAAGGGGCGCGGAGTGTCCGGCTCGCGCCAGCGGAGCACGAAGAGAGTTGCGAAGGAGAAGGCGTAGAGTGTCACTATGAGAATCGCGTCGAGCGCGAGAACCGCGGTGAACGAGCCAGACAGTAGAAAGGCGACCACCACCAGAAGACTGAGACCCAACGCTACCGTAGGAGTGCCGCCGGCGTTGATCCTGGTGGCCTGCCGCGGGAAGAGTCCGTCGCGGCTCATTGCAAGAAGGATGCGGGGCATGGCCATCATCTGCGCGTTCATGGCGCCGAGTACCGAGACGATCATCATCACCCGGATGATGGTGTCGCCCCTGGGACCGAAGACCGCCGTTGCCATCGTGGCTGCCACGAACGGATCCCCAGCCATCCGTTCGACGGGCACGACGGTCAGATAGGCGAGATTGACCATCAGATAGATCGCGATGACGACCCATACGCCGCGGAACATCGCCCGTGGGATGCTGCGGCCGGGGTCGCGCATGTCTTCACTGCAGTAGACGACGGAGTAATACGCGTCGTAGGTGAAGATCACTCCCTGCATCGCGACGCCGAACGCGAGGAGCAGATCGGCGCCGTGCGGCGCGCTCGTTGCCGGCGCTGTGAGCTCGGCGTGCGGGAGGACGAACGCGGCGATCACGAGCGCGATCATCGCAAGCGCCTTGAGGGCGGTGGTGATCTCCTGCGTCCGCCCGCCGGAGCGGACGCCGATCCACTGCAGCGTCGCCAGTATGCCGAGCGTGACGAAGTCCACGAGCATCGCGTGCGGCGCGAGCGCAGGGAAGAGCCCGCCCATGTACTCGCCCACGATGAGTACCAGCACCACCGGGCCGAGGCACCAGTTGATCCAGTCGGCGTAGCCGACGAAGAAACCGGCGCCGTCGCCGAAGGCGCGTCTCGCATATACGTAGGGCCCGCCCGCGCTCGGGATCATCGCGCCCAGCTCGGAGAAGCTGTTGGCGCCGAGGAGCGTGACGACTCCGCCGAAGATCCAGACGGCCATGAAGAGCGCCGGCACCGGCAGCGCTGCCGCGATCTCGCCCGGCGTACGCAGGATGCCGCCGCCCACCGTGGCGCCCACCACCATCGCGAGGCCGAACACCGTGCCGAGCACGCGGAGGAGTGAGCGTCGCTCGGGCGCGACGGTCGCTTCAGCGCTCGCTGCCAGCGAGCCGCTCGAATCTGGGATTGCCATGCAGTGCAGTGAAAGTGGGATCTACGCGCAGCCAGCCAGGCGAGAGTTGGTACGGCGTCTGTAGAAGGGGCTCGAGCACATCCAGCGCTTTTTCGTACGCGCCGCCGAGAAGGTAGATGCGCACGAGCACGTGCGCGAGATAGGGGCCGGTGTAGGCGTCCCTCGAGACAGGAGTGATGGCTACCGCTCGCTCCCCCTCCTCGATCGCCTCGCGCTCACGTCCAAGGTATGCCAGTGACAGCCCGTACAATGCGTGCACGAGCGCGTCATCGCTGGCAGTGGCGAGTTGATGCTCGAAGTCGGCTCTCGCCGTGTCGGCAAAGCTACGCGCGAAGTCGGAATCGCCTCGTAACCAGTGCGCCTGAGCCAGCGCCAGCGCCCAGTCGCCACGATTGCCGCCGAAGGACGAAGGCCCGAGTCGTAGCAGGAGCCGTTGCTGTACATCGTCCAGCACCCAGTAGAGATCCCAGTAGGTGGCCACGTGGGCCGCCAGATCGGCCGGGTCGACGGAAGATGGCACAGCTCGCAGTACGGATCGTGCGCGCGCCAGGTCGCCGCGCGCCAGCTCCACCATCGCGCGATCTTCCACGAGATCGAGGTCGTTGGGGTCGATCGCGGTGCCGCGCTCGAGCGCGAGTGCGGCATCATCGTAGCGATGGAGCCGGAGCAGAAGGTAGCCCAGCAGCCGGGCGCGGCCAGGCGATCGCGGATCGAGCGAGGTGGCTCGCTCGAGGTGCACGAGTGCCGAGTCCCATTGCCCTCGGAACTCCTCGTTCACGCCCTTCAGAGTCAACAGGTCGGCATCGTTCGGTGAGAGCTGCAATCCGGTGGTGAGCTCCGCGGCCGCCCTCGTGAAATCGCGCTCCACGCGTGAGTAGTACATGCCGAGCGCGACGTGTCCTTCCGGACGATCCGGTGCCATCGAGAGCGCGCGTTGCGCCGCGCTCCTCGCCTCCTCCCTACCCTCCGCCGTGGGGACCCCGGCGTAGTAGGCGCCGGCCCTGGCTTCGGCGAGACGCGCCCACGCCTCCACGAATCCGGAGTCGAGAGCGGTTGCCTGCTCGTAGTAGACGGCCGCGCGACCCAAGGTGGCGGCATCCACCGCCGAGAGTCCGCGAGAGATGGCCTCGCCGCGCAGGTACGCATCGTAGGCCGCCACGCTCGCGGTCGGATGCCGCGCCAGCCGCTGCTGGACCCTTTCCTCCAGTGCGATGTTCAGACGCTGCGCTACACGCGAAGCGATCTCGCTCTGTACCTGGAACACGTCGGTCAACGCCGCATCGAACGACTGGTCCCATTTCGCCGAACCGTCGGAGACCTGAACGAGCTCCGGAGTCACGCGCACGCGGCTCGTGCCGCCGGGCACCTTCTCCCACCGCACGCTGCCTACCAGCAGGTAGTCCACGTTCAACTCGCGGCCGATCTCCCGCGGTGATTTCCTGGTCCCGCGGTACTGCTGCGAGCTACCCGATGCGACGACGTGGAGGCCGGGGATGGCCGTCAGCTCCCCTCGCACGGCATCGGTGAGGCCCTCGGCGAAGTAGGCGTCGGAGGTATCTCCGAGGTTGTCGAAGGGGAGCACGGCGAGGCGGCGCACGTTCGCTGCGGACACCACCGATGTCTCGTCGTGATCGGCCTCGCGTAGCAGATACGCTCCGATCGCCGCCGCGCTCAGAAGCGCAAGCAGGAGCGCCGCGTGAACAGGACGGAGCCGGAGCCACGGCGCCGGCGTCCTGGTCTCCGCCGAAGCCATGGCGAGCTCACTCTGGCTAAGCGCGCGCGCGAAGCTGGCCGCGTCGCTCCAGCGGTCGGTGGGAACTACAGCCATGGCTCTGGCCACCATCCGCTCCACCTCCTCCGGGATGCTCCCTCTGGCGCGCCGAAGGCGAGGGACATCCGTGCTGAAGCGTTGAGCGATGACGGATTGCGGAGTTGGTCCGGTGAAAGGCGGTTTGCCGGCGAGAAGCTCGTACAGTACGACGCCCAGACTGTAGATGTCAGTTCGTGCGTCGACATCGCGCTCGCCGGCGGCCTGTTCGGGGCTCATGTAGACCGGAGTTCCGAGCGCGAAGCCGCTATCGGTGATCCGCAGCTCTTGCGTGTCCGGCTCGACCGAGCACGCGATGCCGAAATCCGCCAGCAGCGTGCTGCCATCCTCACTCAGGAGAATGTTCTCCGGCTTGATGTCGCGATGGACGACGCCGTGCCGGTGGGCATACTCGAGCCCCTGCGCAACCTCGCGAGCGATGCGCAGCGCATCATCTACGGGGAGCTGCTTCTCCCGCTCCAGCCGGTCGCGAAGCGACTCGCCTTCCACGTAAGGCATCGTGAACCAAAAGATGCCCGGGTTAGTGGCTGCTCCCCGCCACGGCGAGAGGCGACGCGATGGTGCAACCCCCGAATCGAGCATGGTGAGGATGTGCGGGTGCTGGAGGCGCGCGGCAAGCCGGATCTCGCGCTGGAAGCGCTCTGGCCCGATCTGCTCCGCGAGCTCCGCTCGCAGAAGCTTGAGCGCCACGGAGCGATCGTGGCGGAGATCGTGCGCGAGGTAGACCGCCGACATCCCGCCTCGCCCCAGCTCGCGCTCGATGCGATACTGCCCCGCCAGCGTCGCAGCCAGGGTAGCGACGTCGTCATCCATGGCGTCCCGCCGTGATCCTCGCCGCGGTGGCCCGGCCCCCGAGGGGTCGTCCGTCGCCAACCTGACCTCCAGAGAGGTAGGCCTCGAAGCTATGGAAAACAGTGTGGAGTCGCCAGCTCAGCGGAAGCGTTAACGCCGCCAGCGGTTGGCTCGTCTACCCATGCGGGCCGCGATCGCAGAGCCCGCGACGTTACTCGTCACGGAGGAAACGCATGGGCAGGAACCGGATGAACCGGAGAATCGGCGTTGCAGCCACGGGAGCGATCGCGACGCTCGTCCTCGCCGCGTGCGGGATCACCATCGCACAGGGCTCGGCGTCGGGCGTTGGGTCGGTGCTTCCGCCGCAACGGGAGCTTCTCCCCGACCAGCAGGTACAGCAGGTGCTCGATCGCTTCGCCTTCGGCGGACGGCCGGGCGACGCCGCACGCGTGCGCGCCATGGGCGTGGACCGCTGGATAGCGTTGCAGCTGCATCCGGAGCGCATCGATGATCGCGCGACAGATCGGATGATGGCGAGCTACGAGATGCTCCATGAGCCCACTTCGGAGCTGATGAAGTCGTTCCGCGAGCTGCGCGAGGCACGGCGGCGCGCGGCAGAGCGCGGGTCCTCCGGTACCGTGAACCCGCGATCGAAGGAAGCGAACGGAGGGAGCGGGGCCGCCACGCGCGAGACGCTGCGGGAGCGGGTCCTGCGCGATCCGAACGCGCTCGAGGCCGCGCGGCGCGTGCGCGCAGCGACCACGGAGTTGCAGTCGGCGAAGCTCGCGCGCGCCGTGAGCAGCGAGCGGCAGCTCCAGGAAGTGATGGTGGACTTCTGGGAGAATCACTTCTCGGTGTTCGCCGGCAAGGGGCTGACACGATTCTTCGTCGCCGACTACGAGCGTGACGCCATACGTCCGCACGCGCTCGGGAAGTTCCGCGACCTGCTCGGCGCCGTGGCGAAGAGCCCGGCGATGCTCTACTACCTCGACAACTGGCGCAGCGCCGCCGACAGCAGCCGTCCCACGCTGGTAGCCGATCGTACGCGGCGCAGAGTGCCTGGCGTACGCGGCCCCGCGACACCCCGCACGATGCCGCCGACGGCCGGGGCGCCCGCCACACCTCGCAGGCTGCCACCTGGAGCCGAACCGGCGGGCACGCGCCGCGCGCGGCGAGCGACTCCCGCCACGCGATCGCCCACGGCGCGGCGACCGCAGCGCAGGAACGGCCTCAACGAGAACTACGGACGCGAGCTGATGGAGCTGCACACGCTCGGCGTCGACGGCGGCTACACGCAGAACGACGTGATCGAGGTGGCACGCGCCTTCACCGGCTGGACGATAGATCCGCGCGACGGCTCCTTCATCTTCCGTCCGGCCATCCACGACGCCGGCGAGAAGGTGGTGCTCGGCCACCGGCTCGCCGCGGGTCGCGGCATCGAAGATGGCGAGGAGGTGCTCGACATCCTCGCTTCCAGCCCGGCCACCGCACACTTCGTCGCCAGAAAGCTGGTGGTGCACTTCGTCTCGGACTCCGCGCCCGCCGCACTGGTGGAGCGCGTGGCGCAGACCTACATGCGCACCGACGGCGACATCCGCGAGATGATTCGGATGATTGCCACCAGCCCCGAGTTCTTCAGTCGCGCCGCGTATCGCGCGAAGGTGAAGACGCCATTCGAGCTCGTGGCGAGCGCACTGCGCGCGATGGACGCGGTGCCGGACACCACTCATCGCACCGCCGCGATCGTGGGGCGGCTCGGTCAGCCGATCTTCGGGCGGCAGACGCCCGATGGCTGGCCCGACCACGGCGACGCCTGGATGAACACCGGAGCAATCCTCAACAGGATCAACTTCGGGCTCGCCCTCGCCGATGGTCGGATCCCCGGCGCGTCGCTCGCGACCTGGCCGTACACCGACTCGCTCGCCGCGCTCGACCGCGAGCGGCAGGTGGACGCCGTGATCACGATGATCCTCGGCGGAGAGGTATCGCCCGCTACGCGGCGGGTGCTCGTATCGGGTGAGAACCCGATGCTCTCGAAGTACGCGGACAGCGCCGACGTTCTGGTTTCGTTCGACGATGATGTTACTGCGCCCGACGGAGCGATGAGTGGGGCGACGGGTTTCCCGACGTTGCCGCCCATGCGCCCGTCGAACGCTCGAGTGCGCCGCCGGGCGCCGGCCTCAGGCCCGGCCGGCCTGAGGCAGATCCTCGGCCTCGCCCTCGGTGCGCCGGAGTTCCAGAGGAGATGACCTCCAGGAGATGAACATGAATCGTCGAGTCTTCATGAAGTCCGGCGCGATGGCGCTGGTGACGATGGGGCTGTCGCCCGCGTTCCTCAGGCGGAGCGTGTACGCGCAGGATCTGCTGAAGGGAGCAGCGCGATACGGCAACAAGCGAGGCAAGGTGCTCATCTGCCTCTTCCAGCGCGGCGCGGCGGATGCGCTCAACGTGGTAGTGCCGCACGGTGAAGAGGCGTACTACCGGATGCGTCCCACGATCGCCATTCCGCGTCCGGGGCGCGGCGCTGGCGCGGGGGGCGCGATCGATCTCGACGGCTTCTTCGGGCTGCACCCGTCGCTCGCTCCCTTCCACGATCTCTGGCGGCGCGGGATGCTCGCGCCGGTGCACGCGGTCGGTAGCCCGAGCAGCACGCGCTCGCACTTCGACGCGCAGCAGTACATGGAGAGCGGCACACCCGATCGTAAGGGGACCGTAGGCGGTTGGCTCAACAGATATCTGGCGACGCGGGGAACGTGCGAGGAGTGCGACGCACCAGAGCGTCCGTCGGCATTCCGCGCCGTGTCGATGACCCCGCAGACGCCGCTCATCCTCGAGGGTCCGGCACCGAGCATCGCCATGAACGACCTGAACGACTTCACCATCCGCAGCAGCGGATCGCAGGCGGAGGAGATCGAGGCGCTCTACTACACCGGCGCGGCCGACATCGTGCACGCGGCCGGGAGCGAGATGGTGGAAGCGATGCGCGTGCTGCGCGCCGCGAACCCTTCGCGGTACCGGAGCGAGAACGGCGCCGACTATCCACGTTCTCCCTTCGGTCGGCACCTACAGCAGATCGCGCAACTCATCAAGGCCGACGTCGGACTCGAGATTGCCTTCGCCGACGTGGGCGGCTGGGACACGCACGTCAACCAGGGCGGATCGTCGGGACAGCTCGCCCTCCGGCTCGGCGATTTCGCCCGCTCGATCGGCGCGCTCGTCACCGACCTCGGCGACCGGATGGCCGACGTCACGATCATGACGATGTCGGAGTTCGGTCGTACCGCGCGCCAGAACGGAAACGGCGGCACCGACCACGGTCACGCCAGCGCTCTCTTCGTGATCGGCGGCAGCGTGCACGGCGGAAAGGTCTACGGCCGCTGGCCCGGCCTCGAGCCCGAGCAACTCAACGAGGGCCGCGACCTCGCCCTCACCACCGACTTCCGCACCGTCTTCTCCGAAGTCATCACCAAACAACTCGGCGCCGCCCGCATCGATGCGATCTTCCCAGGGTGGGGAGGGACGGGGGGAGAGTGGTTGGGAGTGATGTGAGAGGGTTCAGGAGGCAGGGTTCAGGGTTCAGGAACTGCCAAACGCAGGAGACAGGAGACAGGGAACAGGTACCGGCTCGTGGGGAGAGAGCCCTCACCCCCGAGGCAGTTTACTGTTTCCTGCTTCCTGTCTCCTGTTTCCTTGCAGTTCCTTAACCCTGAACCCCGTAGTTCTGAACCCTGCTTTTCACCCCTCACCCCCTCACCCTCCAAATATCCAGCGTCCCCCCACCACTCCTCCCTCTTCTCGATCCTCCTTCGGGGAGGACGATCATGCCGTCGACGACGATCGGGCTGTTCCAGTGACCGCCGCCGGCGTCGAGCTTCGTGAGCTGTTTGCCGGACGTGGCATCGTACACGCGGAGGTCGCCGCCGGGGTCGTAGACGAATAGGAGGCCGCCCGCGACCACGGGGCTCGTTCCTCCGCTCGAGTTTCCCCACATCATGTGCAGCTTGCCATCGCGCAGCGTCCACGCGGAGGTGCCGCCGTTATCGGCGGCGAAGAGCCAGGTGGCGTTTCCGGTGCGCAGCACCGCCGGTGCCGTGAACAGTCGCGCGCCGGACGGGGTGGGCACCTCCTGCAGCGGCGGCTGGCGGTGCGGCACGGGACCGCGCATGAGATCCTCGCTGAGCAGACGGATTCTCTCATCCTTTCCTCCCTGCGCGATGAAGCCGTTGCCGAGCAGCACGGGTGAAGTCGAGCCTACATCCTGATCGCGCGCGTCCAGCTCGTCGGTGTTGGGCGGCGTGTAGTTTCCAAGCAGCTCGGTGGCGTTGGAGTCGAGCTGCAGAGTGGCGTCGCCCCAATAGGTGCGGCCATCCCACCTGCCGTCGCCGGTGGCGACGAAGATGTTGCCCGTGGTGGAATCGATCACCGCGCCCGCGCGGCCCCAGATGGCGGAGCCGCTCTCGGGGCAGCTCTCCGGCGCGATGAGTCCCTTGCGATCGCTGCAGAGCGAGTTCCACAGGTGCAGCAGGCGCCCGCTCTCGCCATCGATGATCGCTACGTGTCCCTGGTAGGGGGGCGCGTCGCCGATGTATCCGCCGGTGGTGGCGATCACGCGGCCGTGCCAGTAGCCGAGCGGCGATGCGATCTTCTCGCGCGTCGGCAGGAGCGTGATAGCGGTGCGCCACGCCGCGCGGCCGTCTTCGATGGCGAGCCTCTGGATCTGACCATCGGGAGACGCCGCGTAGATGAACTCGCGTCCGGGATCGGCGACGGGAGTCGAGTTGGTGATCTGCGACGTCCCCTCCCAGCCGTCGAAGCCGGGTGGAGTGTACGTCCAGAGGATCGCACCGTCGGCGGCGTCCACGGCGATCGTCTTTCCATACGTGGTGGTCATGAAGAACGCATCGTGCGACGCGCCCTTCACTCGCACGTCGTGCAGATAGATCACCGACGCATCCACGATCCCCTCCAGATCCACCTGCTGACGTACCAGCGACCCGACATTCCGCGCATCGATGCCGGTCGGCACATCGGGCGCGCTCGAGCGCGCAACATCCCATCCGAAGGTCGGCCAGTCGTGCTCTTCGGCGAGAGCCAGTGAACTGCGCGCCGCGATGGTTGCCATGGCGCCGGCCGGAGCAGCGCGCCCGTCGGGCGCGCTGCTCCGCATGGCGAGCGTGATGCAGCAGATCGAGAGAGTTCTCGATGCATGAGCGAGCGACACGGCAGTGTGAAGCATGTGTCCAGTGTTGCGCGCCGCGCGTCGCTGGTCAAGGCGGGGAGGGAGAGAAAGCAGGAAGCAGGAAGCAGGAAGCAGGGAACTGCAGGAGACAGGGAACGGGAAACAGGAACTGCACACCCACAGCCGTCATCCCCGCGAAAGCGGGGACCCATGTTGCACAGCCGGACATGGGTCCCCGCTTGCGCGGGGATGACTACCGTGGAGTATGCAGGACGCAACCGCGACGGCCGTTCAACAAACGGGCGGCTGGTTACGTAAGGGGGAGGCATCGACCGACCGTACGGCTCCCATATACTTTATCCGGAGCCAGTACACCGCCCACGGAGCCGCATGGCGTGCTCGCGCGACCGGGCATCCCCTTCCCCCTCGCAGCCCCCACAGGCCATGAAACATCCGCTCACGCTCGTCATTCCGATGCTACTCTCGTTCGGCGCGAGCGCCTCGCTGCATGCGCAGTTGCGGGGCGCCGTGTCAGATGCCAACACCGGCGCTCGCCTGGCCGATGTGGCAGTGTCGGACTCCGGCGGACAGAGCGCTGCCTACACCAACGCAACCGGTGAGTTTTCCCTTCCCTGCACCGGCGCCACCACTCTCTCGTTCCGGAAGAGCGGCTACGAGACCGCCTACCGCAAGGTCTCGAGCTGCGATCGGCGCATGCACGTGGCGCTCGTACCCGGCGCGCAGATGCTCGGCGGCGTGAACGTCGTGGGTACCGCCCAGCGCCCCTCCGTGGAGCGGCCTGCCGCCACTACCACGTTGCAGCCGCAGGAGCTACAGCGGAGCGTCGGTCTCTTCCTCCAGGATGCGATCAACCTCACGCCGGGGATCTACATGCAGCGGCGCAGCATGTCCGGCGGACAGACGATCCGCATCCGCGGCTACAGCAACACTGGCGATGCCGGCAACTTCGTCGGCACGGGATACAAGGCTTACATCAACGGCATCCCGATCACCGATGCCGAAGGCCAGACCATCCTCGACGACATCGACTTCGCCAACCTCGGACGAGTGGACGTGATCCGCGGCCCGTCCACGAGCCTGTACGGTGCGGGGATCGGAGGCGTGGTGCACTTCTACACCGCGCGCCCCCAGCTCCCTGGCGTCACCATCAGCCAGGGGATCACCGCTGGCGAGGACGGCCTGCTCCGGTCGGACACGCATCTCTCCAACGTCACCGACAACTCCACCGTCCAGCTGAGCTACGGTCACCAGGGATACGACAGCTACCGCATCCACAGCGACTCGAAGAAGGACTATGGCACCTTCCTCGGCGACTTCCGTCCCTCCGAGCGTCAGAGCGTGTCCACCTATCTCGGCTACGCCAAGTCGCGCGACCTCCGCGCCGGTGAGCTGGACAGCGCCCAGTTCGCGCAGGAGCTCGACACGGGTGAGGACCGCTACATAGCGAACGACGCGCGCTCCGAGATCGAGAGCTTCCGCGCGGGTGTGACCGACAGTTACCGCTGGAACGAGCAGCTCGAGAACGTCGCGACCGTCTACTACACGGGCAACACGCTCGAGGACGTGTACGCCGCCGGCCTCAATGCGAAGTCGGGACAGACCTTCGGCGCGCGTCTTCTCTTCAACACCACCTTCGCCAACAGCTCGCTCCCACTTCGCGGCACCACGGGGATCGACTTCGAGAAGACCAACCTCTCGGCGCGGGGCTACGGGATGAAGGATGCCGTGCTCGGTGCGATGCGCAGCGACCTCCAGACCGCCAACATGCAGTACAGCATCTTCAGCCAGTGGGACGCTTCGCTCCCCGCGGACATCACGCTCACGGCGGGGGCCAGCTTGAACTTCATCGAGTACTCGATCGAAGATCGCATGGCCACGAGCGACAACCCCACGCACAAGGATGCGTCGGGACGCAAGGTATACGACCCGGTGGTCACTCCTACCTTCGCGCTGCGCAAGATGTTCAGCCCCGGCTTCTCGCTCTACGCCAACGTGAGCGAGGGATACACGCCGCCCACCTCGTCCGACGCGGTGATCCCCTTCACCGGCGAGACGAACGAGGGGCTGAAGCCCGAGCGTGCGTGGCAGTACGAGGTCGGGAGCAAGGGACGCTTCCTCGACGACCGGCTCGCGTACACGCTCGCGCTCTTCCAGATGGATGTGAGCGACAAGCTGTCGTCCGAGGCAGTGTTCGACACCGACGGCAGCGTGCTCTACAGCTATACCGTGAACGCCGGTGACCAGCGCGATCGCGGGATCGAGCTCGGCGCCAGCTACGCGCTCATCGATGACCCGTCACGCGTGGTATCGCTCGTCAAGCCATTCGCGTCGTACACCTACTCGAAGTTCGAGTACACCGACTTCCAGAGCGACGAGAACGACGATGCCAACACCGTGGACTACACAGGCAACGACGTCGTGGGCACCGCCCGCAACGTCTTCAACCTCGGCGTGGACGCTAGACTCCGCTCCGGGATCTACGGGAACGTGACCTATCACGATACCGACGGCATGCCCATCAGCTACGACAATGCGCACTGGGCACCCGGCTTCTCGCTCCTCAACGCCAAGATCGGCTTCGCCCACGACTTCGCCGACCGCTTCACCCTCGACGCGTTCGTAGGCGGCCGGAACCTGGGCAACAGCCGCTACTACACGCAGGTTTTCCTCAACCACAAGTTCGACACTCCCAACCCGCACATGTACCTCAACGGCCCGTACACGGCCAAGTACTACGGCGGATTCAAGATCAGTGTGAGACCGTAGGGGAGGGGGAGAAAAAAGAAAGCAGAGAGCAGAGAGCAGAAAGCAGGAACTGCAAGGAGGCAGGAAGCAGGAAGCAGGTAACGGCACACCAAGAAGCCGTCATCCCCGCGAAAGCGGGGACCCATGTTAGCCAGACAGAACATGGGTCCCCGCTTTCGCGGGGATGACGGTGGATGCGTTCCAGCTTTCGCGGGGATGACGGCTTTTTGCGTGCAGCCCTTACCCCCGAGGTAGTTCACTGCTTCCTGCTTTCTGCTTCCTGCTTCCTGCTTTCTCCCCCTCCTCCCCTGGCCCCGCCCCCACCCTTCCCCTATACTACCGGCGGCAGCGCGTGAGGAACGGTGGTGTCGAGCGAGATCCCGACTGGGCTTCGAGAGAATCTGGCAGACCGATACGCGCTCGAGCGTTTGATCGCGCGCGGGGGGATGGCCTCGGTCTACCTCGGCCGCGACCGCAAGCACGATCGCGCCGTGGCCGTCAAGGTGCTGCGACCCGAGCTCGGCGCTCTGCTCGGCGCCGAGCGCTTCCTGCGCGAGATCAAGCTCGTCGCCCGTCTGCAGCACCCGCACATCCTCCCCCTCTACGATTCGGGCGAAGCGGACGACACGCTCTACTACGTGATGCCGTACGTGCCGGGCGACTCGCTGCGCGATCGCATCCGTCGCGAGCGGCGCCTCGCGCTGCGCGACGCGCTCAGGATCGCGCGCGAAGTGGCCGACGCTCTGTACTACGCGCACTCCAACGAGATCGTCCATCGCGACATCAAGCCGGAGAACATCCTGCTCTCCGGCGACCACGCGATGGTGGCTGACTTCGGCATAGCGCGCGCCGTGCACGCGGCTGGCGGCGAGCGATGGGAAACGCTGACCGACAGTGGCGTGGCCGTCGGAACGCCGGCGTACATGAGCCCGGAGCAGACCGCCGGCGATCGCGATCTCGACGGGCGCAGCGACATCTTCAGTCTCGGCTGCGTCGTTTACGAGATGCTCGCCGGGATTCCACCCTTCACCGGTCCGGACGGTGAGGTGATGATCGCCAAGCGATTCACCGATCCGGCGCCGATCCTCCGCATGGTGCGCGACGATGTACCGGAGTCGGTGGACTTCGCGGTGCAGCGCGCGCTGGCGCGGGAGCCGGCGGAACGCTTCGCGAACGCGCTCGAGTTCACCGATGCGATCTGGGATGACACCGGTGCAGCGATGCGTCGCCACCTCAGCGGGCAGAGCGCCGCCAGGGCGGCGACGCGGGCGGCCGAGCATCAAGCCGGACGGAGCGCCGGGTACGGCCAGGCAGTCGAGGGCGGGAGCGGACACGGGGACAGGAGCGGAACCGCGACTGTGAGCCACGGCTCGAGCTGGAAGAGAGCCGGCATCATGGCGGCTGGCGTCGCGGTGCTCGCGACGGTCGCGACGCTCTGGATCGTGAGGCCACCCTCTTCGCGTCCGGAGCAAGGGCCGGCCACTGCCGCGACCGGTGGTGCGGCCAACGGTGCAACGGGCGCGGCTTCCGGACTTGCCGCGAGCGGGGACTCGGTGCTACCGAGCGCGACGTCCCCAACCGAGACCGCAGGTTCCGACTCGTCCACGACGCCCGCTGGCGACAGGGAAGCGAGCGGAGCCGCCCCCACACCTGGTGTGGGGAAGGACGCCCGGGCATCCCGGCAGGAGGCGGGGGGAAAGAGAGCTGCGACGCCAACCGGTCGCGCCGTTCCGCAGCGCGTGGCGCCGGAGCCGCAGGCGCGTGTGCCGGTTCCCGCGCCACCGCGCACGGACAGCGTGCTCGCATCGCTGCGAACGGCGGCGCACGACGCACGCAGTCGTGCGGTTAGCGACGGGGCCACGCCAGCCGATCTTCTCCGGGGTGACTCGCTCGAGCGCGCTGCCGAAGCGTCCGCCACCGGTGGCCGGGTCACCGACGCAATGACTCAGCTCGTGAGCGCAAGCAGCGCGTGGACGGACGCCGGTCGCACGGCGAGGTCGCGCGCCGCGCAGAGCGCGCTCTCCACCGAGTCGGCGGCTGCGGCCGCGCGATCGTCGAACGCCGTGAAGACGCCCGTCGAGTCGGCACCCGCCGCGCCATCGCTCGCCGAGCAGCGCGCGGCGATCGGTGCCGTGATCGAGAGCTACGGCCACGCGATAGAAGCGCGCGACATCGCGGCGATCAGGAAGCTCTACCCTGGGATCACCGCCGCGCAGCAGCGCGACTGGCAGCAGTTCTTCAGCGCGGTGCAGAACGTGAAGGTGAGTTTCGCGATCGCGCAACTGGAGATTACCGGCGCCACCGCGGAAGCGCGCATCACCGGCACCTACAGGTACGCGAACACCAGCACGCGGCGGCTCGAGGAGCAGCCGGTGAGCTTCCGCGCCTCGCTCCAGCGCGACGCGGCCGCGTGGCGGCTCACCGCGATCAGATAGCGCACCTCGGAATCAGATAGCGCGACTCAGAAGTTGTACTCGAGCCCCGCGGTCCAGATCACGTTGGGGCGGAGGCCGCCGCGGTTGAGCGGCCACTCGCCGTTCGCGATGACCGTGAGCCCCGACGCCATGGTGAGCTTCACGCCGAGCGAAGCGTCCACTATGTCGTCGCGCATGTTCGGGATGTCGGTCGGCTGCACGGTCCGATGGAAGGGTGCATCGTAAGTGACCGTGCCCGGCACCTGGAGCTTGCTCGTTCCCACCTGGAGCTCGGAGATGAGATCGGCCGCGAGCGTCGCCCACGGGGCGAGGAGGTTGTCGAAGCCGATGTTCGCGAGAACCGCGTCGTTGGTCATCGACCCGCCGCGATAGAGATAGCCCACGTTCGCGTGCGGCGAGAACTGGCCGAACTGCGCCGAGATGATGCCGAGCCCGCGCGCGGCAAAGTCCCCCGAGCCAAGCAGGTCGTCTTCGCTGCCGGTGGGAAAGCGCGCGTCAGCGAGGAAGGCGACGGCCACCGGTTCGCGATCGCGCGCGTTGACCTTCACGCGCACCGCAACGTCACCCAGACCGGTGGCCGATCCCTCCTCGAAGCGCGACGCGGTGAGCACCGGATTCTCGGGCGTGCCGCCGAAGAAGTGCGAGACCGGCGGCCCACCGAAGGGTACGATCTGCGCGCGGCTCTCGCCGCGGAAGCTCGTGTGGACGACCGGGAGAACTACTCCGATGTCCAACTTGTCGAGAACACCGTAGGTGAGATAGAAGGAAGTGACGGAGAGGTCGACGTCGAGCGAGAGGTTCACGTCGATGGCGTCGTTCTCGACGTTGGGCACCCCCATGAGCGTGCAGTCGCCGCCGGCGACGGAATCGCAGCCGGCGAAGTCGACGTTTTCGTGGGTGAAGGTGAGCCGGATGTCGTCGAGATCGACTCCGCGAAGAGTTCTGAATGAGATCCCCGTGCGATTGGCCCCCGCGAGCACCCGGCCGCGTCCGAGCGTCTGCGCGCGCTCGCCGAAGATCGGGCCGGCCGACCGCGACGTGCGCACCGGCACGCCGCCCTCGAAGCGGAAGGTGATGCCTCCGCTCGTGGCGCTCACCGGGATCTGTGCGACGTTGGTGGTGATCGACGTACTGAGGAAGTCGATGATCGTCCCGTTGCTGCCGACCGCGGAAGGGATGAAGTGACTCCCGTGGACGCGTAGAGAAATCGGGTTGTTCGGGTCGCCGGAGCCGGCGAGGAAGAGCGGGTCTTCACCCGGCCCGAAGATGAATAGCTCGGAGAGCTTGTCTAGCAGACCCTGCGCCGACGCAGGCCGTGGCACCACGGCAAGCACCAGCAGCGACAGACACCATACGCGGAATCGCATTCAGGCTACCCTCGGTAGCGGCGGAGGGGCCAATCATAGTGCTGTCCGGCGCCGGAAGCGAGGGGAGGGGAGGAAGCAGAAAGCAGAGAGCAGAAAGCAGAAAGCAGGAACGGCACACCAGCAACCGTCATCCCCGCGGAAGCGGGGACCCATGTTAGCCAGACTGAACATGGGTCCCCGCTTCCGCGGGGATGACGGCTCTAGATCGCGGGGATGACGGCTCTAGATCGCGCGGATGACGGCTTCTTACTTACAACCCTCACCCCCGAGGCAGTTTCTGCTTTCTGCTTTCTGCTCTCTGCTTTCTGCTCTCTCCCCCTGGGGAGGGTCAGCGACGTTCGCGGCAGCCGGCGGGCAGGAGGAGGTCGTCGCGCGCGAGGAGAGCCGCGAGCGGCTCGCGCATCCGTCGCGTCCAGCTCGCGAAGTGCTCGGCGCTCACGCCGGGGAGGTTGACGGGTTCCGTCTCGCCGGCGAGGTCGTCGAGCGAGATGCCGACCAGAACGGCTGGCGTAGAACAGAGGAAGCGGTGGACGGCGGTTACGAGCTCCGTGGTATCGGGGAGCGAGTGGAGCTCATCGCCAGACACGCGGAGATCGTTGTCCTCCCCCGGTGCGTGGCCGGTCGGCTCCCACGCGTGGTCCGAGATCAGTCGATCTGCCAGAAGTCTCCGGTCATCCTGACGTAAGCGTAATGCCGCACGCTCGGCGTCGGTGTCGGCGATGCGCCCGACCCGGGTGGACAGTTTGACATCGCTCCCCTCCCAGAATCCGGCCAGAGTGGGGAGGTCATGGGTATCGGCGGTGGTGAGGGAGAGTGGTTCGTAGCTGGCGGCGGGGCGGAAGGTGCGATCGCGATCGCGCTCGAAGAGCAGGACGCGCGTTCCCAGGATCCCCCACTGGCGCAGGGTGCCGGGGACCTCCGGCGGCACGGTACCGAGGTCTTCGCCCACGATCACCGCACCATTCCTGGCGCTCTCGAGGGCGAGGATCCCCATGAGGTCGTGGGTCGGGAATCGAACATACGCGCCGTCGGCGCCGCTCATCCCGGCAGGGATCCAGAACTGGCGGAAAATGCCGAGTATGTGGTCGATGCGAATCGCGCCGGCGTGGCGGAGCGCGGATCGAACGAGCGCGGTCCAGAAGCGATAGCCGTCGTCGCGGAGCCGGTGGGGATCGAGCGGGGAAAGGCCCCAGTTCTGCCCGGTGGCAGAATAGTCGTCTGGTGGTGCGCCGATACTGACGTCATTGGCATGGATCAACCGCCTCGCCCAGACATCGCTCCCGTAGGGCGCGCTCGCCACGGCGAGGTCCTGGTAGAGGCCTATCGCGAGTCCCGCGTCCGAGCCTGCGGCGGCGGCGGCACCGAGCTGGCGGTCGAGCTCGAACTGGAGCCAACGATGGAAGTCCACCTCCCGCTCGTGGGCGCGGGCGAATTCAGCCACAGCAGGAGATCCGGGATCCTGGAATGCGCTGGGCCAATGGTGCCACATAACTGGCTCGTTATTGGCCCGTGCGAAGTGCTCGTCGAGCGCCGTGAAGACCGCAAAGTCGTCGAGTGAGCGACCCTCGCGCTTTCGGTACTCCTCGTACGCGTGCCGGCGCTTTTCGCCGCCCGCACCCGCTCCGGCCCCGCCGCCCGGATACGGATCATCCCCTTGCACGAAGCAGCGGTGCAGAGCCGCGAGAATCGGTCGAGCGAGCCGAGCTCTTCGCTCGTACTCCACGCGGTCGCTCGCTCGGAGCAGCGCCAGTTCGGCGCGGACCGCATCGCTCCCCAGAAGAGCCCGCGCCTCTTCGCACTCCGCCAGCTCGGGGACCGCCTCCACATCGAGATATGCGGGATTCCGATACAGCCGACTCACAGGGCTGTACGGGGACACTTCGCTACCGACGGTGCGCAGAGCGTAGAGCGGATTCACGCCGACGAATGCCGCTCCCACCTCCCCGCTCCGCCGCGCCAGCAGCGCCAGGTCGGTCAGATCGCCCACCCCCCAACTGCGCGCGCCGCGCACGGAATAGAGGTTCGCGATGATCCCGAAGCCGCGTCGCTCGGGAGTCACGCACCGTTCGGGTGCGACGATCAGCCGCTGCCGCGCTTCACTTCTCCGGCCATGCGCGGAGATGGTGATTCGCAGATCGTAGTAGCCCGGGGCCGGTGGCGGCGCGAGAGCGACCGTGAAGTACCCGCCCTCGCCGACCTCCGTCACACCCGAGCGATCGACTCCAGCGCCCCCGCGATTACCCGCGCTCGCGCCGCCAGCCACGCTCCGCCTCTCGGCGCCACTCCTCGCCAGGCTCGCATCGCCACCACCCGACGGACCGCGCTCGCCCCCGTCCTCGCTCTCGATCGAGAGCGCATACTCCACCCGCCCCCCGGCGCGCACTCCCCGCGACTCGGGCACGTGGAACCGAAGCCCGCCCGCTTCCGACTCGCGCAACTCCGTCTCCCGCACCACGCACACGGGCTCCGCCACCCCCTCCGCCTCCCGCTCCCTCAGCTGCTCCAGCACCGCTCGCGCGCGTGCTTCGCTGGACGCGTCGTAACCCATGGCAGCGAGTATAGCCACGCGCGTTTCGTCCGATGTCGAACGAAGCTCGCTACCGTCCTGCGATATGTACGACGCGAGTATCCCGAGTCGCTCGGCGAGCGCGCGCAGCGATGTGTCGTGCGGCATGCGACAGCGCTATGCGCTCCTCTCCCCGCTGTTCGCCCCGCCCTCGCGTTCGTCCGCTGCCGTGCGCGTCTTCCCTCCCCTGTTCACCGGCGCGAGAACGAGCATGCCGAGCGGCGGGAGGGTGAGCTCCACCGACTGCGCATAACCGTGGAAGGGCGATGGATCGGCCCTCACCAGATCGGCGCCACTGTGCCCGCTCCCGCCGAAGCGCGGATCGTCGCTCGAAAAGATCCGCGAGTACTCCCCCGCCTCTGGCGCGCCGATGCGATAGTGCTCGCGCGGAACGGGGGTGAGGTTCGCGACTACCACCAGCTGCTCGCCGCCCCCGCGCCGCACGTACGACACGACGGAGTTCTGCACGTCGGCCGCGTCTATCCACTGGAAGCCCTGTGGCTCGTGGTCCATCCGCCAGAGCGCCGGATGCTCCAGGTAGAGCGCGCCGAGACACCCCACGAAGCGCTCGAAGGCGGCGTGCTGTGGATCGTCGCGCAGGTGCCAGTCGATGCTGCTGTCGTGGTTCCACTCGTTCCACGGCGCGAGCTCGCTCCCCATGAAGAGCAGTTTCTTCCCCGGCCGCGTGTACATGTACGACAGGAGAAGCCGCAGATTCGCGAGCTTCTGCCAGACATCGCCCGGCATCTTGTCGAGAAGCGAGCGCTTCATGTGCACCACCTCGTCGTGCGAGAGCGGCATGATGAAGCGCTCGCTGTACTCGTAGATCATCGCGAAGGTGAGCTGCCCCTGATGGTGCGAGCGATACACGGGATCGAGCGAGAAGTACTGCAGGGTGTCGTGCATCCACCCCATGTTCCACTTGAACGAGAAGCCGAGCCCACCCTCCGACACGGGAGTCGTGACGCCGGGCCACGCGGTCGACTCCTCCGCCACGGTGATGCAACCGGGTGCTTCCTGGTGGGCCTGCTCGTTCATGATGCGCAGGAAGTCCACCGCCTCGAGGTTCTCGCGGCCGCCGTAGCGGTTGCGGAGCCACTCCCCCGCCTTGCGGCTGTAATCGAGGTAGAGCATCGACGCCACAGCGTCCACGCGCAGCCCGTCCACGTGGAACTCGAGGAGCCAGTAGAGCGCGTTCGCGAGAAGAAAGTTGCGCACTTCGGCGCGCCCGTAGTTGAAGATCAGCGTCCCCCAGTCGGGGTGCTCGCCGAGTCGCGGATCCTCGTGCTCGTAGAGCGCGGTGCCGTCGAAGCGGCGCAGCGCGAAGTCGTCCTTCGGGAAGTGCGCGGGCACCCAATCGAGGATCACGCCGATCCCCGCCTGGTGACAGTGGTCCACGAAAAAGCGGAAGTCGTCTGGTGTACCGTAGCGCGCGGTCGGCGCGTAGTAGCCGGTCA
Source organism: Gemmatimonadaceae bacterium (assembly GCA_035688075.1). Classification (GTDB taxonomy): domain Bacteria; phylum Gemmatimonadota; class Gemmatimonadetes; order Gemmatimonadales; family Gemmatimonadaceae; genus JADGGM01. The sequence goes on from DASSNL010000036.1 coordinate 40,115, forward strand.
CCTGATAACCCCACGATCCCGCGAACGGGTGCTCCATGATCGGGAGCAGCTCCACGTGCGTGAAGCCGAGCCGCTTCACGTGCTCCACGAGTCGGGGTGCGATCTCCCGGTAGGTGAGCGAGCGGCCGCCCTCCTCGGGGACGCGCGCCCACGAGCCGAGGTGCAGCTCGTAGATCGCCATCGGCTCGCGCGCCGGGTCGCGCTGCGCGCGCTCCTCGATCCACGCGGCATCACCCCAGCGATAATCGTCTGGCGAGACGACGCGCGATGCGGTGCCGGGCGGCACTTCCATCGCGCGCGCGTAAGGATCGGTCTTCACCCTGATCGAGTGCTCGCGCGTCAGAAGCTCGAACTTGTACAGCGACCCCGGCTCCACTCCCGGCACGAAGAGCTCCCACACTCCCGATGAGCCGAGCGAGCGCATCGGAAGGAGACGCCCATCCCAGGCGTTGAAGTCTCCCACCACGCTCACGCGCCGCGCGTTGGGCGCCCACACGGCGAACGACGTACCGCGCTCGCCGTCAACCGTTCGTGCGTGCGCACCCATCATCCGCCAGAGCCGGCGGTGCGTCCCCTCGTTGAAGAGGTGCAGATCGAGCTCGCCCACCGTGGGAAGGAAGCGGTAAGGATCGCCGCGCTCCCACACGGCGCCGTCCGCGAAGCGGAAGCGCAGGCGATAAGGGAGCGGCATGGTGGCGCGGGGGATGAACGCTGCGAAGAGACCGTGCGCACCCTCCACCGGCTGGAGCGGCAGCGCTTCACCGTCCGGGAGGATGCACTCCACCGTCGTCGCATCCGGATGCAGCGCGCGCACCGTGACGCCGGCCACGCCGTCCTGCACCGCCGGGTGTGCGCCGAGCACCCCGTGCGGGTTCGAGCTCTCTCCGCGAAGCAGCAGCTCCGTATCGCGACTCTCCGTCATTCACCTCCTCCCGCACCGCCCTCGGACCGTGCGTTCGCGGGTTGCGTCGTTCCTGGTCGGGCTTCGGTCGCCGGCACCGCTTCCGCCGTCGCACCCTCACGCGGCACCGACTCCGACTGATCCGCTGCGCCCTGCATCGGCTCCTTCGCCGCCGGCGCTACGGGTGTAGCCGGCACGCTCGGCACCTCGGGCACTTGCGGGACTTGGGGCGTGGTCGGCGCGGGCACGATGGCCGGCACGTAGCGCAGGAGCACCAGCGAGAACGGGGCGAGCGTTGCACCCATCGTGCCGAGTGCGTGCCCGCGATCGGCGGCGGTGTTCACCACCTCCACCCATTCGCCGGGCGACGCCAACTCGGGCAACTCGAATGGCTGCGTCCCCTCGCGATTGTTCACCAGCAGGAGGAGCGTGTCACCCCTCACCGGCCGGCCGCGACCGTCCACCTCGTCGGCGGCCTCGCCGTTGATGAGCATTCCGAGCGCGTGGAGGTTGTCGTCCTGCCAGTCGGCGTTGGTCATCTCGGCGCCGTCGGTGCGTCGCCAGGAGAGATCCTTGGCGCCGAGCGCGTTCACCACCATGCCGCGGAAGAAGCCGCGCCGGCGGAGCACCGGATTCGCTTTCCGCAGCGCGAACACGCGCCTCGTGAACTCCAGCAGCTCCTTGTCACGCGCGCTCAGCCGCCAGTTCACCCAGCTCGTGGGATTGTCCTGCGCGTAGGCGTTGTTGTTCCCGTGCTGCGTGCGTCCCATCTCGTCGCCGTGCGAGATCATCGGCACACCCTGCGAGAAGGCGAGCGTCGCCAGGAAATTCCGCTTCGACCGGTCGCGCCGGCGCAGTACCTTCGGGTCGTCAGTGGGCCCTTCCACGCCCCAGTTCCGACTGTAGTTCGCGTCGGTGCCGTCGCGATTCTGTTCGCCGTTGGCCTCGTTGTGCTTGTTCTCGTAGCTCACGAGATCCTCGAGCGTGAAGCCATCGTGGGCGGTGATGAAGTTCACGCTCGCGTACTGGGTTCGGTTGCTCCACTGGTAGATGTCGCTGCTCCCGGAGAGGCGCGAGGCAATGTCGTTCACCATTCCCGCGTCGCCCCTCCAGAAGCGACGCATGTCATCTCTGTACTTCCCGTTCCACTCCGCCCATCCCATCGGAAAATTTCCAACCTGGTAGCCGCCCGGCCCGATGTCCCACGGCTCCGCGATGAGCTTCACACGCGAGAGAGTGGGATCCTGGTGAATGATGTCGAAGAACGTCCCCAGCCGGTTCACCTCGTAGAGCTCGCGCGCGAGCGCGGGCGCGAGATCGAAGCGGAAGCCATCCACGTGCATCTCTTCCACCCAGTAGCGGAGCGAGTCCATGATGAGCTGGATGGTCCGCGGATGCTGCATGTTGAGCGAGTTGCCGCACCCGGTGAAGTCGAGGTAGAACCGGGGGTTCTTCGGATCGAGCCGGTAGTAGGCCGCATTGTCTATCCCGCGTAGCGAGAGCGTGGGCCCCAGGTGGTTGCCCTCGGCGGTGTGGTTGTAGACCACGTCGAGTATGACTTCTATCCCGGCCGAGTGGAGCGTCTTCACCATGGACTTGAACTCGCTCACCTGCTGACCGAGCCCGCCGCTGGCGTAGCGCACGTCGGGCGCGAGGAAGCCTATCGAGTTGTAGCCCCAGTAGTTCGTAAGCCCTATCTCCGCGAGATGACGCTCGACCGCGAAGTGATGCACCGGGAGGAGCTCCACAGCCGTGACGCCGAGCGAGAGGAAGTGCTCGATCACCGGATCGGAGCTGATTCCGAGGTAAGTCCCGCGCAGATCGTCGGGGACGAGGGGGTGCAGCTTGGTCATCCCCTTCACGTGGCACTCGTAGATCACCGTCTGGTTCCACGGATGGCGCGGGCTGGTGTCGCCGATCCAGGTGAAGGCGGAATCCACGACCACGCACTTCGGGATGTCGCCCGCGCTGTTCCGCCGGCTCATCTCGAGATCGCCGCGCGGGCTGCCGATGTCGTAACCGAACAGCGTATCCCGCCACCTGATCGTACCGCTGATCGCCTTGGCGTACGGATCGATGAGGAGGCAGTTGGGGTTGAAGCGGTGTCCCTTCTCCGGCTCGTACGGACCGAGCACGCGATAGCCGTAGAGCTGTCCGGGACGCGCATCGGGGAGATAGCAGTGCCAGATCTGGTCGTTGCGCTCGCGAAGCTTGATGCGCGTGGATTCCACGACATCGTTGGGTCCCTCGAAGAGGCAGAGCTCGACGCCCGTTGCGTTCTCGGAGAAGATGGCGAAGTTCACGCCCTCGCCATCCCAGGTGGCGCCCAGCGGATACGGATTGCCTGGCCAGACTCGCATCTCAGCTTACCTCGTCGCGGTAGAGTACAGCGCTCTCCGGGTGCAGCGTCATCCGTTGGCGGATGCCGCCATGCATGCCCATGACGCCCGGCTCATCGCCGGGCCCGCCGTAGCGTGCATCACGGGTGGAGAAGCGCAGGCGCCACTTTCCGGCCGGGGAGCCCACCGACACGCCGTGCTCGCGCGTCGAGAAGTTGAACAGCGCGAGGAGGCTGTGCGCATCGCGCCCGCCAGCGTCACCCCGCCCGAGTACGTCCGTTCGCGGGGTGAGCCGCACGAGCAGACACTCCCCCTCGGGATCGGTCTCCGTGTGGATGCTCGCAGCGCCGGGGTGCAGCGCGCTCTCCGTACGGCGAATCTCGAGAAGATCGCCGTACAGCGCGAGGATCTGCCGGTGGCGGGGCTCCTCCAGCTCGCCACGATCGAGCTTCGAGCGCTCGAAGGTTTCTGTCGCCTGTGGATCGGGTACTTCGGCCTGCCAGCCGAAATGCTCGAACTCGCGCCGACGTCCCTGACGAACGGCTTCCACCAATGCGGGATCGCCGTGGCTCACGAAGTACAGAAACGGGTTCGTCTCGCCATACTCCTCGCCCATGAAGATGAGCGGTACGTACGGAGCGAGCAGGAGCAGCGCCGCCGCCAATCTGAGCTTCTCATAGGAAAGTAGCAGCGACAGCCGCTCGCCGTTGGCGCGATTGCCCACCTGGTCGTGATTCTGGATCGCGACGACGAAGTGGTCGGCCGACACGTCGGTGGCGCTCGCTCCGTGGCGCCGGCCGCGATGCGCGGAGTGTCTCCCCGCGTACACGAAGCGCCGCTCGAGCGCCTCGGCGATATCGCGCACGCCGGAGAAATCGGAGTAGTAACCCGAGCGCTCGCCGGTGAGCGCGACGTGAACCGCGTGATGGAAATCGTCGCTCCACTGCGCGTCGAGACCGAGACCGCCGAGCTCCCGCGGCCGCACGAGCCGCGGGTCGTTGAGGTCGCTCTCCGCGATCACCTGCACGCGGCGGCCGAGTGCGCGCGCCTCTGAATGCACCTCGTGAGCCAGCTCCTCGAGGATGTGTCGAGCACCGAAATCGTAGATCCCGTGCACGGCGTCCAGGCGCAGCGCATCCACGTGGTACTCGGTCACCCAGTAGAGCGCGTTGTCGATCACGAAGCGCCGCACCTCGTCGCTCCCCGGTCCGTCGTAGTTGATGGCGGAGCCCCACGGCGTGTGGTAGCTGTCGGTGAAGTACGGGCCGAACTCGCCGAGGTAGTTGCCCTCCGGGCCGAGATGGTTGTAGACCACGTCGAGCACCATTGCGAGGCCGTGCTCGTGCGCCGCGTCGACGAGCCGCTTGAGCCCCTCCGGTCCGCCGTAACTGTTCTGCGGCGCGTATAGACCGACTCCATCGTAGCCCCAGTTGCGTTCGCCGGGGAACTGCGCGACCGGCATGAGCTCGATCGCCGTGATGCCGAGCCGCGCGAGAGCAGCCAGCTCCGGTATCACGGCGTCGAAGGTGCCATCCGGGGTGAACGTTCCCACGTGCAACTCGTAGATCACGTAGTCGGCCATGGCGATGCCGGTCCAACCGGCGTCATTCCAGTAGAACGCGTGCGGATCCACCACGCGCGACGGACCGTGCACCCCTTCCGGCTGCGAGCGGCTCACCGGATCGGGGCGCGGCGGTGCGCCGTCGATGGAGTAGGCGTATTCGGTACCAGCGCTGGCCCGGGCCACGGTGACCTGGAACGCTCCGCCGTCGGTGCGCGCCATAGCGTGGCGACCGGCTGCCGGCCCGCGATCGATCACAACGTCCACCGCGTGCGCGCGCGGGCACCACACGGAGAATCGCGTGGCCCCTGCGGCGAGCAGCGTGGCGCCGCGCGAGAGCGACCACGGTCGGAGCTCCTGCGGCATACTCAGAAGAGTCGAGCGATGGCGCGCAGCGGCACCCACACCCAGTCGGGCCGGTGGTTCAACTCGTATTCCAGCTCGTAGAACATCTTCTCCATCTCGAACAGCTCGATGAGAGGATCGTTCGGGTCGGCGCCGTAGGCGTCGAGGAAGGCGGCCCTGGCATCGCGGTCCCAGTGCGCCGAACGAATCTCCGTTGCGGGGTTGGTGCCGAGCCCGCCGGCCTCCAACGCACCGGTGGCGGCAGCGTAGCCGAACGATCGCAGCATTCCCGCCACGTCGCGCGCCGGACTCGTGAGCTCACGCCGCTCGGCCATGGGGCGCGCCGGCTCGCCCTCGAAGTCGATCACGTACCAGCGGCCGTCGCTCGCGTGCAGGAGCTGGCCCAGGTGGTAGTCGCCGTGAATGCGCGACCTGATCCCCTGATCCACGGCGCGCTCTCCGCGCGCTCCCCTCGATGCCTCGTCGAGGAGCTCGTGGATCGTGACTCGCCGGCCGGCGATGGCGCGCGACATCGCCGCCGTTCTGGCCTCGAGCGATGAAGCACGCGCTCCGAGCAGATCGAGCGCGGAATCGATGGTGCGCAGTGCGCGCTCGGTCCAGCGTGTGATGTCGCTCCCGGTGACCGGCGCGGTGGCGAACGCGGGATCGTCGCTCACCGACGCGAGCGCGCGGTGCATCTCGCGGGTGATCGCGCCCAGCCGGCGAGCGTCGTCTGCGAAGGTATTCGAGGGATCGCCGCCGTTACCGCCGGCGCTCAGGTACGATCTGAGCTGGCCGAGCGCGTAGCGCCAACCGTCTTCCGCTCCGGCGACGAAGCGCGTGAGCATCCCCGCCACGCTCTTGCCGTGCGATTCGCTATCGAATTCCAGCCCGGCCAGCAGCTCCGGCGTATCGCGGAATGTGGTGCGAGTGGTGAGGAAGCGGGTGACTTCCACATCCGGGTTGATTCCCGGCTCCAGCTTGCGGAAAAGCTTCAGGATGGCGCGGTCGCCGTAGATCACCGAGCTGTTGCTCTGCTCTCCCGGCACCAGCCGTGATGGCAGCGACTCGATCGCGGCGGCGCCCCCGGCAACCGGCGCGAGAGCCCAGCGCGCGCCCTCTCCCGCGAAGGTGGCGCCGCGCTCGAGCGCGGCGGCGAGACGCACACGAAAGCCGGGGTCGAGCAAGGCATCGAATACGAGCCCGCGCACTCCGAGCGCATCCACACGCGCGAGCACCGCGCTCCAGGGCGGCGCGTGCGGCTCGCTCATCTCCGCCTCGCGCACCACGAGCGGAAGCTGGTAGCTCGCTTCCGTGCCTTCGCCGGAGCGCACGACCACACGGGCGACCACCGCGCGGTCCGCATCCCACATGATCGGTACCACCTCGGCGATGCGAACGGACTCGGGCGCTCGCCCCTTCCCGCCGAACCAGCGCGAGGCACCCAGGAAGCCGGCGAGCGCGCGCGAGTCGAGCGAGCGGAGCGCATCCGCCGAAAGCGCGGATGCGAGCTCGCCGGCCACCACGAGGGTGGGCAGCTCGCGCCGTTCGCTCATGGCGTCACCGGCGCCTCGGCGGCGGGCACGAGGCGGAACCAGTAGAACGTGTGCGGGCCGAGCGACATGAAGTACGGCTGCTCGCCGATCGGCGGGAAGGTGATGTTGCCGATGAGCTCCACGGGCACCATCCCGCTCCAGCGCTGGAGGTTGATCTCCACCGGCTGCACGAAGCGCGAGAGGTTGTTCACGCAGAGGATGGTCTCGTCCTCGTAACGCCGCAGGTAGACGATCACATGGCGGTTCTCGGGGAGGAGCATCTCGAAGCTGCCGCGCCCGAAGGCGCGATACTGCCGCCGCACCTTGATCAGCCGCCGCATCCAACGCAGGAGCGAGGTCTGCGTGCGCTCCTGCGCCATCACGTTCACCGCCTGGTAGCTGTACGGCGCGTCCACGATGAGCGGGAAGTAGAGCGCCTGCTGGTCGCCCTCGGAGAAGCCGGCGTTCCAGCTCGCGTTCCACTGCATCGGCGTGCGGACGCCGTTCCGATCGCCGAGGTAGATGTTGTCGCCCATCCCGATCTCGTCGCCGTAGTAGAGCACCGGCGTCCCGGGCATCGTCATGAGGAGCGCGTTCATCAGCTCCATCTGCCGCCGGCCGTTGTCGAGGAGCGGCGCGAGGCGGCGACGGATCCCGATGTTGATGCGCATCCGCTTGTCGCTCGCGTACTCGCGGTACATGTAGTCGCGCTCCTCGTCCGTCACCATCTCGAGGGTGAGCTCATCGTGGTTGCGGAGGAAGATCGCCCACTGCGTCTCCGGCGGGAGGTTGGGCGTCTGCGCCATGATGTCCACCACCGGGCTCCGGTCCTCGCGGCGCAGCGCCATGTACATGCGCGGCATCAGCGGGAAGTGGAAGGCCATGTGGCACTCGTCGCTGTCCCCGAAGTAGGCGATCACATCGCTCGGCCACTGGTTCGCCTCGGCGAGGAGCATCCTGCCGGGGAATTCGGCGTCGAGCGTGGCGCGCAGGTCGCGGAGGATCGCGTGCGTCTCGGGGAGGTTCTCGCAGTTCGTCCCTTCGCGCTCCACCAGGTACGGGATCGCGTCGAGGCGGAGCCCATCCACGCCCATCCGGAGCCAGAAGCGCATGATGTCCTTCACTGCTTCCACGACCGCCGGGTTGTCGAAGTTCAGATCCGGCTGATGGCTGAAGAAGCGATGCCAGTAGAACTGCCCCGCCACCGGGTCCCATGTCCAGTTGGACTTCTCGGTGTCGGTGAAGATGATGCGCGCGTCGCTGTACTTCGATGCATCGTCCGACCAGACGTAGAAGTCGCGCATCGGCGATCCCTTCGGCGCGTTGCGCGCGCGCTGGAACCAGGGGTGCTGGTCGGAGGTGTGGTTGATGACCAGCTCCGTGATGACCCGGATCCCCCTCGAGTGCGCATCGTCGAGGAAGCGCGAGAAGTCCTGGATGGTCCCGTACTGCGGATGGATCGCCTCGTACGCCGCGATGTCGTACCCGTCGTCACGCAGCGGCGACGGATAGAACGGCAGCAGCCAGATGCAGTTGACTCCGAGCGACTGAACATAATCGAGCTTGTCGATCAGCCCCGGGAAGTCGCCGTATCCATCCGCGTTGCTGTCGCGAAATGCCTTCACATGCAGCTGATATATGATCGCGTCCTTGTACCAGAGGGGATCGGACATGGGGGGGATAGGGAGGGATAGGGAGGGATCAGGGTAGGGGGAATGAAAGCAGAAAGCAGACAGCAGAAAGCAGTGAACGGCTCGTTGGGAGGAAGCCCTCGACCCCTCGGCAGTTCACTGCTTTCTGCTGTCTGCTTTCTGCTTTCTTCTCTCTCACTCTCTCACCAGGCGGAACACATGTGCCACCTGCACCGCAGGATCCAGGCGCACATAATTGCGTTCTCCGCGCCAGGTGTAGCGGGAGCCGGTGAGGAGGTCTTCGACGACGTAGGGAGCGGCGGGGTCGAGGCGGAGGAGGTCGAGAGGGACGTGCACCGTAGTCTCGTGGATGCGGTGCGGGTCGAGGTTCACCACGACGAGGATGTCGTTGCGGCCGCCAAAGTCCTCGGCGCTCTTCAGGTAGAAGAGCGTCTGGTCGTTCTCGGAGTGGTGGAAGGAGATGTTCGTGTAGAGCTGGAGCGCGCGGTTGTCGCGGCGGATCCGGTTGATCGCGGCGATCTCGGCGTTCAGGTTGCCGGGCGCGTTCCAGTCACGAACGCGGATCTCGTACTTCTCCGAGTGCAGATACTCCTCGCTCCCCTCCCGGAGCGGGATGTTCTCGCAAAGCTCGAAGCCGCTGTAGATCCCGTAGAGCGGCGAAAGCGTGGCCGCGAGGATGAGCCGAACGCGAAAAGCGGGGCGATCGCCGGTCTGCAGGTACTCGTGAAGGATGTCCGGCGTGTTGGCGAAGAAGTTCCCGCGGAAGTACTCGCGCATCGGCGTCTGCGTGAGCTCCGTGAGGTAATCACGCAGCTCCTGCGCCGTATTGCGCCAGGTGAAGTACGTGTACGACTCGGAGAAGCCGAGCTTCGCGAGGTACTTCATCTTCTTCGGCCGCGTGAACGCCTCGGCGAGGAAGATCACCTGCGGATGACGCGAGCGCACTTCGGCGATCGCCCACTCCCAGAAGGCGAACGGCTTCGTGTGCGGGTTGTCGACGCGAAAGGTGTTGACGCCGCGCTCGATCCAGAAGAGGAGGATGTCGAGGCACGCGTTCCAGAGGTTCTCACGGTCGGCGCACCAGAAGTTGAGAGGGTAGATGTCCTCGTACTTCTTCGGCGGGTTCTCGGCGTACTTGATCGAGCCGTCGGGGCGTACGAAGAACCAGTCCGGGTGCTCCTTCAGCCACGGATGATCGGGCGAGCACTGGAGCGCGTAGTCGAGCGCGATCTCCATGTTGAGCCGGTGCGCCGCGTCCACGAAATGCTCGAAGTCGGCGACCGTGCCGAGCCGAGGGTCGACTGCGGTGTGGCCGCCGTACTCGCTGCCGATCGCCCAGGGGCTCCCCACCGCTTCGTCTCCGCCCTCCGGAGTGTTGTTCGGCCCCTTGCGCTTCGTCACTCCCACCGGATGGATCGGCGGGAGGTAGATGACGTCGAAGCCCATCTCGGCGATGCGTGGAAGCGCTCGCTCCGCGTCGGCGAAGGTACCGTGGCCGCCCTCGACGGTGGTCTGCGAGCGGGGGAACATCTCGTACCACGCGGCGAAGCGCGCCTGCTCGCGATCCACCCAGACATCGAGCTCCTTCCGATACGAGGTGAGTCCCTCCTGCGGGAAGTGCTCTTCCATGAGCGCGAGCAGTGTGAGGTCGAGCGCCGCGCGCGTCCGCTCGGTGATGTCGCGCGAGGCGCCCTTGAGGAGCGTGCTCCAGCGCTTGAGCGCGTTTCGCGCCTCGCCGAACTTCGCGCGACGCGCCGCTGCGTCCACCATCGCCGCGCCTTCGAGGAGCTCCGCTGCCACGTCCTGGCCCGCGTCCAGCTTCTTCTGGAGGTCGCCGCGCCAGCTGCCGAAGCGATCGGTCCACGCGTCGATCGTGTAGCGCCAGGGTCCCACGCGGTCGAGCGGAAAGCCGCCGCTCCAGCGGTCGGTATCGTAGTCGTACACCAGCGGCGCGACTCTCCAATCCGCGTCCTCGCGCGACCTGTAACGCACCTGCGCCTTGATGAGGTCGTGCCCGTCCTTGAAGATATCCGCGCTCACCTCGAAGCTGTCGCCGATCACCCGCTTCACCGCGAATCTCCCCCCATCCACCTGCGGCTCCACGCACTCGATGGCGATGTGAGGAAGTGGCCGGCGGCTACTCGATCTCGAAGACGATTTACGTGCTGACGTGGCGGGTGCAGACATGATGTGCGGGAGAAAGCAGAAAGCAGACAGCAGAAAGCAGGAACGTCACTCGGCCGAAAGGGAGCCGTAGGCGTGGCCGCGTACGACCCCGGAAGTAGCTTCGCGCCTGCGCCAGAAGCTTGCAAGGCATGTTCCGGGAGTGGTTCACTGCTTTCTGCTGTCTGCTTTCTGCTTTCTCCTCGCTCTTCTTCCTGCTCCCCGCTCTCGGCCATAACTTTCCCCCATGCTCCTCCCCTCCGACATCGCGAGCCTGCTCTCATCCAACCCGGCGCTGGCGGTGCCGGCGGTGTTCATGGGCGGGGTGCTGACGAGTCTGACGCCTTGCATCTATCCGATGATTCCGATCACGGTGTCCATCGTCGGAGGGCAGACGGCGGGGAGCGGTGCGGTCGGAGGAGCGGTGCAGTCGAGGCGGCGCACGGTGGCGCTCACGCTCAGCTACGTGGTTGGGCTGGCGCTGGTGTACGCGCTGCTCGGGCTGGTGGCGGGGCTCACCGGGACGCTCTTCGGGAGCATCAGCACCAATCCGTGGCTCTACTTCGCGATGGCGAACCTGCTGATCCTCTTCGCGCTCGCGATGCTCGACGTGCTCCCCGTGCGTGTGCCGCAGGCAGTGCTCAGGCGAGCGAGCGAGGCCGGGAGCAAGGGTGGAATGGCGGGAAGCTTCGCGATGGGAGCAGCATCGGGATTGGTGGCGGCCCCCTGCGGCGCGCCGGTGATGGCCGCCGTGCTCACCTGGGTCTCGCTGACGAAAAGCGCCTTCCTCGGCTTCGTTTACCTCTTCGTCTTCTCGCTCGGCATGACCACGCTCCTCGTGGCCGTGGGGCTCTCTACGGGGCTGCTGACTCGTTTGCCACGCGCCGGTGTATGGATGATATGGGTCAAGCGCGGCTTCGCTCTGCTCATGCTGGGCGTGGCCGAGTATTATCTGATAAAGATGGGACAGATCCTCATATGAACAGACTCTTCGGTGTAGCGCTGGCGCTCTCACTCTCGCTCGGTACAGCGACGAGCGCGAGCGCGCAGATAGGAATCCCAGTAGGCACCGCTGCACCGGGCGCCGAAGTTCACAAGCTCGACGGCACGAAGATCGACCTCTCGCAGTACATCGGGAAGTCGCCGGTGCTGCTCGAGTTCTGGGCTACGTGGTGCCCGGTGTGCAAGGAGCTCGAGCCGAAGATGCTCGACCTCGCGAAGCGCTACGGCTCGCAGGTGAAGTTCCTCGGCGTCGCCGTTTCCGTGAACGAGTCCCCCCGCCGCGTGAAGCTCTACGCCGAGAAGTACGGCTACCCCTACGAGCTCGTCTTCGACACCGACGGCAACGCCGTCACCGCCTACGATGTCCCAGCCACCTCCTACATCGTAGTGATCGACAAATCGGGTAAGGTGGTCTACACGGGCCAGGGCGCCGATCAGGACCTGGAGGCGGCGGTCAAGAAGGCTTTGTAGCGGGGGAGAGGGAGAGACAAAGAAAGCAGAGAGCAGAAAGCAGAAAGCAGAAACTGCCTCGGGGGTGAGGGCTGTAAGGAACTAGAAGCCGTCATCCCCGCGAAAGCGGGGACCCATGTTAGCCGGTCTGAACATGGGTCCCCGCTTTCGCGGGGATGACGGTTGATGCGTACCCGCTTTCGCGGGGATGACGGTTGATGGGTCCCCGCTTTCGCGGGGATGACCCCGAATTATGGGCCGTTCACTGCTTTCTGCTCTCTGCTTTCTCCCTATTGACCAACACCCCCTCCAGCCACATACTATCCTAAGATTCTTAGGATACCCCCAGGCGCCCCCATGCCCACCCCTGATCTCCCCATCGTCCGCGGCACGCTCGATCTGCTCATCCTCAAGACGCTGAGCTGGGGGGAGATGCACGGGCTCGCCATCGTGAGGTGGCTCGAGCAGGTGACGCACGAGCAGCTGCAGGTGGAAGAAGGGGCGCTCTACCCCGCGCTGCACAGGATGGAGGGGAAGGGGTGGCTCGAGTCGGTGTGGGGATATACCGAGCAGAATCGGCAGGCCAAGTTCTACCGGCTCACGGCTGCGGGACGGAGGCAGCTCGCCTCGGAGCTGTCGAGGTGGAAGAGCTACACGAGCGCGGTGGAGCTGGTGATCACGGCCGAATCGGGTAGCGCGCGGTGAGCACGGGCGGCGGGCGTGCACGCGAGGGACCGCGCGGCGGCGATGACTTCCATCGCCTGACGCGCAACCGCGGCACGAGCTGGCCGAAGCTCCGGCGAGCCTTCCGCCTCCTCGTTTCACCCGATCGAATCCGCGATGACATCGACGCGGAGCTCCGCTTCCATATCGAGGGGCGCATCGAGGACCTGATGGCCCGCGGGCTCGCGCGCGCCGAGGCCGAGCGCGAGGTGGATGCGCGCTTCGGAAGCATCGATGTCTACAGGGAAGAGACGCGCGCGATAGACGAACGCACCATCCACGAGGAGAGACGCATGGAGCTGCTCGACACCATCGCCCGCGAGACGCGGCAGGCGCTGCGCGCGCTCGCGCGCAGTCGCGGCTTCACGTTCATCGCGATTCTCACTCTCGCACTCGGGATCGGCGCGACCACGGCGGTCTACACACTGCTCGACCGCGTCGTCCTCGATCCACTTCCCTACCCGCACGCCGACCGCCTCGTGCAAGTCGGAAGTCTGGTCTCCGGCAAGACGGTCACCGGCGAGTGGGGCGTCTCGGCCGCGGGCTACTTCTACTACCTCGATCACAACCGCACCTTCGACGCGCTCGGCGTCTTCATGCGCCGGGATCTCTCGATGGTGGCTGGCGGACGTGCGGAGCGGGTGCGAGCCGCGGGTGTCAGCGCCAGCATCGGCAAAGTGCTCGGCGTGCATGCATCGCTCGGCCGGTCGATCAACGCGGACGACGATCGGCCGGGCGTGGCACCCGTCGTCGTGCTCTCGCACGCGTACTGGGTGAGCCGCTTCGGCGGCGATCCGGAGATAGTGGGTCAGTCGATCAGCATCGAAGGGAGACCCATGGAGGTGGTGGGCGTGCTCGCGCCCGGGGAGAACCTCCCCGCGATCGGCGCCGCTCCCGATCCCGATCTCTGGCTCCCGCTCGGGCTCGACCCGGCCGCGACGCCCATCAACGATCACGGATATCGGGCGATCGGCCGCCTCAGGGATGGGACCACCGTCGAGGCGGCACGCGCCGATCTCGCGAGTCTCACGGCGCGCTTCCCGGAGGAGCTCCCGACGGCCTACTCGCCCGGGTTCATGCGCGACTACCACTTCACGGCGAACGTCACTCCGCTCCGCGATGCGGTGGTGGGCGACACTTCGCGCACACTCTGGATGATTCTCGGTGCGGTGGCGCTGGTGCTCGTCATCGCGTGCGCGAACGTCGCGAACCTCTTCCTCGTGCGACTGGAGGGTCGGCGGCGTGAGATGGCGGTCCGCACCGCGCTCGGCGCCGACCGTACGCACCTCGCCTGGCACTACCTCACCGAGAGCGTCATTCTCGCCGTGGCGGCGGGCGCGCTCGGGGTCGCGCTCTCATGGGGAGCCATCCGTCTGCTCATCACGATGGCGCCCGCGAGCATCCCGCGCCTCGCGGAGATTCATCTCGGCTGGAAAAGCATCATCTTCGCAGCAATCATCTCGCTCGGCACCGGAGTGATCTTCGGCCTGCTACCGCTCTGGCAGAGCGGTGTGGACGTTGACACGTTGCGAGAGAACGCGCGCGGGATGACCGCCTCGCGCGGACGACACGCGGTGCGCGGAACGTTGGTGGTCGCGCAGGTCGCGCTGGCCGTCGTGCTGCTCGCCGCTGCGGGTGTCATGCTGCGCAGCTTCGAGCGGCTGCGTTCCGTGCGCCCCGGCTTCGATGCAACCGGGGTGATAGCACTCGATGTCTCGCTCCCCTACGCTCGGTACTCCGACTATGCGAGCACGAGTGCGTTCTATAGAGAGCTGCAGGCGCGCGTGGCGGCGCTCCCCGGCGTGGAGGCCGTAGGGGCGACGCACGCGCTTCCGCTGGATGGCGGCGGACCGTGCACCGTTCTCTTCGCCAAGGGTGCGACCGCGCCGAACAAGGGAGCCGCGCCGTGCATCCGCTACACGTACGTGACGCCCGGCTACTTCCAGACGATGGGAATCACCCTGCACGGAACGCCGTCGGCGTGGAACGACGTTGACGGCAAGCATGCCGGCGTCGTGGTGAGCGGCTCGCTCGCCGATCGCTTCTGGCCGGGCGAGGATCCCGTCGGCAAGGAGATCAAGGGAGGCAGTGGAGAGGCGTACTTCCAGGTGGCTGCGGCGACGGGCGACGTGCGCATCGAGGACCTGCGCACGCCCGCTCCCGAGATCATCTACTTCCCTATCGTACCCGCGCAAGGGACCGCGCTCTGGGGGATCGCGAGCTCCATGACGCTGGTCGTGCGCGTGAAGAGCGCGGATCCACTCGCGCTGGTACCGTCCATCCGCCGAACGCTCGCCGCTATCGATCCCAACGTTCCCCTGGCGAACGCACGCTCGATGTCAGATGTGGTGGCGAAGTCGATGGCGCGCCTCTCGTTCACCATGCTCCTCCTCGGTGTGGCCGGTGCGATGGCGCTCGTTCTCAGCGGGGTGGGGCTCTACGGCGTGATCTCCTACATAGTGGGTGAGCGCCGCGGCGAGATCGGTGTTCGGATGGCGCTCGGCGCGCGCGCCGGTGACGTGGGCGGGATGGTCATGCTCCAGTCGGTGCGGCTCGCGGCGATCGGCGTGGCGATCGGGTTGGTCTTTGCGGCGGCGGCGACGCGCGTCCTTCGATCGCTGCTCTTCGAGGTGAGCCCCACCGATCCGCTCACGCTGGCGGCGGTGGCGGTCTTCCTCGTTCTCCTCGCGGCTCTGGCGAGCTACGCCCCCGCGCGCCGCGCCGCGCGGGTAGACCCGATAGAGGTACTCCGCGCGTAAGGGGTCAGGTCTGGAATCGTGAAGA
>DASSNL010000039.1:0-3746 GCA_035688075.1 Gemmatimonadaceae bacterium
CGGATCATCTTCGACGCTGTCGATCCGTGCGCCCGCGCGCGGCGTCCAAGCTCAGCAGCCTGCGCGTCGTCGAGGTAGATCTGCGTTCGCTTCATGATGTACGAATGATACATCGTCGCCAACGCCGAGCTCCTCCGGCTCGCGCGCGTCGGGCAGCTGCTGGCAGACACGCTTCAGGCCGACATCGCGCGCGTCACCTGCGCGAACGGGTCTTCGATGTCGTGCCGGTTACCATCGCGGTCGAGGATTCCCATCGCCCGTGACCGATGCGCCACACAGCACCGCCCTTGACGCCAAGCTCGGAATGCGCCAGCACAACGTCCACTTCGCCGTCGACCGGCTCGTTTCCAGGCCGCTTCTCGAGCCGGGCGACATTGCAGCAGACGACCCACGGCGCCTTCAGCGTCGTTTCAAGCGCCAACCCCAAGCGATCTTCGCCTGATGAACGCATTCGCCCACCCTACCGAACGACGCCGCGCCCGTCCGAATCGTCCGCCGTCATGGAGACGGCTGCGACGCTCAACGCGGCGTGGTGAGTTTTGCCGGCAGGGCGGCCGCGAGGAGGTTCGTCACAACGTTCAACCTTGCTTGGTCGAGGACGTCGCCGTCTCGCACCAACTTGCGAATCGATCGTGAGCCCTCCAGCCGCACACCCCGGTACGCGCTTGGCGGTCGTAACAGCGGCCACTCCCCCTTCACGAAGCAGAGCACGGGCGTTACCGGTGGCACTGGATCAAGCGCCGCAAGCGCGTTGCGCACCGCTTCGACCTGCCACTGCATCGCAGTGGCTAGGCGAGAGCAGTCGCGAGAACCCACGTAGAGGCGTTCGTCACGTTTGAAGAAGCTGCCTACATCGCGAATCCTGATAAGACCCTTGTAGAGCTTTGCATCGACGACAAACACGCCCGCGGCCCCGACGATCAGGTGATCGATGTTTCCGCGCGTGCCTTCAACCCGACGGTCGTGCAGTACGTGGATGCCCTCAACGCCCTCGAGTGCCTTCGCCAACTCGCGCTCGCCTTCGGCGCCACGTGCCCAAGCTCGCGTTGATTGCGGATCATCGGTCAAGGCCAAGATGACGCTACCGATCCGTCGGCCAAATCGCTCTTTCACTCGCTCTTCTCGCCGCGCGACGCGGCGCGTGTATTCGCGTTGAGCCGAGGCGCCTGCCACTCCGACATCGATCCGGCGGTCCCCAACAGCCGCAGGGTTAGCTTCGTCCAGCGCCGGCTCGTCCGCTACCGCGTCCATCGGGAGAATTCCGCGACATCGTGGGAAACCGGAGCAGCCATAGAACTGGGAGCCTGCTCGGGCACCGCGTCGCGCCGTTCTAACTTGCATAGGTCGCCCGCACTGTGGACAGGTTGGCAACTTGGGGATCACTAGAACAAGGGTCAAAAGGGCTGCTTAGGGCAGGGAAAGCGGCGCGGTGCTCGTGGCGACGAGCTTTTCGAACTCCGCGTAGCGGAGCGCCAGGCGATCACGGTCTGGCTGCAGCGAGACCTCGCGCGGGACGATGATTTGGCGCTCGTGCATCTCCTTTAGGCCGTGCAGCAGCATCGGTCCGTCCTCCTCGTCAAGGATTGAACGACGGACCTCGATCACGTAGTCGGGACGGACGGTCAGGAAGTGGCGATCAAAAGCAGCATGATGCAGCTTGCAGAGCGCGAGTCCGTTCGACACGACCGGCTCACCGGTCGGTTCTGTGTCGGCAGTAATGTGCGCGGCGTCCAGCAGCTCTTGATGCCGAAGTCGGCAGAAGGCGCACCTGGTCCGGTACGCCTCGATTACTCGCGCACGAAACGCCTGCTGGTGTAGTCGTCGACGCACCGTCGCGGTCACGTACTCGCGGCGGATTTCGGCTCGATCCTCGGCGATCGCCGATGCGAATTCCTCGTCGAGAACCAGGGGATCATCAACAGCTACCTCGAAGGCGAGTGATGATTGCCTATCACCGACGATATAGACGGGAAAAGCGGGCAGGTACTGGCCCGGGGCAAGACCATAGAAGTAGACGAGTGGTAGCCGCCGCTGCATCGCACGACGTAGACCCGCGTTGTCAGGATGCTCAGGATCGGTCCCCCGATACGCGTAGCGGAGCATGCCAGTGCTCGACCACGCATCGTCGTAGGGCCCGCGCGGCGCGGTGGTTATGGAAAGAGGAGCATCAGACAGGATTCGCGGCTTGAAGATCCCTTGCGGGCCGAGCATGGGGACGCGAACTCCCTCGAAATCGAAGCCTTCCGCCAGCAAACCTCGCGGCAAGACCTCGCCAATTAGTTCCATCTGGGAACGCAGCCACTGAAACGCTGCCAAACGGACGCGGAGATCGAGGTCGGCGTCATTCATCCACGGAAGACCATATCCCCGTGCCACTCGAGGTACTCACGGCTCGGCGGCGGATTGGGTGGGATCGGCAGCCGGACATGGTGGCCAGCGAGCGCGTAGTAGTCGCGGCCGTTCTCAAACTCCTCGCGGATCCGACGACTGACACGTACTTCGTGTGCAGGCGTCACCGTGACATAGCCGGCGTCGAATAGGGCGTGCAGATCCTTGCGAAGGAGAAGGCCGTTATCGACCCGATGCTCCCCGCTCAGGCTATACGGCTTGATGTGCGCGGCGTCGAGCACCGGGAGCGTTCGTTCACCAGTGATGGCGCATCGCCTTTCATACGCATCGGTGACGAGTAGGCGAAAACCACCCTGGCCCAGTCTCGGTTGGATCATGAGTGGCTTGCCATACCGCTCTTCCGCAATGCGGTGGGAGGAGGTGGACTGCCGGGCGAGTGCCAGCTGCACGCTGGTCCAAATCCGCGCTCCCTCACCCCCCTCGCTGTCGTACCACTTTCCCTGCACGATGTTCGGAGCCCAGTCTTTCGGCGGTGCGATCCATTCGTCGCGATTGAAAAAGAATGGTTCGCCCAGCACCAGACACCCGATCTGGTCAGCGTGGATGTCAATGCGGTGATGCCGATAGCGCGCAACGCGCTGGAGCATTTCCTCAAAGGTCGCCGCGCCGTTCTCGATTCCGAAGGTTTCCCATGCCAGTCGCGCCGGCAGGGCGGAGTAAGTCGCAAAGAAGCCGCCGCCGACGATCCGCCCGCCCTCCCCGGCATGCAGTTTGAAAAGAAAGGGGATTCCGGGGGTAAGCGCGGCGGGACGCCGGCGGGCAGTGGGCTGCCAGAAGTTCACCTCGGGTAGCTCGGGCCGCGACGCGAGGAAGCTGTACCAGTCGTAGTCGGTAATCCCGACCCAGAACCGCACGGCGCAGATTCTAGCTCGGCGTCCGCTCCGTCCAGTTGCCGTCGGGTGCGCACTCGCCGACGATCCTGGTCGCGGTCATCAGCTTAAGGTTGTGCGTTTCGCATCGGGCCGGCTGGGCGCCAGTCCATGATCGACGCGAGCTCTGTGACCACCCGCTCGAGCTCGTCGACGAGATCGGCGGGGTGCGCCGGATTTCCTCGCATCGCCTCGATGACCGCCCCGTAATACCAGAGGGTGTCGTGCGGCCGGCGTTGAATCGGTCCCAGACGGGGGGCCGGAATGACGCAGGTCGGCAACCAGGGAGCGCGCGTTGTGCAGCTTGTCGGCACCCGCGACGAGGAGCACCGAGGCGTCGGCGGTTGCGAGAGCTCGATGTAGCGTTCCTTGCGCTCGCGCCAGGGCGGCTTAGGCACCGGCCGATGCTCCGTGCAGCCTTCGACTATCGCCAGCACGCGTAGGCCGAAGGTGGCGACGGCATCGCGG
>DASSNL010000051.1:0-8511 GCA_035688075.1 Gemmatimonadaceae bacterium
GACCATCCTCAACACCATGGTGCGAACGGGCGAGCGCTGGGTGGCCGACTACCGCTCCCCAGCGCTCCCCGCAGAACTCATTGCCGCTTGACTTTCAAGACGGTTGCTGACCCCGTCGTTCCCTCACTCGCAGAAAAGAAGGAACTGCCGCAGTATCCGCTCGGTGAGTCCCCAGATGATGTGCCCTTCGTGCTCGAACGATGAGACGCGGCGCGGGCCGCCGGTCAGCTCGAGCTCGATCTCGCGCGATGCGCGCGGATCGCGCAGCGCCTCTACGGGTACCCAGAACGCCTCGGCCACCTCCGAGCTCAGAGTGACGATGCCCGACGCTCCGTACGCGAACAGGAAGGGCGTGATGGTAAGCGGCGGGAGTGGCGCCGAACGCGGGCCGAGGTCGTCGAGCCGACCGAGCAGCTGACCGTCGGCTACCAGATCGAGCGCGGTTTCCTCGAGCGTCTCGCGGATGGCCGTCTCTTCGAGCGATCGGTCGCCCGGCTCCTCTCTACCGCCCGGAAGCGCTATATGCCCGCTCCATGGATCGCCCGCGTACTCCGCGCGCTTGATCATCAGAAGCTCGAGACGGCCATGTTCGCTCGAGCGAAGGATCAGCGCCACTGCCGCGCGCCGCGCGCGCCCGCCGAGCTCCATCTGTCTCGGCACCCGCCGCGCGAGCGCGCGAGAGAGCCGAAGGACCATCGGATGGTGCAGCGTTTCTTCTATCCCTGCGGCCGAGCTACGGCGGTCCCTCTGACCCACTCGCTCTCCCGTTTCTCTACTGATCGAGCTCTCCACCCACCTCGTGCCAGGCGTGTACCCCGCCCTTGATGGTCGCGACCCGTTCGTACCCGAGCTCGCGCATTACGTCAGCCGCCTGCGCGGCGCGCCCGCCCCGCGCGCAGTACACGATCACCCGCTGGTCGGGCGCGATCACATCACGCACGCCATCGCGCACCTGTCCCACGGGAAGGTGCACCGCGCCCGGAATCCGGAAGAGGTTCCACTCGTTGGATTCGCGAACGTCGAGGTACACCAGATCGTCGCCGTTCCTGTGCATGGCCACCGCGTCTGCGGCCGGGATCTCGCTCACTCGCCTGCCACCTCCCGCTACGAGATCGTCGAAGCTCCTGACGTCCATGATGACGATACCCTCTCTGCGTGGTACGCTGCCGGGGAATCCGGCCGCGCCGGAACGTAGGACCGGAAGGGAACGTGGTCAACGGGGGATAGACGAGCGCGGGCACGGCAGTAGTATTAGCGGATGTCGCTCACCGTACGCGTCCTCATCGGACTGGTCGTCGGCCTCGCAGCCGGCATCGTGATCTCGCTCGTTCCGTCGCTCATGGGCGTCGTCCCATTCGTCGAGCCGATCGGAACGATCTTCATCAACGCCATCCGGATGACCGTGGTCCCGCTGGTCTTCGCCTGCCTCCTGGTGGGCGTGGCCGACGCAGCCGACGCGCGGGTCATCGGGCGACTGGGGCGGAGATCGCTCGTGGTGTTCGTGGTGACCGCGCTCGTGGCAGCCATCTTCGCAGTGCTCGTGGCGCACCCGCTGCTCGGCCTCCTATCGATAGACCCGGCCGCGAGCGCATCGCTGCGGGAGGTGGCGGCGAGCAGCAGCGCGACCGTGGAAGCGGGGACGAAGCAGGTACCGTCGGTCGCGCAGTGGATCGTCTCTCTGGTGCCGGTGAACCCGGTGAAGGCAGCCGCAGACGGCGCCATGCTTCCGCTGATCGTGTTCGCCATCGCGTTCGGCGTAGCGATCCTCAAGCTGCCGGAGCGCAGGCGCGAGCCGCTGATCTCCTTCTTCCGTAGCGTGTTCGACGCGATGCTGGTTCTGGTGCGCTGGGTGCTCGAGCTCGCGCCCATAGGCGTGTTCGCGCTCGCGCTCCCGCTCGCGGCGCGGCTCGGACTCTCCGCGGCTGGCGCGGTGGCGTACTACATGGCGCTCGTCGCGCTCGTGTGCGTTCTCTTCGTGGCGCTCTTCCTTTTCCCCGCCGCAGCGGTGCTGGGACGCGTCCCCATGCGGCTCTTCGCGAAGGCCACCACTCCGGCGCTCGCTGTAGCGTTCAGCTCGCGCTCATCGCTCGCTGCGCTCCCGGTGATGATCGAGGAGTCGAACAGTACGCTGAAGCTCCCCGCCGAGATCTCCTCCTTCTTCCTTCCACTGGCCACGTCGGTGTTCCGCTGCGGCTCCGCCGCCATGCTCACCATAGGCGTGCTCTTCGTGGCGCGACTCTACGGCGTGGAGCTCGGTGTGACGCAGCTCGCGAGCGTGGTAGTCACCGCGACGCTGGTGAGCTTCAGCGTGCCCGCCATCCCGTCCGGTTCGATTCTCGTGATGGTGCCGGTAATGATGGCCGCCGGCGTGCCTGTTGCAGGGATCGGCATCCTCCTCGGGATCGACACGATACCCGACATGTGCCGCACCACCACGAACGTGATCGGAAGCATGTCGGCCGCTACACTCGTAGCGCGCGAGGGACGCGCACCGGTGGCCGCACTCGTGGAGCAACCCGATTCGTGATCTCGCTGCCGCTCATCGCGGCGCTCCCCTGGCTGGCGGTGCCGTTCATTCTCGTCTGGCGGATGCGCGGCTCGCCGCAGCTGAGCGACGAGATCGCGCTCCGTAAATCGGAGTCGCCGCTCGTCAGCGTAGTGATCCCCGCGCGCAACGAGGCGCGCAACATAGCTCTCTGCATGCAGTCGGTGCTCCGCTCCCACTACCCCTCGGTGGAGGTCGTGGTGGTGGACGACCGATCCACAGACGGCACCGGGATCATCGCCCGCGAGGTGTCGCGCAACGACAAGCGCGCCCGGGTTATCGAAGCCCCTCCCCTCCCCGATGGCTGGCTCGGCAAACAGTGGGCGTGCAGCCAGGGCGCTGCCGCGGCACGTGGCGAGCTTCTCTGCTTCACCGACGCCGACACGATTCACGGGAGCGAGCTCCTCACCCGCTCGGTGGCGATGCTGCGTAACCACACGATGGACTTCGTGACCGTGGCGGGTCGGCAGCGACTAGTCGGCTTCTGGGAGCGCGTGGTGCAGCCACACGTCTTCACCATGCTCGCGCTTCGCTACGGCGGCCCCGGCGCGGTGAATCGCTCGGCGCGCGTGGAAGACAAGATCGCCAACGGCCAGTTCATGCTCTTCACACGCGCGGCATATGATGAGATCGGCGGTCACGAAGCGGTGCGAGGGCGCGTAGCAGAAGACCTCGCTCTCGCGCAGCTGCTCTTCGAGCGCGGGAAGCGGACGATGGTGGCTCTCGGACTCAACCTTCTCTCCACGCGCATGTACGGCTCGCTCGGCGAGATAGTACGCGGATGGATGAAGAACATCTACGCCGGCGGTCTCGACGCTGTACCCTTCGGAGCCGCGGGACGCGTGCTCCTTCCGTTGGGGCTCCTCGCTTTCCCCTTCGCGATGCTCGCGCCGGTGGTGGTGCTCGTGCTCGCTGCCTTCGGCCTGGTATCGTCGGGCATGTTGCTCTGGGCCACCGCGTGCACAGTGATCACGCTCGTGTGGTGGGCAGTCAGCTACGTAATCGCGGCGCGGATCCCTCCGGGATACGCATTCACCTTTCCACTCGGGGCCGCCGTGGTCGTGTACATCGTGCTCCGAGCAGTCTCGCGCGGGATGCGCGTGGAGTGGAAGGGGCGAGAGTACCAGCTGCGGTGAGCCGAGCCACGAAACTCACGCAATCGGAAACCTTTTCGGGGCAGGATTCGTCTAAGAGGATGAAGCCCTGACTGAGCTTCTTCCTCCGAGTGGGGCGCCCCCGGCAACCGAGAGAGCGGTTGTCCGGGGGTGTTCCTTTGTCGGGCGGAAGCCATCCCGCTCGCTGGCCACAGCCGCGCCCACTCCTGGCGCGCAACGCTTTGGTATGCCACGCGTTGGAGCGGTGACGGAGCTTGCCGGTCGAGGCGCTAACGTGGCGCATGCGCTCGCTCGCCTCTGCCGCCTCACTCCTCGCCGCCGCCACACCGGAACGCCTCCCCTCCCTCGCAGCCACACTCGGCTTCGCCGCCGATCCGCTCCCGCTCGACAGCAAGGCACGCAACGCACTCGGCCTATCGGCGTCACCGATAGCCGCGGCCAAGATAGTGCCGGGCGAGGGGACGCTGCGCGCGCTCCTCGTAGAGCTCGATGCCGCCGCGCCGTTACGCGAGAGCGTGGGCGCCATCGCCACGCGCCTCGCATCGCGCGCACCGCACCTCCTCTGGATGCTCATCGCCGCGCAGCGCGACGCTGCCGGTCTCGCCCTGGCTGCGTGGAACGGGGAGCGTACTCGGCCGCGCGTGGCCGCACTCCTGGTGGACCGCGAGCACGTGCTTCCCAGCGACGCCGAGACTTTCACGGCGCTGGGGGACATCCCGCACTCCACGGACACGCTGGCGCACGCCTGCTGGCTCGAGACGCTGGGACGCGAGTCGCTCACCCGCCGCTTTTATCGAGCGCTCGAGCGTGTGGTGCGAGAGATCGCCCGCGCGGCACGCGGACGCGCGACTACTGCCGAGCGCGGGGAGCTGGCGCTCCTCCACGTTTCGCGGCTCATCTTCCTCTCCTTCCTCGAGAGCAAGGGGTGGCTCGACGACGACCACCGCTTCCTCGAGAACGCCTTCGAGCGCTGCATGGAAGCGGGCGGCGAGTTCCACCGGCGAGCCCTCCTCCCGCTCTTCTTCGGGACGCTCAATACGCCGACCCACAGACGATCGCGTGCCGCGCGCGAGTTCGGGCGGGTGCCCTTCCTGAACGGCGGACTCTTCGCGCGCACACCACTCGAGCGGAAGAGAGCCGAGCTCCACTTCCCCGACGACGCGCTCGGCGTCGTCTTCGATGAGCTCCTCACTCCCTACCGCTTCACCGCGCGTGAGGAGAGCAGCGAGTGGAGCCAGGCGGCGATCGATCCGGAGATGCTCGGGCTGGCCTTCGAGTCTCTCATGCACGAGGGGGAGCGACGCGCGAGCGGGGCGTTCTACACGCCGCACGCAATGGTAGCTCGCGTCACACGCTCTGCGCTGGTGGATGCACTCTCCGGCGGAATCGTGTCGCGCGGCGAGGCGGAGGGCGCGCTCGCCGGCCAACGCGTAGACGATGCGGTCGCGCGTACGCTGCGCGAGCGGTCGGCCGCGCTGCGCGTGGTGGATCCCGCGTGCGGGAGCGGCGCCTTCCTGGTACATGCGCTCGAGGAGCTCGCCGCCCTGCGCGCGCGGCTCGGCGACCCGCGGCCCACCGACGAGATACGACGCGAGCTACTCACAAAGTCGATCTTCGGCGTGGACATCAACCCGATGGCGGTCTGGCTCTGCGAGCTGCGGCTCTGGCTCTCGGTGGTAATCGAAGGAACGGAGGACGATCCATTGTCCGTGGCACCGCTCCCGAACCTCGATCGGCACATCCGCGTGGGCGATTCGCTATCGGGCGAGCTGTGGGACGATGCGCGTCCGATCCGCGGCGGTGCGCGCCTCGCACTTCTGCGCGAGCGATACGCGCGCGCGACTGGAGGACGAAAGCGAACCTTACGGCGCGCGCTCGATGCCGCCGAACGCGCCGCGGCGCTGTCGCACCTGGAGTCGGAGCACCAGCGCTGCTCGGCGCGCAGACGGGATCTCATATCCGCGCTGCGCGGACGCGACCTCTTCGGCCAGCGCGTGCGCGCGGGAGCGGCGGAGCGCCAGCGGCTGGCGAGTGAGCGATCTCGTTCGCGCGAGCTCTGCGCCACACTGCGGAGCGTGCGCGAGGGCGGAGCGCTCCCCTTCTCGTGGGTGGCGCACTTTCCCGACATCGCGCGGCGCGGCGGCTTCGACGTCGTCATCGCCAATCCACCCTGGGTGCGCCTGCACCGTATCCCGTCCTCGGCGCGTGCGACGTTGCGCGAGC
The DNA here is from genome assembly GCA_035688075.1 of Gemmatimonadaceae bacterium. GTDB lineage: Bacteria > Gemmatimonadota > Gemmatimonadetes > Gemmatimonadales > Gemmatimonadaceae > JADGGM01. The sequence goes on from DASSNL010000051.1 coordinate 5,884, forward strand.
GCTACTCCGTGTTCCGCAGTGCCGCATGGGAACGTGGCGCCTCGCTCGCTCGAGCAGGGCCCGGCTTCGCCGCCCAGGTGGACATGGCCGCGCTCTTCACCGAGCGCTCGCTCGCGCTCCTGCGCGCTGGTGGGACGATGGCATTGCTCCTCCCGGCGAAGCTCTGGGGATCGCTCGCCGGTGGCGGCGTGCGCCGCCTGCTGGGCGATCGCGCGCAGGTGGTGGCGCTGGAGGACTGGTCCGAATCGCCCGCCGCGTTCGATGCGGCGGTATATCCATCGCTGCTCGTGGCACGGCGCGCAGCCTCGCCGGGAGCGGAGCCGTTGCGCCCGTCACCGTGCATCGCCGCCGCCGTGCATCGGGGCCGCGACGCGCTACGCTGGGAGATCCACCCATCGCGACTCGCTCTCGACGACCCGGCGAGTCCATGGCTCATCATCCCTCCGGCAGTGCGCGGGTCCTTCGATCGCCTCATGCGGGCCGGCGTGCTGCTGGCGGAGAGTCCCTTCGGCCCGCCGCAGCTCGGCGTGAAGTGCGGCTGCAACGAGGCGTTCGTGTTGCGGCGGAGCGATGTGAACGGGAGCGACGAGCCGGTGGAGCGCTCGCTCCTCCGTCCGCTCCTACGGGGTGAAAGCGCCACGCCCTGGAGTGTGGAGCGCACCGCCGAGTGGCTCATCTGGACGCATGACGAGAGCGGTGCGCCGCTGAAGTCGCTCCCTCCGCGCGCGGCGAGGCGGCTGGGACGCTGGCGGGACAGGCTGGCGGCACGCTCCGATCTCCGACCCGGCACGCAGTGGTGGTCGCTCTTCCGGATCGGCGCTGCCGCTCCATCACGCCCCCGGGTGGTGTGGGCAGACATGGGACGAACGCCGCGCGCGCTGGTTCTGCGGGAGGGAGATCAAACCGTACCGCTCAACAGCTGCTACGTGCTCCCGTGCAGCGAGCTCACAGATGCGCTGGCCATCGCGGCGATCCTCAACTCCACCATTGCCGCGGCGTGGCTTGGTGTGCTCGCCGAGCCGGCGCGCGGAGGCTACCGCCGCTACATGGCGTGGACCGTATCTCTCCTTCCGCTCCCGCGCGACTGGGCGGGTGCTCGAGCGCTCCTGGCGCCGCTCGCCGAGCGCGGCTCGTTCGGCGAGCCGCCGGCAATCGGCGAGCTCGATGCCGCCGTGCTGCGCACGTACCATGTACGACCGGCGGACGTGGCGCCACTTCTTACATGGCACGCGCGCTGACGGTCGCCGAGCCCGATGCGGTGCGTGCGTTGATCGCGCGGCTCTGGCTCGGGGAGGGAGAGGAGTCGCCTGGGCACGGCACGATTGTCCTCCGTCCGCACCAGCGCTCTGCACTCGAGCGACTCCGGCGGATGCTCCGCGAGCACGGCGGAGCGCTCCTCGCCGACGATGTCGGGCTGGGGAAGACCTACGTTGCCGCCGCCATCGCGCGTGGGTACGAGCGTGTGCTCGTGGTGGCGCCGGCCACACTGCGCGCGATGTGGCACGCTGCGCTGCACGCCGCGGGAGCGAGAGGAAGCGTGGTGTCGTACGCGACACTCAGTCGCGGCGGTGGACCGCGCGGGCGCTTCGATCTCATCCTTCTCGATGAAGCGCATCACGCGCGAACGCCCGGGACGCGCCGCTACGCGCGCATCGCCGCGCTTGCGGACGGGGCGCATCTCCTGATGCTGTCGGCCACACCCATCCACAATTCGCGCGCCGACCTGGTGGCGCTCCTCGCGCTCTTTCTGGGCGCTCGTGCGCTCGCACTCGATGATGACGCGCTCGCGTGTCACGTCGTTCGTCGCGAGCGGGTGGACGTGCCTACGGAGCGCCTGCCGGAAACCGCGGCTCCCGTGGAGCTCGCGGTGGGCGACGATGAGGAGCTGCTGCGCGCGATAGTCGCCCTCCCGCCTCCCCTTCCGCCGAGAGATGCCGGCGCGGGCGGAGCGCTGGTGGCGTGGGGGCTGGTGAGAGAGTGGGCATCGAGCAACGCTGCGCTGGTGGGTGCGCTGCGGCGCCGGCTGGCCCGCGCCGCCGCACTCGACGCCGCGCTCGACCGCGGGAGCCTGCCATCTCGCAAGGAGTTGGCTGCGTGGGTGTGCGGCGACCGCGCGGTGCAGTTCTCGTTCCCCGGGATGTTCGAAGCGCCAGTAGCGGGCGACGCCGGAAAGCTGCGAGCGGTACTCGCGCGAGACGAGCGCGCGGTGCGAGCGCTGCTCGAGCGCGCCAGCGCGAGCGCCTGGACCGACGCGCGGCGCGCACAACTTCTCCGTGACGTACGCTCACGACATCCCGGCGAGAAGATCGCCGCATTCACCCAGTTCGCTGACACCGCGCGTGCACTGTTCCGTGAATTGCGGCGCGACCCCGGCGTGGCAGTGCTCATCGCGCGCGGAGCGTCGGTAGCGGGAGGATCGCTCTCGCGGCGGGAGGCCGTAGAGCGTTTCGCGCCACGTGCGTCCGGAGTGAGAGCCCCGAGAGACATCGACCGGATAGATCTCCTGATCGCCACGGATCTGTTGAGCGAGGGAGTGAACCTGCACGATGCATCGGTAGTGGTACACTTGGATCTCCCGTGGACCCCGGCGCGGCTGGAGCAGCGTGTGGGCCGCTCTCGTCGCATGGG
>DASSNL010000061.1:0-2158 GCA_035688075.1 Gemmatimonadaceae bacterium
ACCTGCTGCATCGCCTGCTCATACTGTCTGGGGCTCAGGTACCCCAGCGCTGAGTGACGACGCTCTCCATTGTACCACCCCTCGATCCACTCGAACAGCGCCAGGCGAGCCTCCTCCCGCGTCATCCACTCGGCGTCCTCCACCAGTTCACTCTTGAGGGTCGCGAAGAAGCTCTCCACCACCGCGTTGTCCCAGCAGTCGCCCTTCCGGCTCATGCTCGCCGTCATGCCTTCGCTCTCGAGCAGCGCCCGGAAGTCGGCCGACGCGTATTGGCACCCGCGATCCGAGTGATGCAGCACGCCCGGCTCGGGCGCTCGCTGCTCGAGCGCCATCGAGAGCGCGTCGCACGCCAGACGCCGCTCCAGCGTGTGCCGCATGGCCCACCCCACCACGCGACGCGAGCCGAGATCCAGCACCACCGCCAGATAGAGCCACCCCTCGCCGGTCGGGATGTAGGTGATGTCGCTCGCCCACACGCGATCCGGCCCGGCCACCTCGTCCACGGCGAACTGCCGGTCCAACCTGTTGGGAGCGATCGGCTCGCCATGCCGCGAGTCCGTCGTCACGCGGAACTGCCGCTTGGGCTTCGCGCGGATGCGCTCCACGCGCATCACGCGCTCGACCCGCTTCCGGTTCACGCACCGGCCCCGCGCCACGAGCTCCGCATGCACGCGCGGACTGCCGTACGTCCGGCGGCTCCGCTGGTGCACGGCCCGGATCTCCACGGCCAACCGCTGGTTCGAGACGGCCCGCGCGCTCGGCGCCCGGTTGCGCCACGCGTAGTAACCGGCCTTCGACACCCCGAGGACGCGGCACATCGTCACCACCGCGTGCGCCGTGCGGGATGCCTCGATGAACGCGTACCTCACCGGGACTCCCTGGCGAAGAAGGCCGTCGCTTTTTTTAAGATGTCGCGCTCTTCCCGGAGCTGGGCCACCTCACGGCGGAGCTGGCGAATCTCCTCGTCCTGGCTCGTCAGCTTCCCGTTCCCCGGGAACGCATCCCGGGGGCGTGGTGCGGTGGCGAACTGGCGGCGCCACCGCCGGAGCATGTCTGCCCTGATCCCCAGTTCTCGTGCTACAGCGCCCGGGGACTTGCCGCTCTCCGCCAGGCGTACCGCTTCGATCTTGAACTCCGCTGTGAACTGCCGTCGCCGCCTCGCCATCGGACACCTCCTCCCGTATCATAGTCGGGCTTGTTGAGGTGTCCATCAAGCGGGGGGAAGATCACTCCCCCATCCTGACGGAGCACGACGCGCACGCGAGATCCGATTGGCGGGATCGGAACGCCTCCGGTTCTCCTTCTTTCTGAAACCCCATGACCAAGCTCTCGAAGTCGAGGCGGGTCTGGCTGGCTGCCGTCGGACTCGTTGCATGTATCGCCCTAGCGGAGGTCTTCGACACCCAGGTAGGGCGCGCCTTCTTCCACCTGTGGCTGCACCGCGAGGCCAGCTGGCACGGCATGACGATCGCGGTCGGGCCGGACTACGGTGTTTGGCGCGACGGGGACCAGCTGATGGTCGGTCGTTTCGCGCCCGCTGATTCGAGTCTGTTGGCCGACGACGTGTTGTGGTTCGCTGTGACGTCACGGCATGCGGAGGAGACGTTCGATCGCTGGGCGGCGAGTTGTGGCGAACACCGGACACTGTGCGGCTATAGCGTAACCCCCGCTGGCGAACCCGACGTGGAATGCATCGAGATCACCGGGCGGGTACCCGCGTTGGGTGAGGAGCCCCTACACGTGCGGTGCCGAGTGCACGGACGCCACGTGGAGGCGCGCTACGCCGGATCTCGGGAACACTACGCCGGATTCCACGAGATCATCATGAACGTGTTTGCACACTAGGCGTTCGCGGTGAGATCCACGCCGGGCGGGCGGCCTCTTCCCGTCGTCCACGCCGTGTGACGCACCGCCGGGAGGAGCACTGTTAAGATGCGCCGCGGCCCGCGCGCAACTCTCCGCGAAGCAATCCCCGCGGTGGTCCACTTCCTGCCCACCCGCCCTCGTCCGATCAACTCGGACCCCTACAGGAGCGGCAGCATGCGCCCACTACTGCAACGTGTCTCGGCGATCTACGGCACGGTCTTCGTGATCATCGCCCTCATCGGCTTCTTCACGTCGCGCGGGAGCATGGAGGCCGATCCCGCGATGGCGCCCC
>DASSNL010000243.1:0-5782 GCA_035688075.1 Gemmatimonadaceae bacterium
CGAGCCGGGAGCGTAGTCGCGGGCGATGCTCTCGTTCTCCTGCACGAGCCGCGCGCTCCCGGATGTGCTCGCGTTCTTCCCGTGCTGGCGGAAGCGCGAGAGGGTGTGGTCGATGCGGTCGAAGGGCGACCTGCTGAGCGCCGCGGCGAAGAGCTTGTAATCGCCCGAGTAGCGGAAGTCGGGGTCGAAGCCGCCCAGCGTGTCGAAGAAGGGGCGCGTCATGAAGGTGGCCTGGTGGTCGAAGCAGCTCCACCCGAGCGACGCGAACATGGCCGGCGTCATCCACGCTGGCGGCGGGCTCGTGGTCCCCAACGACCGCCCGTCGCCATCCACCCAGAGCTGCCGCCCGGCAGCCCACTCGTGGGTACGGTTCGCGTACCAGCGCGCCACCGCCTGCGCCGCGCCCGGCATGAGCATGTCGTCGGCACCGAGACACCCCACCACCTCGCCCGATGACACCGCCGTCCCCTTGTTCAGCGCGTCGAAGAGACCGCGGTCCTTCCCCTGGATCACCTTGCACCCGCGAGATCGCGCGATCTCCACGGTGGAGTCGGTGCTACCGCCATCGGCTATCACGTGCTCGATGGTGAAGCCCTCGCCCGACTGGCTGCGGACCGACTCGATACAATCGGCCAGGAACTCCTCGGCGTTCAATGTCGCCGTGATTATCGACAGGAGCATGTCAGTATCCGGGAGAACGGTGTGAGATGCCCGAGAGGGCGACGTCCCGATAGAAGGCGCCGAGCCGGTCGCCCTTGCGGCTCCAACGGCACTCCGCGAGCGCTCGCTCGCGACCCAGCCGCCCCATCTGCCGCACCAGCGCGGGTGATCGTGCAAGCTGCCGCATCGCCTCCCGCAGCTCGCGAACGGCCGACTCGGGCGATTCGGCGCTCGCGACGAAACCGGTCTCGCCGGTAACCATCGTCGCCGGCCCACCCAGATCCAGGCAGAGTACCGGGAGCTCCAGCAGCATGGCTTCCACGCAGACCCACCCGCCGGAGTCGTGCAAGCTGGGATGAACCAATGCATCGCACTCCGTCATCGCCGCCAACGCATCGGCCCGCGGGAGCGCGCCGAGGAAACGCACCCGTCCGGCCACTCCGAGCTCGGAGCTGAGCGCCTCGAGACGTGCACGTTCCGGCCCGTCGCCGATGATCCAGAGCTCCGCATCGGGGAGATCGGCGCCGGCGAACGCCTCGATTCCGAGGTGGAATCCCTTCCAGCCGAGGAGCCGGCCCATGCTCACGAACCTCGGTCCGTGCTGACGGGGGTGAGCGTCGCGATGCAACTCCGCCGCCGCCTGATCGCTCATCCCCATCGCTCCCAGGATTTCCACCCGTCTGCAGCGGAGTCGTTGCAGCCGCTCGGCGGTCTCCGCGGTGGTGGCGAGCGCGATCCGGCTTCGTCTCGCGGTGAGGCGCACGAACGGATCGAGCTCCCCCATACGCTTCGCGAGCGTACGCGCCAGCTCGTACACCCTGCCTGACGCTCCCAGCCCCGGGAGAAACGATCGTGGGGCCGCTTCTCCCCCGCCGACCGGCCCCCAGATGAACGGGGCGGGGAGAAGAGCCACGAAGCTCGGTGCCCAGTAGCGCCCGAAGGTCACGTGGTTCACGAGGTCGAATCGCACGCTGCGGTCGAGGCGGCGCGCCACGAAGTACGCTCCGATCTGCCAGAGGTAATAGTACAGGCGGATCCCCCTCGAACCGCGCTTCCACCAGGCGGCCCAGCGCGGGAGATCGTAGTACACGAGATGTATGTCGACGCCCTGCCGCTCCACCTCTGGCTCGATGCTCGCTCGGTTGTTGGCTCTCGTGAGAAGCCATACATCGTATCGCCTGGCCATCTCCAGGGCGATGTTCCACCCGATCCCGGGTTCGGAGCCCCGAGAAGGATCGCAGGCATATGCGGAGATGAGCACCCTGAGCCGCGCGCCTGGAGCCGCGCCGGTGGTCTCGTGAATCGCGGAGGTGTTAGCGCCAGCGGAATCGCCAGGGCCGGCGGCAGCCTCGGTCCCGGAGCAGGATGCATCGGGCGGCGTGGAGCGCATCAGTCGTCTCCATCCAGCTGCCGGAGCGCGTGGAGGACGGAGCGGACGAGGCGGCCGTCGCGATCCTGCGTCTCTGGCCAGGCACTCATCCGGTCTATCCAGAAGTGGATCGCTTCGCGTTTGTCGCTATGACCGGGATGGTGGTCGGTCACGGCGGCTTTGGTAGCCCTATATAGCATCTCGTCGGCGCCCGGCGGACCCCAATCGCTGTATTCCCAGTCCACCAGGGTGAGCTTCCCCGCGCGCGTTTCGCGCAGGTTCCAGGGCGTGAAGTCCCCGTGCATCGGCTCCCAGTGACGGGGAGTTCCTTCGGGATGCGGTCGATCGGCCAGGGCCGCGCGCAGCTCGCTCAGGATGCTTCCGAGCGGTGGCGACTGGGGGATGCTGTGAAGGAGCGGCGGCATCGGCGCCATGGCGAAGTAGTGCCACCCATCCTGCTGGCCGCTGGAGAGCGGCTGCGCCACCGTGAACGAGCGAGGCTGCGCGCGCCAGACCATCTCGAGCGCGCGCGCCTCGTTGACGAGCGACTGCACGTCTGTGCTTCGCACTTTGACGAAGGCCACCGCGGATCCCCCGCGCAGCAGGAGGAGCGCTGCGCCTGGGCGGTTCACGTGGCCGCGCTCGTACACGGCCATGGAGTCGAAGTCGCCCAGCTCATCGCGCCAGCGCCTGAGCAGCTCTCGCCAGCTCTCGTCGCTGATGGGCCGCTTCCACTCAGTCGCGCGCCCGGGGAGGATGCGCGCACCGAAGAGCGCGATCGCCATGCGCGCCACTCGCTGCGCGAGCACCGCCCGTGGGCGGACCGCCGCGTACATCGCGAGCGCCGCCTGAGCGCCAGCGCGCGAGGAGAGGGGGAGCATCACCGCTCCCCGCCCGGGCGGGAAGCGCTTGTACCGCTCCATCATCGTCTGACTCGAGCCATCGCCCCGCCGGACACTCTTCGCGCCCCTCCGGCGCCCGCCCACCCCGCGGCGTAGCGCGTGCTTTCATCGATGGGGATGGCATCGACGGCCACGTTCTCATCGGTGGTATCCCTGAAGGCGAGATAGCCGAGCACGAAGAGCGTCAGGAATCGCGGACCGGGGAATAGCAGTGTCGAGTCGAGAAGGCCCGCGAGCATCTCGAAGAGTATCAGCGCGGCGAAGAAGGCGAGTGCGGGATCCCGGTGCACGCCGAAGGCACGGATGGCGCGCACGACGCCAAACACGAGGACCGGAATCAGAAGCGCGAACCCCACGACGCCGAGTCCCAGGAACGTATCCAGGTAGATCGAGTGCGCCGAGTTGAGACCGAAGGCGATCACCGCCGCCACCCGCATCGCGTTCCCGGGCGACATGAAGCTGTTGTAGCCGTAGCCGAATACCGGCCGCTCCATGGCGAAGCGGAAGAGAAGCTCCCAGAGAGGGATACGACCGGTCAACGTGGCGGCGTTCTTCATCCCCCGTCCCATCAGCAGCACGTCCCACGGCACCGGAACCAGATCGTTCGCCATGAGAAGGAGCACCAGGAGCAGCACGCCGCCGGAAAGCAGCACGATGGTCATCGTGCGCATGCGGAAGCGGTACGCGGTGAGCATCCAGAACAAGAACAGAGCGCCCAGCATGGCCGCCGTTCCGGTGCGCGACCTCGTGAGGAAGAGCGAGATCAACCCGATGGCGGCGCAGGCAATGTAAAGACGCCGGTACTCTTTCTCACGAGTCGCCAGGCACACGGCGCTGAGAACGAGCATGGCACTGTTCAACGACTGCTCCACCGGGTGCAACGTACCGCCGAAGCGATACTTGGCGGCGAAGGGAGTGAAAGTGCCGAGCACTATCTCGTTGGCGAAGCCCACGATCACGAAGCTCAGCGTGGCGAACATTATCAGCAGCACGATGTGCTCGCGCCGGAAGTGCCGGAGCAGTCCACACACTCCCACGCAAACGAACGCCAGCACCGCCACTCGCCGGACGGTGAGTGCGTGATCGCTCGACCAGACGAAGCTCAGGAGCGCCCAGGAAAGGAAAGCGAGGACGCTCCAGGCGAGCGGTCCGCGAATGCGGAGCCGCCACCGGGGGTGCCACACGAACGACAACACCCCGAGGAGTGCCATGCAGGTGTAGGCAAGCTGCCGCTTGGAGCTCCCTTCCCCGATCATCTGGACAGCCTCCATCGTGCCGTCCGTGGTCGCGAGGTAGTCTATGGGCGCCCGCAGACTGTGGTCCGCGAGGAAGATGAGGACCGTGATCACGATGATGCCGAGCCACGGTATCGCATTGCGGCCGTAGGGCGGGTCGAGCGGGTCGGCTGCGTAGCCGCGCAACAAGGTCATCGACGCTTCGACTCGGCGCTCGGGGAGAGGTGCATGATACGAATCCTCATCGGGGAGCAAGCTACGGCTGGCCAGCAGACGCCGCAACGTGAGCAGGGGGAGCGGGTCGACTTGCCACGGGCTCGGCGGCTCCATTATATAGCCTGCCTCAGGTACCTCTCCGAGCGCCCTCTATTGACGACGGCTTCGAACGCCCTGCAACTCGCGCATGCTTTCCTTCGCTTCCTCGACGCCGAGAGCGTTCCCTATGCGGTCGTGGGCGACGTCCGGGAGTACGGCGAGCACATCACGAGCGATGTGGACATCTTCTTCGCCCGCGATGCGCTGGATTCGATCCCCGCGCGGCTGAACCGCTTCCTCCGCGCGCACGACGCGCGGCTGGTCCAGGTGATCCAGCACGAGCGGACGGCCAGCAGGTGTGTGGCCGCATGGTGCGATGACGCCGGCAAGCACCGCTTCCTTCAGTTCGATATCTACAGCGACTTCATCCGCTACGGCCGGCTCCTCATGCGCGCAGAGGAGATCCTCGCCGGGCGGGTGCTCGCGACCGGGCCAGGGATGCGCTTTCACGTCCCCGCCCCGGCGCCAGCGTTCCTCTATTACCTCGTCAAGAAGATCGAGAAGGACGGGCTCGACGACCGGCAGGGAGAGTATCTCGCGACCCAGTGGCGGGCGGATCCCGGCGGCGTACGGGATGCGATCGAGCAGCTCTGGTCGCGCGCGAGCGGGCGCCTTCTGGAGAGCGCGTGCGAGCTCGGCGACTGGTCCGCGGTGCGCGCAGCGCTCCCCGAGCTTCGCGCCGAGCTGAGGAGGAAGCGCCCTTACACCGCGAGGGCGCGGCTCGATGAGCTGGGGCACACCGCGTGGCGGATACGCGAACCTACCGGCCTCGCGATCGCGCTCCTCGGCGCCGATGGCGTGGGAAAGAGCACCGTAATGGAGCGCATCGCCGAAGAGCTCGACCCACTCTTTCCGAAGGTGCAGCAGATCCACCTGCGCCCGCGCCTGACGCGTCGTGATGCGAACGTGGGCCCCATAGTAGAGCCGCACGCGAAGCCGCCGCGCGGTCGCATCGCATCGACCGCGAAGCTGGGATGGTGGTGGACGGAGTACGCCGCGGGGTGGGCGCTCGACGTATTCCCCGCCCTGGTGCGCTCGTGCCTGGTGATCTTCGACCGCTACTACGACGACATCCTCGTGGATCCCGCGCGCTACCGCCACGGCGCATCCGCTTCGTTGGCGCGCCTGGTGGGTGCGATGGTGCCGCGCCCGGAGCTGTACATAGTTCTCACCGCGCCAGCGAGCGTGGTGCACGAGCGGAAGCGCGAGGTGTCGCTCGCCGAGACCGAGCGGCAGCAGGAGGCGTACGCAGCGCTCGCGAAGCGGCTGCCGAACGCGCATCTGGTGGATGCCGGGCGAGC
>DASSNL010000073.1:0-20570 GCA_035688075.1 Gemmatimonadaceae bacterium
TTACTTGATGATCTTGGTCACTACGCCGGCGCCCACGGTGCGGCCGCCTTCGCGGATGGCGAAGCGGAGACCCTCGTCCATGGCGATCGGCGTTATCAGCTCGATCTCCATCTGCACGTTATCCCCCGGCATCACCATCTCCGTCCCCTCCGGCAGCTTCACCGTGCCCGTCACGTCCGTCGTACGGAAGTAGAACTGCGGACGGTAGCCGTTGAAGAACGGCGTGTGACGACCCCCCTCCTCCTTGGTCAGCACGTAGACCTCGGCCAGGTAGTGCGTGTGCGGCGTGATCGCCCCGGGCTTCGAGAGCACCATGCCGCGCTCGATGTCCTCCTTGGCAACTCCGCGCAGAAGAAGACCGACGTTGTCCCCAGCCTGCCCCTCGTCCAGAAGCTTCCGGAACATCTCCACCCCGGTGACCACCGTCTTCTTGTCCGTCCCGAAGCCCACCATCTCCACCTCGTCCTGCACCTTCACTATCCCGCGCTCGATACGGCCCGTGGCAACCGTGCCACGACCCGTGATGCTGAACACGTCCTCGACGGGCATGAGGAAGGGCTTGTCAACCTCGCGCTTGGGCTGCGGAATGTAGCTGTCCAGGGCGTCCAGCAGCTCGCCGATCTTCTGCCCCCACTCGCTCGAGGGATCGCCACTCTCCAGCGCCTTCAGCGCCGAGCCGCGAATCACCGGCACGTCGTCGCCCGGGAACTCGTACTGGCTCAGCAGCTCCCTGACCTCGAGCTCCACCAGGTCCAGCAGCTCGGGATCGTCGACCATGTCGACCTTGTTCATGAACACCACCACGTAGGGCACGTTCACCTGACGCGCCAGGAGGATGTGCTCCCTGGTCTGCGGCATGGGACCGTCGGCCGCAGAGACGACGAGAATCGCCCCGTCCATCTGAGCCGCTCCGGTGATCATGTTCTTCACATAGTCGGCGTGCCCCGGGCAGTCGACGTGGGCGTAGTGCCGCTTCGGGCTCTCGTACTCCACGTGGCTCGTCGCGATCGTTATCCCCCGCTCCCGCTCCTCAGGAGCACGGTCGATCTGATCGTAGCCCGTGAACTGCGCCATCCCCTGCTTACTCTGAATGGCCGTGATCGCCGCGGTGAGCGTCGTCTTGCCATGATCCACGTGACCGATCGTACCCACGTTCACGTGCGGCTTCGTACGCTCGAACTTTGCCTTCGCCATAAGACAAGCTTCCCAGGTTAGGAGTTACGCCTTGACCTTGTTGATGATCTCTTCAGCCTTGCTCTTCGGAACTTCCTCGTAGTGGCTGAACTCCATGGAATACACCGCGCGCCCCTGCGACTGCGAGCGCAGCGTCGTGGAGTAGCCGAACATCTCGGCGAGCGGTACGCTCGCTCCGATCACCTGCGCCTCGCCGCGCTGCGTCATACCGCCGATCTTGCCGCGCCGTGAGGAGAGGTCGCCGAGGATGTCGCCCATGTAGTCGGCCGGGCAGACCACCTCGACATTCATGATGGGCTCGAGGAGCACCGGCTTCGCCCTCTTGGCCGCCTCCTTGAACGCCATCGAGCCGGCGATCTTGAACGCCATCTCGCTCGAGTCGACGTCGTGGTACGAGCCGTAGACCAGCTGCACCTTGATGTCTACCACCGGATAGCCGGCGAGCACGCCGTTCTCCATCGCTTCCTTGATCCCCTGCTCCACCGGTCCGATGTACTCACGGGGAATCACGCCGCCGACGATCTTGTCCTCGAACACGAAGCCGTTGCCGGGGCCCGAGGGCTCCATGTTGATGACCACGTGTCCGTACTGTCCCTTACCACCGGACTGGCGGACGAACTTCCCTTCCACCTTCTCCACGCGGTCGCGGATGGTCTCGCGGTAGGCCACCTGCGGGCGGCCGATGTTCGCGTCCACCTTGAACTCGCGCTGCATGCGGTCGACGATGATCTCGAGGTGCAGCTCGCCCATGCCGGAGATGATCGTCTGACCGGTCTCCGCGTCGGAGTGGACGCGGAAGGTCGGATCCTCTTCGGCGAGCTTCGCGAGCGCGATCGAGAGCTTGTCCTGGTCGGCCTTGGTCTTCGGCTCGATGGCCACGTCGATCACGGGCGCCGGGAACTTCATCGCCTCGAGGATGATCGGCTTGTCTTCATCGGCAAGCGTGTCGCCGGTGCGCGTGTCCTTGAGCCCGATCGCTGCGGCGATGTCGCCGGCGTTAACCTCTTCGATCTCCTCGCGCTTGTTCGAGTGCATCTGCAGGAGACGGCCGACGCGCTCGCGCTTGTCCTTCGTTGCGTTGTAGACGTACGACCCTGACTTCAGAACGCCCGAGTAGACGCGGAAGAAGGTGAGCTTACCCACGTAGGGGTCGGTGGCGATCTTGAACGCCAGCGCAGCGAAGGGCGCATCGTCCGAAACGGCGCGCTCCTCGAAGGTCTCGTCGTTGAGCGGGAGGTGACCCTTGATCGCCGGCACCTCGGTGGGCGATGGGAGGTAGTCGATCACCGCGTCGAGGAGCGCCTGCACACCCTTGTTCTTGAACGACGCACCACAGAGCACCGGAACGAACTGGTTCGCGACGGTCGCCTTGCGAATTGCGCGCTGGATCTCCTCTACCGTGAGCTCCTCGCCATTGAGGTAGCGCTCGAGCAGCTCTTCGTCGTACTCCACAGCCGCCTCGATGGCCGCATGGCGGGCATCTTCCACTGCCTGGGTGTACGACTCCGGAACCGGCTCCTCGGTGAAGGTCTTGCCGAGCGTGCTCTCGTCGAAGACTACAGCTACGCGGCGCAGCACGTCGATGTGCCCCACGAAGAGCTCGCCCGAACCGATGGGGAGCTGGAGAGGGTACGCCTTGCTCGAAAGCCGGTCGCGGATCATCCGCACGCAGCGATCGAAGTCGGCGCCCACCCGGTCCATCTTGTTCGCGAAGATGATGCGCGGCACGCCGTAGCGGTCGGCCTGACGCCAGACAGTCTCCGTCTGCGGCTCTACACCGGCCACGGAGTCGAGCAGCGTCACCGCGCCGTCGAGCACGCGCAGCGACCGCTCCACCTCGACCGTGAAGTCCACGTGGCCCGGGGTATCGATGATGTTGATGCGATACTCCGTGCCCTTCCGCGGCCAGAAGCAGGTGGTGGCGGCAGACGTGATCGTGATGCCGCGCTCCTGCTCCTGCTCCATCCAGTCCATGGTGGCGGCGCCATCGTGCACCTCACCGATCTTGTAGCTCTTCCCCGTATAGTAGAGGATGCGCTCGGTGGTGGTGGTCTTCCCGGCATCGATGTGTGCCATGATGCCGATATTTCGGTAGTGCGCGAGCGGTGTTTTGCGTGCCATATGTGTTCAGCTGTCGCAGCGAGGATCAGTCGTGTAAATGCCAGCAAAAATGCGGATGGACCGGTCGCTCCCGATGGAGCCGGTATCCATCCGCTGCCGCCGGGTGCGATCGTCACTGCCGCACGAACGGGGACCCAAGGGCGCGCCGGGCTAGCTGACCTCTCCCGGCAGTTGCGTTGTTCACCGCGCGACAAAGTGCTCAGGTAGCGCGGCTTAGCCTGTTAAATGTAAATGCTCCAAGCATCGTGTCAATGGGAGGAGTGTGTGTCCCGGTGAGAGCGAGCGAGGAGGCGGTCGAATACGGCGCGCAGGCTCGGTGACCCGCGCACTGATCCGGAGGTATAATCATGGCCCCACGCCGTCGGGGCATCTCACCGGGAGAGGAGGCAGTCATGGGTGATGGCCGGTGGTTCACGCGGCCTCGTGCACGGATTGTGGCGCTCGCCGCCTTCGGCATCGCTGTCCTCGCCACGGAAGCGCGCGCGCAACTCACGACCGGCGCGCAGCTCTCCACCGGAGCGGTCGGAAGCGACGCCAGCGGCGGGTGGCGGAGCGCGACCGAGCTGGCGGCATGGCTCCGCTTCGACCGCCCGTGGATGATGGCGACCTTGGAAGGCGCCACCGCGGGCGAGGAAGGCACGCCCCGGGCGTATGGGGGTCTCCTCACCACCACGGTTTTCGCTCCCGCCTGGAACGGCCTACGGCCGTCGTTCTCTCTCGCCGCCGGCCAGCAGGATGCGCCGCTCGGAGGGTCGGTCCTGGAGTCGCAGGGAGTGATCCGACTCGGCTACCATCGCGCCGCCTCCGGCGCGTGGGTCGGCGGGGGTTGGGGTACGGCGAAGCTCACCGGCGACGTGCGGGACGCCGAAGCGAGCCCTGCGTCGCCCGTCCTCCCGGCCGGGTGGAGCACCGAAGTCGGCGGCTGGCACCAGTTCGGCAGTGTAGTCGTCCGGCTCTCCGTCGCCTCGCGTGCGCGAAGTCTCGATGCGCTTCCCGGCTCGCCGCGCGCCGTGGCTATCGGCCCGCTGCACTACGACCCCCGCTCGCGCACGTACGTGACCGACACTGTGCGCCTCACATCCGACCGGTGGAGCGAGGCGGAAGCCGCCGTCTACTGGGCACGCGGCCGCTGGGCGCTCGACGCGGCGATCGGCCGCCCTTTCACCGGGATCGCTACAGGGAGCATCTGGACCCGGCTCGATGCGACACTTGCTCTCAATGAGCGGGTTGCACTGATGGTCGGGGGAGGGATCGCCCCGGTGGAGCTGTCGCTCGTCTCCCCCGACCGCCGGCGGCTCACCGTCGGCTTTCGCTGGACGCGCGCGCCACTCCCGCGTACCGCGGCACCGGCGATCGAACCGGTGGCAGCGGCGTTCCGCGTGGAACGCACCGATGCCCGGCGCGCCCGAATCTTCGTGCGCGTGCCCGCGGCTCGGACGGTGGAGCTCGGGGCCGACTTTACCGGCTGGCAGCCGGTAGCGCTCGAGCGCACCGCCCCCGATGAATGGAGCATCACACTCCCGATCGCCCCGGGCACGTACCACGTGAATCTCCGCATCAACGGCGGTAACTGGATCGCGCCGCCGGGACTCCCCCGAGTGCGCGACGACTTTGCCGGAGTGGTCGGCCTCGTGGTGGTACACTAGGCATGGGACGCGGACGACCCCTGGTGGCGATCCCCGCCGATGACCCGCTCGAGGAGGCAACTACCTCCCCGATCCCGGCTACCGAGAGCGACGCGGCGCTGGTGGAGCGCGTGCTGGACGGCGACACGCGGGCGTTCGAGTCGCTCGTGCGACGTCACGAGCACGTCTGCATCCGCTTCGCCATTCGTATGCTCGGGACACTGGAGGATGCCGAGGATGCGACCCAGGAGGCGCTCGTACGCGCCTACCGTGCGCTCGGCCGCTACGACCAGCGCGGCGCGTTCCGCACCTGGCTCTTCGCCATCCTCATCAACTGCTGCCGCACCGCTCTCCTGCGCCGGGCGCGGCGGACGCGGTGGATAGTGGCGGACAGCGTGGCCATAGCCCGTGCCGTGGCGACGCAGTCGAACGATGGCTCCGAATACCGCGACGCCATCCAGCATGCGCTGATGTCACTTGACCCACCTCAACGTGAAGCATTTCTGATGAAGCACGTCGAGCAGTTGAGCTACGAAGAGATGGCCGCAATCA
The DNA here is from genome assembly GCA_035688075.1 of Gemmatimonadaceae bacterium. GTDB lineage: Bacteria > Gemmatimonadota > Gemmatimonadetes > Gemmatimonadales > Gemmatimonadaceae > JADGGM01. Next base: position 5,493 of record DASSNL010000073.1, read on the forward strand.
CCGGAGCGGGGATATCAGCCCTCAAGATGCGAGTGAGGCGGGCGTGCGAACGAATGCAGTCTCTCCTCGAGGAGGATTTCGATGTCCGAGCATGAGCTCGATTCCGACCAGGCGCCGACGCTCGCCGCGGCGATCGATGCACTGCGATGCGAGGTGCCCGTTCGGCACCAGTGGCGCGAGAGCGTTCTGCGCGAGGTCGGGGCGCTTCCGACACCGCGTCGGTCGCAGCTCCAGCTCATCGCCGATGGCGAATCGGCGCTCGCGAAGAGCGGGCGCAGGCCGTGGTGGCGCTCACGCTGGACGGCGGCGGCCGTCGCGGCAGCGATCATGATGATGACTGGTCTGATCGTGCGCCGTGGCTCGCCGCTCGAAGGGCCGGGCGGCATCGCCAGATCGTCCGCGCGGCCCGCACCCGACGCGACGAGTTTGGCGAGTGCCGCGAAGGCTGACGATCGCGCGGACGCTCGCAGCGAGGAGCTCTTCAGCATCGCGGCGCCGGGCGCCGATCGGGTATCTCTGGTGGGCGACTTCAATCAATGGCACGCCGGCGTAACGCCCCTCAGGCCAATGGCCGACGGGCGAACGTGGGCCGTGCAACTCGCGCTTCCTCCCGGGCGGCACGTCTACGCCTTCGTCGTGGACGGGAAGATCGTTCCGGATCCCAACGCTCCTCGTGCGGCGGACGACGACTTCGGCGTCCCAAACTCCGTGGCAATCATCGCGGTCGCGAACTGATGCTCACTCCCCGGGTGATCACTTTCGGCAGGACCGCCGCGCGAATGGCCATCGCGCTGGCGGCAGCGCTTTTCATCGTCGCCCTTCCGGTCAGCGCGCAGCAGACGCACGAGCAGCTCCCCGACCGCCTGCAACCCGCCACGCGGGCGGCCATAGAACGCGTGGCCGACTCTCTCCGCTCCGCGGGGCTCCCCGACGCACCCGTCTACTCCAAGGCCGCCGAGGGCGTGCTCAAGGGCGCGGATGATGCGCGCATCCTCACCGTGGTCCGCTCGCTCGCGCGCGGGTTGGGCGAGGCACGCCAGGCGCTGGGCGCCGAAGCGAGTGATGCGGAGATCGTTGCTGCCGCCAGCGCGCTGCACGCGGGGGTGCCGCCGGCCGAGCTGCGACAGATGCGCGATGGGCAGCCGCGCGGCTCGACCGCATCGCTCGCCGTCCCCCTCACCGTCCTCGCGGACATGATCACGCGCGGCGTACCGCCGAACGACGCGGCGGCGTCCGTGAACGCGCTCCTCGCGCGCAGAATGGACGATGCCAGGTTCCAGGCGCTGCGCGTGGGGATCGAGCGCGACATCAGCGCGGGCCGGCCACCTGGTGCGGCGGCAGAGGCGTGGACGCAGCGCGTGCTACAGAACGCGCCGCCCACCGCGCCACGAGGCATCCCACGCTCGGAGGTGCCCTTCTAGCTCCCGTGCGCGATAGCGCCGCCCGGTGACGTTAGCACCCCTCGACGAGTATCACAGCGGTCTTTGGAAGGCACAAGGGATTCATCGAATCGTGGAGGATGAAATGCGACGTTCTGCTGCGATACTCTTCACCCTCGGAATGGCGGCGCTCGCGGCCTGCTCGGATCAGACATCCACCGGGCCGGCTCAGGCCACGAAGAGCGCGTCGACCGACCCGACCCCGGGCGATACCACGCACAGCTACTCGGGGAGCTTCGATGTGCACGGCCAGGTAGTCGGGGTAACGGTGCTCACTCCATCGTCCGGAGTTCAGGACACCCTGAACTACACGCCGCTCTCCGGCGCGAAGATCCGGGTCATTCACAATCTGCTCGTGAACGGTGAAGCGAAGCAGGAGCTCGCGGCGGAAACGGTGTCCGATGCACAGGGCTCGTACGCCGTCTCGGGTCTCGAGGGCGGCTACTACATAGTCGAGGCAGAGCCGCCATCGGGATCTCAGTACGCCGCAGCGCAGGAGTATCTCGCCGGCCAGTCGCCCGAAGTGACGTTGAACGTGTACCTGTGGAAGCAGCAGTAGCATTCCCCGCTCGCGCGAGTAGCCTTTTCGCTTCCCGGCTGCTCGCGCCGGCCAAGGAGAATTACGCCCTTCCCCGCTGGCTCCCATCGAGCAGCACAGACCGCACGTAGCGCGACCACCCCTTCATGTTGCGCAGCTGATTCAGCGCGCGGCGCCCGATCGAATCGGGCCGGATCCCGCCCACCAGAAGCTCCTCGTTGCGGTCCCACGGCCGCACGGAGCCGTGGCCGCTCCAGCGCGGCCGCACCCCCAACCGCCACATCGTGCGGGCCATGAACACCGAGGGACAGAGCACCTCGGAGGGGAGCAGGTTGTACACGAAGTGCCGCTCCACCCGATCGAGCACCGATGCCTTCATCGGCGGTCGCAGCGCCGCCAGCACCTGCTCCGGCACCGGAACGCCCACGAGGTTGCGCGCCAGCCGAAGCGTCCAGTAGCAGCAGCTCGCTCCACGGCTCTTCCGCGCCAGCGCCACGAATTCGTCCCAATTCAGGTCGCCGGCATCCATGAGCGCGCGCAGATCCCGGAAGGTACGCCACGCGCCACTGCTCATCATGTGCGACCAGGCAAAGTGCAGGCAGAGGTGCAGCAGCTGGTCCTGCCTGCTCGGCACGTACGCGCGCCTGCCGCGTACCATCACGGGCACCGCCCGCCGCCAGAGATCGGCCATGGGGAAATCGAAGGGATTCCCCTCGAAGAAGAGCCCCGTGTGTACCTCCAGCTGCATGTCCAGCCCGCGTCCATCCACCAGCGTTGGCAGGTGATGGTGCCGCCGGTAGAAGCTCTCGAACTCCTCCATCTCGGTCGACACCCATCCCTCCCCGACCAGCACCTCGCGCGTGCGCAACGCCTCGTCCTCGCGCACCAGGATGTCCACGTCGATCATCGGGCGCCGAACGAAGGAGCCGTAGACCGTGAGCGCGAGCGCCGCTCCCTTGAGGAGCATCACGTCGATGTCGGCGTCGGACAGCGCCTCCAGCGACCGCGCGAGACGCTGCTCCAGGTGCATCATCCGGAACTCGGAGACCATCGCCAGACGCTGGAGGTGCGCCGCCTGCGGCGGAAGCTTCGCCGGCACGCTCTCGATCGCCTGCAACTGCCCCCAGAGCACGGGCGCGGCACGCTCCCGCTCCGCCAGCCATCCCAGCTTCTCCCAGTCCAGCTCACCGTGCAACAACTCGCGGATGCGCCGTGCACCGGACGAGTTGGAGACACGGGTGCCGTCGGGCGCGGCCACGGGCGCGCTGCCGGCGGTGAGGAGGAGTAGCTCCGCCTCGGGAGAAAGAGTCGAGAGAGTCATAACCATCGTGCGTCAGTACTGCGCTAACGTGCCGGCACGGCGTGCGTAGTGCAATGCCTCGGCAAGCGCCAGCAGCCCCAGCGACGTGAGGAGCACCACGAAGCCGAGCAGAGTGATCACGTCGGGAGCGACCACCGAGAAGGGCATCCCCTCTAGCAGCGTGCGCCGGAGCGCCCGGAGCCCGTACGTGAGCGGCACTGCGAGCGAGAGCTGCTGTATTCCCGCGGGGATCACGCTGGTGGGATAGTACACACCTCCGAGGAGCCCCGACAGAATCAGCACCGCGGACCCGAGCGGACCGGTGGTCCGGAAGGCCAGCATGAGCGCCGCACCAATGAGACCGAAGGGAAGATAGGAGAGGACGATGAGCACGAGGATGAGTAGCGAGCTCCACAGCTGCCCCCACGCCAGGTGCACTCCGAAAAGGAGCCCGGCGCCCAGAAAGGCGAGGGCGCGCACTGTCGTCCAGACGAAATTGTAACCTATCAGTCCGAGGAGAAGCGAGGGGAGCGGAGCTCTGGTCGCCAGCAGCGCTTCGAGCGTCCCCGTGGCTACTCCCGACGACACCACCGTCGGTATCGCGTTCACGGCAGCGGACATGTACATGTACGCGATCATCCCTACCAGGAGGAAGGCGAAGTAGACTCCGCCCTCGGTAGAGATGTGCTTGGCCATCGTGTCCTGGAGAGCGCGCGACACGAAGAAGATCGGGACCACGCTGAAGAGGAGCGACGCGAGCGAGAGTACGATGGACAACCGGTAGCTGATCGCCGTGCGGAAGCTCGCCTTGATGAGCGAGAGGATCTCACGCATCGGTGCCACCACCCGCGCCGGTATCTCCCCTGTTCGCACCGCGCTGCTCGACCACGCGCTCTATGAGATCGGCCAGCGAGAGCTCCACGTACTCGAAACGCGCTATCTGAACGCCCTGCTCGGTGAGGAATGCCACTACCTGCGCCGCGCGCTCCAGTCCACCCGGCACGTCCATCTCGAGCACCGTCCAAGCCGGATCATCGCTCTCGCGAGTGCTGATGTCTTCCACCACGCCGCGCTCCGCGAGCGCCGCGATGCCGGGGTGAGAGGGGTCGCTCGTCCAGAGGCGATAACGGTCGTGCCCCATGTCGCTCGCGATGCTCTGCGCCGTGCCCGCCGCCAGGAGCTGCCCGCGGTTCAGGATCGCTACGCGATCGCAGAGCTCCAGCGCCTCCTCCGCGTTGTGCGTGGCGAGCACCACGGTGCACTTCTGCCGGCCGACGATCTCCTCGTTCAGGAAGGCGCGGAAGCGCCGCGCGGAAACGGGGTCGAGACTTCTCGTCGGCTCGTCCAGGAGGAGCACCCGCGGATACGCGATCAGCGCCCGCGCTATGAGGAGCCGCTGCTTCATCCCCGAAGAGAAGGAGCCCACCATCTTCTCGCCCGTATCATCGAGCCCCACCACCTCCAGCAGCTCGCCGGCCCGCCGGCGCGAGGCGTTCCGATCGAGACCCTGCAGCGCGCCATAGAGCTCGAGGTTGTCACGCGACGAGAGGCGCCAGTAGAGGCTGCGCTCGTCGGCAATGACCGGCGACAGGACACGGCGAACCTCGCGGGCATCCTGCACCACGTCGAAGCCGGCTATCGTAGCCGAACCCGAGTCCGGGAGGACGAGCGTAGCGAGGATCTTGAAAAGCGTCGTCTTCCCCGCACCGTTGGGCCCGAGCAGGCCGAAGAACTCCCCTTCGTGCACGGTGCAGCTCACGCCGCGCAGCACCTGTTGGTACTGCGTGCTGAGAGGGTGGCGGATCGTTTCCAACCAGCCGCGTCGGGTCGGGAAGCTCTTGGTGAGGCCATCGAGCACGACCGCCGGCGCTGATTGAGAAGGGCTGCCCAGCCGTTCGCTGGGTGCCGGGATGAGACTCTCCTTCACATCCCCTCGCCCGCCGCCACCGACGGGACGCTTGCCGCTCCGTGCCATTCCTGTAGCTGGGCCACCACGTCGTTGAGCCGATCGAGACCAGCCACCGTTTCCAGACGGTAGACCGGCACCGTGGAAGCCAATGTAGCAGCTCGCTCGAAGATGCGCGCGGCCTGTGCGCCGCCCAGCATCGAACCGAGTGCCGCGTGTCTGACGAGTGCGAGCGCCGCGGTGACATCGGGTATCGGGATGCGCCGCGCTGCTTCGTCGATCGAGCTCTGGCCCGTGAGAGGGCTGAGGAGGTAGACCGCCATGAGGGAGCTCGGCTGAAACATCAGCGATTCCTCGGGGATCTCGTACACCAGATGCTTGTCCCCCGTCATCGGCTCGCCGCGTCTCACATCGAAGAGCTCCGCGGAGTCATCCCAGAGCTTTACCTGATGCACGCCTGGGATCGCGCGCGCCGGCGGCCCGGGATCCACCGGGAGGACGTCGTCGGTCATGAGCCGGCACCCCGCGCGCGTGAGCGCGAGCGCTAGGGTGGACTTGCCGTGAAACTTGGGCGCCACGAACGCTACCGCTCCGCTCTCCGTGGCCACCGCGCTGCCGTGCAGGCACAGTCGTCCGCCGGCGTGCAGCGCCATCGCCAGGACGCGACCGGTTATGTCGGCGCGAACGGAATTGGGGCCGGGTCGAGGGCCGGCGAGCCAGCGGATTATGCCGCCGTCGGCGGATATGTCGTAGGTGCCCGTGTCGTCGTACTCGAATCTGAACCCCGAAGCGTGCTCGAAGAGCCGCATGGAGAGCTCGGGGTTCAGGTCGAATTCACCCAGTAGCTGTGGGCGCTCCATCTCTTCGATGGTGTCCACCGAGCGCAACGTCCAGCTGGCTGAATTCGAGGACAGTTCCCGCAACTCGGGGAAGGCGATGTCGGAGCGTAGGCATCCACCGAAAATCGAGTAATCGGGCATTCACAGGTCGGTAAAAGTGGAAGGAGGCCACCGGCGGAGCCGGTGGCCTCCTTCCAGTGGAGCGTCAGACCGAGGGCCGAGGGCACTCAGGCGCGCCCGGCAAGCCGCACGCGTTGTTGCCTGTTCCCGGGGTGGTTCCACAAATCGTGTAACCGTCCGAGTCACCCTGAAAACCGATCTGCGTCAACTCGCGGAACGTACCGAACCGCTCCACTTTTGGCTTTTGATACACGCGACGCCTCCCGTGTCGTGTGTCACCGGACCACTCGCCCGGCAGAACCACGGCCCCCGTGGCCGTGAAATGGTGCAACTTACATCGACCTGCGTCACCGCTACCCCACCACCGTCGCCAAGGGCTCCTCAGGAACCCCGCCATCGGGTGAGTCAGCTGGACGTTTGTGCGCCCTCAACCATAGTTCCGCCTGCAATGTAAAGAACAGGTTGACGCCGACCTGCCCGCTGGCCGCCCCACGCGTATATGCCGCGGTCGACCGTCGAAGCTCTTCTGCATCGATCATTCCAGCGGATTCGAGCTCCGAACATCGTAAAAATTCTTCACAGAGAGGAGGATAACCCTCCCTCATCGAACGTTCAAAATACGCGCCCGTAGTACCTGTTTTCGCTGGACGCGGTGCAAGGACGTGCTCGGGTAAGAGCCCCTCCACGGCCTTCCGAAGGAGCAACTTTGTTTCTGACCCGGAAGACCGCTCCCACCGCGGCCTGGACAGAGCCAGCTCTATCACCCTGGTGTCGTAGAGCGGCGAGCGTAGCTCCACTCCCTCCTCGAGCGCCATGGCCGAAGCGAGCCCGAAAACGCGGGGAAAATACGGGTAGGTCAGGTACCAATATGTTTCGTGGCGTACACAACTGATGCGGGAGTGCGGCAACGCAATGTGCCGCTCCCGGACATCCAGGGAGTGCCGACTGACAAAATCCGGACGCAGCCAGCTCGGTGCACGCCGCTCGAGATAACCCACCAATCCGCGACCGTTGCGCATCGCCGCTGCCAGGTCGTGAGCGCGCTCGGTCATGAGCGGCTGTATCGCCTGACGGAAGAAGCTGCGGAAGCCGCTGCCGCTCATCTTCTTCGCCTTCCACTCGCGGCGAAGCTCGAGCCACCGGCCGCTCCTCAGAAGATCCGCGAGATACACCTCGGAGACCTGGAAGAGCTGATCGCCGCCCACTCCGTCGAATGCTACGCGCGAGCTCACGGCTCTGCTGCCGCGCGCGAGCGAGCGATGCCACATCTCGAATGCGTGACCGAACGGCTCGTCGCGTTCCGCGGCTCGCTCGGCCGGCCTGTCGAACACCGGCACGTCGCGGATGTCCACCCAGTGTACCGGTGCGCTCCAGCGATCGGCGATCGCCTGGATCAGCTCATCTTCCCGTCCGGGATCGCCCGGCGGGTAGCTGATCGAAACCGGGAGCAGCGAGCGTGAGTCGCCGTGCGCGCGGAGCGCTGCCTCACCTGCCGCGAACACGGCGGGAGAATCCCAGCCACCGCTCAGCCAGATGCTCATCTCGCCGCGCGCCGGAGCGCGCTCGATCACCGCGCGCTCGAGCCGCGCGCGAAGCTCAGCGGCTGCTTCGTCGAACGAAGGGACGGCGGATCCCGTGGCTCGCTCCGGCGGGCTCCAATGTCTCGCCAGCTCCGGCTCGCTCGACGGCGCGGCGGTGAGCGTCTCCCCCGCGGGGAGATTGCTGATCGCGGTATACGCGGTCTCGAGCCGAGCCGCGAAGAGACCGCCCGCACTCGCGGCGACCTCGGAGAGATTGATCTCGTGCGAGCAGCCGGGGAACGCGAGCACGCCACTGATGGCGGAGGCGATGACCAGCGTGCCTCGCACCTGCGCGAAGAAAAGCGTACGCTTGCCACCGAAGTCGCGCGCTGCACAGACGCTTCGGGTCCTGCGGTCCCAAACGATGAAGGCGAAGTCACCCTCGAGGTGCGCGGCACAGTCGGCTCCCCAGGCGCGGTACGCCGCAAGGACCATGTGGCTTGCCGTATCGCGCGCGGCGACTACACCCTCGCGCTCGAGCGAGCGGCGGAGGTCGTTCCGATAGTAGATAGCGGCGTCGGCGGCTACGACGAGATCATCCTCCGCGAGCACGAGCACATCTTCGTCCGAAGAAGTCTCGAGCTCCCAGTCGTAGCGCGAGACCGCGAGCATTGCACCCTCGTCCTCGTCGCGCCACACGCCCACGCGGTCGGCGCCGCGCTTCTTCATCGCGCGCAGCATCCGCTCGGCCACATCGCGCGTCGGTGCACCGCCGGAACGCGACGGTGCGAAGATTCCGACGATCGCGCTCATCGCGCGTCTACCAGACGCACCTCGGAGAGCTCCACGAACGAGCCCACATGCGCCTCGTTGTCGCCCAGCACGCGATCGCCGTACTCGACCCAGGCGTGCGCGGCGAAGCGACCGTTCCGCATCCGGACGCCAACACGGACGCGGCTCCCGCTGATGCCATGCCGCTCGAGCACCCTGTTGAGCGCGACCGCGCGCACCAGGCAGAGCGGCCGGAAGACTCCGAACTCCGCGGCGCGGCCCACGGCGAGCGCGAGCGCTTCGGCGCGGGAGAGTACCGGCGGGTCCACGCGCACCGAGGAACTTACGGGCTCGCTGGGGGACGTTACGGGTTCGCTGATGGATATGAAGGGTGCTGCGGGCGCCGTGGCGGGGGTGGTCGGAGCTGTTTCAGCGGAATGCGAAACGAGCCGCCCAGTGGGGCGAGTCCATACCCGGAACTGAGCGAGCAGGAGCGCGAGCTGTGCCTCGAGCAGGTCAGCCCACTCGCGCCGACTCAGCCTGGTCAGTTTCCTGAGATGGGTTCTCGAGACTGGTGTCATCGTTCTGCTCCGCATTCCGCGGGAAGACTAGGCGGTGGGAGGCAAGCTCTGATATGAGCTCCGTCACATCCTGGCGAATCACGCCGGGATCCACCTCGGGGTAGCGTTCCGCGATCGCGGCACACAGCTCGTCCAGGGTGGCGAGCTTGGGCGGCAGGTGCTGCCAGACAAGCGCGCCCACCTCATTGAGCCCGAAATACACCTCGTCTTCGGTCGAGAAGAGCACGGCGCCATCGGACAGCGCCTTGAAGATCACCTTCGGATTCGCAACCGGTAGCATTCGATCTCCATCAAATGGAAACGATGCTTCGGACTGGGCTGCCCTACCCACCAACGCGCCTCCTTCAGCGCCGCGTGACTGGACGTAACTCCCGCTCCGAAACGAGGGTTCTGAACGGCTCACCGATCGAGCATCGACCATGCCACACCTCCGCTCCGTCATTCCACCGGAACGAGAACACGTGCGCAGCTCAGCACGGCGTCCGAACCGCTTGGACAACAACCATCTGAATCATACAATAGTGCCATCATGCGCGCCGTCGCGCTCCTGCAACAGTACGAGCGCGACCGCAACGAGGTGACACGCCAGCCAATGTCCCGCAGAGCTAGATACGCTGGCGTGACCGTTATCGTTCGCCCACACGATCTCGACTAGCAAGTAACGTGCGTAGTGAGCTCGAGTGTAACTCGGACCCTACATCATGGGCTCGCCCGTCCGCCCACGCAACCCGCTTCGAGCTGCCGGGTGAAGAAATCCCCGCCGGGCGCGATGCGCCCGGCGGGGACCGGTCCTGCAATCCTGGACTGTTACCAGCGATAGTGCGCGAAGGCCTTGTTGGCCTCGGCCATACGATGGGTGTCTTCCTTCTTCTTGATCGAGTTGCCCTCGCCCTTGGACGCGGCGATGATCTCGGCGGCGAGCTTCTCCGCCATGGACTTCTCGCTGCGCTGGCGCGAGTACGTCATGAGCCAGCGCATGGCCAGCGCGGTACGCCGCTCCGGACGGACCTCGACGGGCACCTGGTAAGTGGCACCACCGACGCGGCGGCTCTTCACCTCCACGACCGGCTTGATGTTCTGAAGCCCCTGCTTGAAGATGTTCACGCCCGGCTGCCCGGTGCGCGACTCCACGATGTCCATCGCGCCGTAGAAGATCCGCTCGGCGATCGACTTCTTCCCCTGGATCATCAGGGTGTTGATGAACTTCGATACAGTCTGACTGTCGTAGCGCGCGTCGGGGAGGACTGGGCGCTTGACGGCTTTCTGACGCCGGCTCACTTCTTACCTCCAGCGCCCGCCTTAGGCTTCTTGGCGCCGTACTTGGAGCGACTCTGATTACGTCCGTTGACACCCGACGCGTCGAGCGTACCGCGGACGATATGATAGCGGACACCAGGCAGGTCCTTCACACGGCCGCCGCGAATGAGCACGATCGAGTGTTCCTGCAGGTTATGCCCCTCACCGGGGATGTACGCGCTGACCTCGAAGCCGTTGGTGAGCCGCACACGTGCCACCTTCCGCAGCGCGGAATTCGGCTTCTTGGGCGTAGTGGTGTACACGCGCGTGCAGACTCCGCGCTTCTGCGGATTCCCCTTCAGCGCCGGCGCCTTCTCTTTCTTTTCAACGTCCTGGCGACTGCGCCGGACGAGCTGATTTATAGTGGGCATAGACTGTTGAACTTAGTTGTGGCTGGAGAGAGCGTCAAGAAGAGAGAGCAGAAAGGAGACAGCAGAAAGCAGAGAACTGCCCAGAAGTCGAGGGCCCTGCCTCGCGAGCCGTTCCTGCTTTCTGCTTTCTACCTCCCGCTTTCTTCCGTTTACATCTCCTCCGCTCCCGGGAACCCCGCCCCCGCCCCTCCGCTGAGGAGCTGGGCGAAGGTGGCGTCGGCCGGAGGCAAAATGGGCTCCTCCGCCGGCGCCGGTACTTCCATACCCTCGATCTCCACCTGGCTGTAGCGATACTGGCCCGTTCCAGCCGGGATGAGGTGACCGATGATGATGTTCTCCTTGAGACCAAGCAGATCGTCCTTGGCCCCACGGATCGCCGCATCCGTCAGGACACGCGTGGTCTCCTGGAAGGAAGCGGCCGAGATGAAGGACTGCGTCGTGAGAGAGGCCTTCGTGATCCCGAGGAGCAGGGGCTCCGAAGTGGCTGGAGACCCCTTCTTCACCGCCCGATCGTTGGTCTCACGGAAGGTACCCTTGTCCACGTGCTCGCCCTCGAGGAGCTCCGTGTCACCCGGCTCCAGAATGCGAACCTTCTGCAGCATCTGCCGGACGATCACGCCGATGTGCTTGTCGTTGATCTTCACGCCCTGCAGACGGTAGACCTCCTGCACCTCGTTCAGCAGGTACTCCTGCACCGCACGCGGTCCCTTGATCCTCAGGATGTCGTGCGGGTTCACGGGGCCCTCGGAGAGACGGTCGCCCGCCCTCACCCGGTCGCCCTCGTGTACGCGAAGGTGCTTGCCCGCCGGCACCTCGTAGAGCTGCGCCGGCTGCGTGTCGTCCACCGCCGTACCACCGTCGTCCAGAATCCGGAGCGGCTGCACGAAGATCTCACGCTTGCCGCGCTTGATGTCGCCGAACTTCACCACGCCGTCGATCTCGGAGATCGTCGCCGGGTCCTTCGGACGACGAGCCTCGAAGAGCTCGGCCACCCGCGGCAGACCACCCGTGATGTCGCGAGTCTTGTAGGCCTCGCGGCTGATCTTGGCGAGGATCGTTCCGGCGCCAACCTGCTCGCCGTCCTCGATGATGAGCTGAGCGCCGATCGGAATCACGAAGTCGCGAACGCGCTTCTCCTTCCCGCCCTTCTCCTGCACGATCTCGATGTGCGGGTGGAGGCGCTTCTCTCTGTCCTCGATGATGACGCGCTGACGGAGACCGGTGAGCTCGTCGAGCTCCTCGGACACCGACTCGTCCTCGATGATGTCCACGAAGCGGACCGTACCCTCGACGTCCGCGATGATGGGCGTCGTGTACGGATCCCAGGTGAAGACCACCGCGTCTCGCTTGACCTCGCTCCCGTTCTCCACCATGAGGAAGGCGCCGAGCGGCACCTGGAAGCGCGAGAGCACGGCCGCGTTCTCATCCTTCGAGGCGCGGATGATGATCTCACCCTCGTACGAGGTGACGATCTTCTGTCCCTCGGGGTTGGTCACGTAGATCAGCCGCTCGCCGAACTCGATCACGCCAGCCACCTTCGACTTGCGCGCCGTCTGCTCGGCGATACGAGCCGCGGTACCACCGATGTGGAAGGTACGGAGCGTGAGCTGCGTACCCGGCTCGCCGATGGACTGCGCTGCCAGAATTCCCACTGCCTCGCCCAGATCCACCATCTGCATGGTGGCCAGGTTGCGGCCGTAGCACATCCGGCAGAGCCCGCGCTTGGCTTCACAGGTGAGCACCGAGCGAATCCGCACGGTCTCGATCCCCGAGTCCTCGATCGCGCGAGCGGTCTCCTCGTCGATCAGCTCACCGGCCTCCACCAGCAGCATGCGGCGGCCCGACTCGTCTATCTCGTGCGGGTCCTCCACATCCTCGGCGGCCACGGTGCCGACGATGCGCTCGGCCAGCGGCTCGATCACATCCTCGCCTTCCTTGAGTGCACCGACCTCGAGGCCGAGGATCGTGCCGCAATCCTCCTCGGTGATCGTCACGTCCTGCGCCACGTCCACGAGACGACGCGTGAGGTAGCCGGCGTCGGCCGTCTTGAGCGCCGTATCTGCCAGACCCTTACGGGCACCGTGCGTGGAGATGAAGTACTCGAGCACCGAGAGCCCTTCGCGGAAGTTCGACTTGATCGGGCTCTCGATGATCTCACCGATACCACCGGTGAGCTTCTTCTGCGGCTTCGCCATGAGGCCGCGCATACCGGCGAGCTGCCGGATCTGATCGCGCGATCCACGCGAGCCGGAATCGAACATCATGAACACCGGGTTGAGCCCGCCCTTCGACTCGCGCAGCGCCTTGATCATGGCGTCGGCTACGTCGTTGTTGGCGTGCGTCCAGGTGTCGATCACCTTGTTGTAGCGCTCACCGTTCGTGATGTTGCCCGTCTGGTATGCCCGCTGGAAGCGCTCAACTCGAGCATCGGCATCGCCGAGCAGCGTGACCTTGTCGGCCGGGATCTCGAGATCCTCGATACCGATGGACACGCCCCCCATCGTCGCGTAGCGGAAACCGAACTCCTTCAGGCGATCGAGGAACTGCACCGTGCCCGCGAGCCCTTCCTTGCGATACGCCTCGAAGACGAGCTCGGAGAGAGCCCGCTTCTTCATGTCGCGGTTCTGGTAGCCCAACGACGGCGGCACGATGCTGTTGAAGAGCACCCGACCGGTGGTCGTCGCCTCCCAGCGCCGTCCGTTGATGTCTTCCACCAGGAAGTGCACCGGAGTGTGGAACGTCACCCGCCCGAGGGCGAGCGCCATCTCCACCTCGGCCAGCGTCGCGAAGCGCGGCGCCTTGTCGAGGTCCTTCCCGAAGTCCGCCGGCTGCTTGGTGAGGAAGTAGCAGCCGAGCACGATGTCCTGACTCGGCTCCGCCACCGGGCGGCCGTCCGAGGGCTTCAGGACGTTGTTGCTCGAGAGCATGAGCAGCCGGCACTCGAGCTGCGCCTCGAAGGAGAGCGGCACGTGCACGGCCATCTGGTCGCCGTCGAAGTCCGCGTTGAACGCGGCGCAGACCAAGGGGTGAATACGGATGGCCTTCCCCTCCACGAGCACCGGCTCGAACGCCTGGATCCCCAGGCGGTGGAGCGTCGGCGCGCGGTTCAGGAGCACCGGGTGGTCGCGGATGATGTCTTCGAGGATCTCGTAGACCTCCGGCGATTCGCGCTCCACGATCTTCTTGGCGCGCTTTACGGTCTCGGCGATCCCCTTGTCCACGAGCTTGTGGATGATGAACGGCTTGAAGAGCTCCAAGGCCATGGCCTTCGGCAGGCCGCACTGGTGCAGCTTGAGCTCCGGGCCCACCACGATCACCGAACGACCGGAGTAGTCCACGCGCTTGCCGAGCAGGTTCTGCCGGAAGCGACCTTGCTTGCCCTTGAGCATGTCGGAGAGCGACTTCAACGGACGCTTCCCGCGACCACGGATCGCCTTGGAGCGGCGGCCGTTATCGAAGAGCGCGTCCACCGCCTCCTGCAGCATGCGCTTCTCGTTGCGCAGGATGACCTCCGGTGCCCGGTGCATGATGAGCTTCTGCAGCCGGTTGTTCCGGTTGATCACTCTGCGATAGAGGTCGTTCAGGTCGCTCGTGGCGAAGCGGCCGCCATCGAGCGGCACGAGCGGACGGAGATCGGGCGGGATCACGGGGATCACGTCCATGATCATCCACTCGGCCTTGTTGCGCGTACCGCCGGCGTCGCCCGAGCCACGGAACGCATCGATGATCTTGAGCCGCTTGAGCATCTGCTTCTTGCGATGCTGCGACGTCTCGACCGCCACCGACGAGCGGAGTTCGTCGGAGATCTTGTCGATGTCCAGGCGGCGGAGAAGCTCGCGCACCGCGGGAGCGCCAATGTCCGCCTTGAACTCGGTGTCGCCTGCCTCGCGCGCCTTCTCGCGAAGATCGAGATACTCGTCTTCGTCGAGGAGCTGGTTCGGCCGCACCTCCATCTGACCCGGCTCGATCACCACGTAGTTCGAGTAGTAGATGATCTTCTCGAGGTCACGCAGCGTGATGTCGAGCAGGTTCCCCATGGGGCTGGGGAGCGTCTTGAAGAACCAGATGTGAGCGACGGGCACGGCGAGCTCGATGTGCCCCATCCGCTCGCGGCGGACGCGCGAGAGCGTGACCTCCACGCCGCAGCGGTCGCAGATGACGCCGCGGTAGCGGATGCGCTTGTACTTGCCGCAATGGCATTCCCAGTCCTTCACGGGACCGAAGATGCGCTCGCAGAAGAGACCGTCCTTCTCCGGCTTGAACGAGCGGTAGTTGATGGTCTCGGGCTTGGTTACCTCGCCCCACGACCACCAGGTCCGGAGGCCGGACATCTCCAGCCGCTCGCGCTCCTTGGGATCCTTCGGCCCGCGGATGTCCTCGGGGGATGCAATACGGAT
>DASSNL010000087.1:0-4590 GCA_035688075.1 Gemmatimonadaceae bacterium
TCCTGCTCACCCCCGGCGTCTCGCTGTGACCGACTGCGAGACTCTCGATGTTGAATCCTCTTCTTCTGAACAAACTCACCGCCCTGTGGAGGACGCCGGGGCGGTCTTGCATCAGGGTTACGAGTGTATGGGACATGGGGAAGGAGCTCCGTGAAATGGTGGGATCGTTGTTGAAGCAAGCAGGAAGCAGAAAGCAGGAAGCAGGAAGCAGGGAACTGCAGGAGACAGGAAACAGGAAACAGATAGCGGCACTCCATCCATGGTCATTCCCGCGCAAGCGGCGACCCATGTTCGGTACGGTCAACATGGATTTCCGGTTGCGTGGGGATGACCGATTCACGACGCAGTTCCTGTTTCCTGTTTCCTGTTCCCTGTTTCCTTGCCGTTCCTGCTTTCTGCTTTCTGCCTTCTGCTTTCTCCCGCACCGCACCCTCCGCGACCAACATCTCTCCAAGACTCCCCCCCGCTGGCACCATCGGGAACACGTTCGCTTCGCGCTCGACGCGGAAGTCGAGGACGACGGGGGCGTCGTGGGACCAGGCGAAGGAGAGGGCGGAGTCGACGTCGCGGGCGTGGTCGACGGTGAGGGCGCGGATGCCGTGGGCTTCGGCGAGGAGGGCGAAGTCCGGGCCGGACAGGGGGGTACCGCTGTAGCGGCGGCCATCGAACAGCTCCTGCCACTGGCGCACCATGCCCAGGTAGCCGTTGTTGATGATGGCCACCTTCACGTTGCGTATGCCTTCCTGCACGAGAGTGGTCAGTTCCTGGTTGGTCATCTGGAAGCCGCCGTCGCCCACGACTACCCACACGGTTTCGTCGGGGCATGCGAGGGCGACACCGAGAGCGGCGGGTATGGCGAAGCCCATGGTGCCGGAGCCGCCGCTGGTGATGTGCGTGCGAGGGCGGCGCCAGTCGATGAGCTGCGCGGCCCACATCTGGTGCTGGCCGACGTCGGTGACCACGCGATAGGCGCCGCGCGACTGGAGCGACCGGTCGAGCGCCTCGTACACGTCGTGCGGCGCGAGCGCAGTGGATGGGCGGCGGCGGTACGTCTGCCGTGGCTCGTGCTCCGACTGCAGCTCGCGGATGTGGCGCAACCACTGACAGAGATCGTGCGCGTCCAACGCGTGGCCACGCAGCTCGCGCACGAGTGCGGCGAGGACGCGGCGCGCATCGCCCACGATGGGCACCGCGGTCGCGACGTTCTTCCCGATCTCCGACGGGTCGATGTCTATGTGAATCACCCGTGCCCGCGGCGCGAACGATGATGCTCTGCCGGTCACGCGGTCGTCGAAGCGGCCGCCCACGTTGAGGAGCAGGTCGCACTCCTGGATCGCGCGGTTCACGTGCACCCAGCCGTGCATCCCGGGCATACCGAGGCTCAACGGGTGATCCTGCGGAAAGGCGCCGAGTCCGTGCAGCGTGGTGACCACGGGAATCCCGAGGAGCTCCGCCAGCGCGCGCAGCTCCGTGGCGGCGCCCGATTGGATGACGCCGTTGCCTGCCATGATGAGCGGTCGCTCGGCGTGCGCCAGCAGCTCGGCGGCCTTGCGAACCTGCCAGCGGCTCCCCTCGTAGGTAGGCCGGTAGCCGGGGAGGCGAAGCTCTGGATCCCAGCGCGGCACCGCGCGCGCCTGCTGCGCGTCCTTGGTGACGTCTATGAGAACGGGGCCGGGACGGCCGCTGCGCGCGAGGTGGAACGCCTCCCGGAAGACGTACGCCAGATCATCGGCGCGCGTCACGAGGTAGTTGTGCTTGGTGATCGGCGTGGTGATCCCGGTGATGTCGGTCTCCTGGAAGGCGTCCTTTCCGAGCATCGCACTCGACACCTGCCCCGTGATCGCCACCAGCGGCGTGCTGTCCATCCAAGCGTCGGCGATGGGCGTGACGAGATTGGTGGCTCCTGGGCCGCTCGTTCCCACGCAGACTCCCACACGCCCCGTGGCGCGCGCGTAACCTTCGGCGGCGTGGCCGGCACCCTGCTCGTGGCGGCAGAGTACGTGGCGCAACCGCTCGGCGTACTCGGGGAGCGCGAAATAGAAAGGCATGATCGCCCCACCGGGAATCCCGAAGAGCGTGTCCACGCCCTCGCGGATGAGCGCCTCGCACATTATCTGCGCGCCGGTGCGCACTTCGTCGTGTTCGCGCTTGCCGGCTGCCGACCGTTCCCGGCTCACCGGCCTCGATTCCACCTGAGTCATCGTGGGGTCCTCATGCCAGCACTGCTCCGTTGCTCGCGTTGGTCACCAACCTGCCGTAGCGCGCCAGCCAGCCGCGCGTGCAGCGAGGCTCGGGTGCGCGCCATTCGGCGCGCCGGCGCTCGAGCTCGGCATCACTTACTTCGACATCGAGCGATCGCGCGCCCAGATCTATCGCTATCGGATCACCGTCCCGGATGAGTCCTATCGCTCCGCCCTCCGATGCCTCGGGCGACACGTGACCGATGCACAGGCCGCGCGTTCCGCCGGAGAAGCGGCCGTCGGTGATGAGCGCGACCTTCTCGCCCAGCGGCATTCCCTTCAGCATGCTCGTGAGCGAGAGCATCTCGCGCATCCCCGGTCCGCCGCGCGGCCCCTCGTTGCGCACCACGACCACCGAGCCTTCGCGCATTGTGCCGGTGCGGAGCGCCGTTATCGCGTCTTCCTCGCACTCGAAGAGCTGCGCCGGACCACGGAAGCGCATCTGGTGCTGCTCCACCGCACCCACCTTCACCACCGCGCCCTCGGGAGCGAGCGACCCGAAGAGGACGCAGAGCCCGCCGCGCTCCGAGTGCGGGCTGGACACCGGACGGATGCAGCACGGATTGGTGTTCGCGGCCGCGGACACCGTGGCACCGAGTGTATCTCCCGTGACCGTCAGCGCATCGAGGTGCAGGGCACCGGGCTTCGCCGAGAGCTCGCGCAGGATCGCGGGGACGCCGCCGGCCGAGTGCACGTCCTGCATGTGCCACTGGCGGTCGCCGTCCCAGGCGGGTGAGATCTTCGCGAGGTGCGGGACGCGCTCCGCGACCTCGTTGAAGCGCGCGATCGGATAGTCGATCCCCGCCTCGCGTGCGAGCGCGAGCACGTGCAGCACGGTGTTGGTCGAGCCACCCATCGCCACATCGAGCGCCATCGCGTTGTCTATCGCCCGGGCCGTGACGACATCGCGGAAGGTCACGCCGCGCTCGAGGAGTGCGAGCACTGCGCTACCCGCGCGCCGCGCCAGCGCCTCGCGCTCCGGCGTGCGCGCGAGCGCGGTGCCGTTCCCCGGGAAGGCGACGCCGAGCGCTTCGCAGAGACAGTTCATCGAGTTGGCGGTGAACATCCCGCTGCAGCTCCCGCAGGTGGGACAGCCGAAGGTCTCGAGCTCCTCGAGACGTGCGTCATCTATGAGCCCGGCGCCGCGCGCGCCGACACCCTCGAATACGGAGATCAGGTCTATCTTCCTCCCCGACCTGTCCACGCCCGCGCGCATCGCACCGCCAGACACGAACACCGTAGGGACGTCCACGCGAGCCGCGCCCATGAGCATCCCGGGCACGATCTTGTCGCAGTTGGGGATGCAGATCATCGCGTCGAAGCAGTGCGCGAGCGCCATGGTCTCGACGCAGTCGGCGATCAGCTCGCGCGACGGGAGCGAGTAGCGCATTCCCGAGTGCCCCATGATGATCCCGTCGTCCACGCCGATCGTGTTGAACTCGAACGGAATCCCCCCCGCCTCGCGCACCGCCTCCTTCACGAGAGCGCCGAACTCGCGCAAGTGCACGTGGCCGGGAACGATGTCCACGTACGAGTTGCACACGGCAACGAAGGGCTTGTCGAAGTCCTCGGCCGTGCGAATCTGACCGGTGGCACGCAGCAGACTGCGGTGCGGAGCGCGGTCGAAGCCGCGCTTGATCGCGTCGCTGCGCATGGGGAAGCGCACCTGTTGGCTCCTGCTCGGCGCTGGTGAAGGAGCGTACCGCTCGCGCGGCACCGCTCCGTCAAACAGAAGGCCCCCCGCCATCTCGCGAGGGGCCATCGCCGAAAAAAAGCCCCTCACCTTGCTCGGGAGGGGCTCGGAACTCGTCAGTCCGCTCTACATCACCCCATGCTTCTCCCAAGCACCACGACGTCCTCTCCAATAAGGAGAAGGACGACGAGAATAAGGCTAAGGAGGAGCTGGGGAGCGACGGAGAGCATTACCGTTTGTTGTCCTGGAACGAAGTAGTGCCGTGTACTGACACCAGCCGCGTGCACTGGCGCGAGCTTCCGCGCACTATGCAGTGCGTCGTGCGTCCTGTCAAGTGGCTTCGGAAATCTTCTTTGCGATCACATCGCCTACTTCGCTCGTCCGCCACGCACGCGCGCCGCGCGGCGCGAGCTCCGCGGTGAGCACACCTTCGTCGAGTGCTGCATTCACCGCGCTCTCGATGACCCGCGCCTCGCGCGGAAGATCGAGCGAGTGACGGAGAAGCATCGCCGCGCTCAGGATGGCGCCGATCGGATTCGCGACCCCCTTCCCCGCGATGTCCGGAGCGGAACCGTGGATCGGCTCGTAGAGGCCCATGCGCGTCCCGCCGCCTGCCCCAGATGGCTCGGCGCCCAGCGACGCCGACGGCAGCATGCC
>DASSNL010000096.1:0-6073 GCA_035688075.1 Gemmatimonadaceae bacterium
TGGGCAGCCGATGCACGATGCAAGACCTGACCCCGTCGTCTACCGTCCCTTTACGTGCAGCAGCCGCGTCCGTCGCTTGAGTGTGCGAAGCACCAGGTAGATCACGAGGCTGGCCGCGAAGATGCCGGACCAGACCGGATCGAACTCGAACCCGCCGGTGGCCGCGTAGTCCGACACTACTTCGAGCACGACGAAGGTCGCGATGAGGCCGAAGAAGCCGGAGTACTCGCGCCTCAGTACGTTGCGCGCCGAGAACGGGAGCCGCGGCGATGTCCAACGGAGACGGGCAGGAAGGAACGCTGGGGTCCGCTCGGCCCACTCCTCGTACTCACGGCCGAACGAGCGGCGCAGGAACTCCTCCTCGGCGAACATGATCCGCTCGTAGTAGAGCCAGAAGACGAGTGTGAGAAACACCGGCACCCACCACACGCGCGGGAAGAGCGCGGGTCCCAGCCACATCAGGTAGTTGCCGAGGTAGAGCGGGTGCCGCACCATCGCGTACATCCCGCGCGTGTTGAGCGAGGCCGCCACCTGACCCTCGGTGTTGCGACCCGATGTGCCCGCCGGGGTGAAGCCAACCGTCATCGCTCTGATCGCGAGCCCGGCCAGCCCGATCGCCAGACAGAACATCTCCCAGCCGAGGTCCAGGTCGTGGCGGCCGTCGGGATAGTGGTAGCCGTGCAGCGCCACGACGATCGGCACGAGCATGACTATCGGGAGATAGCTGCGGTGGCAGAACAGCCAATTGCCCGATCGCTCGAGCTCTTCTCTAAGAGCCATGTTGGGGCCGTGAATGGGGGGAGTCGGGGGAAAGGGCGGGGGACGATCGGCGCGGCGCGTCGTCAGCCTGACGTCAGCGCCTGGCGGAAATCAGCCAGGATGTCGCTCGCATTCTCGATGCCGACCGAGACTCGTATCAGACCTTCCGGAATCCCGGCGGCGGCGCGTTCCTCGATGGGGACCTCTACGTGGCTCGTAGTACCCGGGGGACCCACCAGCGTGCCGACCGAGCCCAGGCTCGCGGCGCGATGAGCGAGACGCAGCCGTGGAAGGAAGGATCTCACCGCATCCATCCCGCCCGAGAGAGAGAAGCTCAGCATCCCGCCGAAGCCGCGCATCTGCGAGCGCGCGACATCGTGGCGAGGGTGGCTCTCGAGCCCCGGGTAGTTCACTGACTCGACCTCGGGCCGCTTTTCCAGGAAGCGCGCCAGCTCCAGAGCATTCTCGTTCTGGCGCGCCACGCGAAGCTCCAGCGTCTTGAGGCCGCGAACGAGGAAGTACGCCGAGGCCGGGTGCAGGGATGCGCCATTGATCTCGCGGAAGTGGAACACCTTCTCCACCAGCGCGCGATCACCGACGAGCACCCCACCCATCGCGTCGGAGTGGCCATTCAGGAACTTGGTGGCGCTGTGCACTACGAGGTGTGCGCCCAGCTCGATCGGACGCTGGTTGATGGGAGTGGCGAAGGTGTTGTCCACGATTACCGTGGCGCCGGCTTCGCGGCCCGTGGCGGCGAGCCGGGCGAGGTCCAGTACCTTGAGCGCGGGGTTGGTAGGCGTTTCCAGATAGAGCAGCGAGCACTTCCCCCCGCGCACCGCGCTCTCGATACCCTCCTGGTCGTAGGTGTCGCGAAGCACCGTCTCTACCCCGAAGCGCGGGAGAAATTCGGTGAACAGCTTGAGCGTTCCTCCGTACGAATCGAGCACGCTCACCACGCGATCGCCCGGCGAGAGGAGCGCGAAGAGCGTGTTGCTGATCGCCGCCATCCCCGTGGAGAAGCTGGTGGCGGCCTCGCCCCCTTCGAGCACCCGCATCTTCTCCTCGAAGACGCGCACGGTGGGGTTGGTGTTCCGCGAGTAGATGAAGCCATCGCTCTTCCCCAGGGCTACATCCAGCCAGCTGTCGACGTCGTCGTACGAGAAGGCCACGCTGTTCACTATGGGAACCGTGACGCTCCCCCATGGAAACGGGCCCTCTTCGCCCGCCCACACCGACGCCGTGCCCGGCCCCATCGGTGCTTCGCTCTCCGTGCCGCTCACGGCGTGAGGTCCGGCGAGTACTCGCCGATGAACTCGAGCATCCGCGACACCTCGGGCATGTCCTTCCCCTCGAAGTGAATAGTGTGCGAGTCGGTCCGATGGATGATGGGGAGGAGTGCCATGACCTCGGCGGGGAGGTAGTTCTTGAAGGTGAGGTCGAGACGCACGGGCTTCTTCAGCACCCACGGCTCGATCTGCGCTCTACGCTCCACCCCCGCCTTCGCCTGAGCGCGGATGATCTTGTCCGCGGCCTGCGGCGTGAGCGTGGCCGCGGAGTGGAAGCCGATCGCCTGCTTCACCACGGCGCCGGCGATGTTGCGATCGATGAGCTGCTGCGCCTCGCTCACCGCCACGTTGTCGCCGGAGATCATCACCACGGGCACGCCGAAGTGCCCGGCGATGGCCGCGCTGATCCCGGCTTCGGGCACCGCCACGCCATTCAGCTTGACCGCGGCGTAGTGCGCGCTGGAGAGAGTGTGCGCGCGCACCCCCGCCGGATTCGTGGTGGCCGCGTGGTACCCGATGAATAGCACAGCATCGAAGGTGGAATCGATCCCCTGCATCATCCCGAGCGGTCGCGGCCAGGAGCGCACGATCGTCACATCCTCGGGGAATCGGTCGATGAGGAGACTCTCCCCGTTGCCGTGCGAGTCGCTCACCACGAACTCGGTAGCACCGGCTTCGCGCGCACCCTCGATGGCGGCGAGCACGGACGACGTCATGAACTCGCGGAAGCGGTTGTACTCGAAGCCCGAGGGCCCCAGCTGATCCGCCGTCACAACCCCGGCGATTCCTTCCATGTCGGCGGAGATGTAGACCTTGAGCCCCTTCTGGGCGGCGGCGCTAGCGCTTGTGGCGACGGCAAGCAGCGGGACGACGAGCAGGCGCGAGAGACGGCGCATGTTGGGTCCGGGTGTGAGGGTGATCGGCACCGGCGAGACGGTCAGGTGAGGGAGTGACGGATGCATCCGTGTCGTCTCGTGCACGTCCGGCGACGGCCCAACATACGACCTGGACGATGCTTTGACCAGCAAGCGCGGCAGCCAACCTCCGACGCCTTACGAGAGACTGCCGCTGGCAGCATGTTTCTGTCTCACTCTTCGTTCCACCTGTCATCCCCGCGAAAGCGGGGACCCAAGTTCGGTCGAGTAACATGGATCCCCGCTTTCGTGGGGATGACAGCCTGGTGCGATTGGCAACACTCCATGTCCACGTCCACACATCCACATCCGCATTCCACGACGGCGCGGCCCGGCCCCGCGCGCGGGATCCTGGCGCGCTACGCCGACCTGCTTCCGATCGGCGACGCGACGCCGCGCCTCTCTCTTTCCGAGGGTGACACCCCACTTCTCGAGGCGCCACGGCTCGCGGAATGGGTGGGAGTGGCGGAGCTCCATCTGAAGTACGAGGGTGCCAACCCCACCGGCTCGTTCAAGGATCGCGGCATGGTGGTGGCAGTCGCGAAGGCGATCGAAGCCGGAGCCACCACCATCATCTGCGCCTCCACCGGGAACACCTCCGCGAGCGCTGCGGCATACGCGGCACGGGCCGGAATCAGGGCGGTGGTCCTCCTTCCACGCGGCAGTGTGGCGCGCGGCAAGCTGGCGCAGGCCATCGTCGCTGGCGCAAAGATCATCACCGTGGACGGCAACTTCGACCAGGCGCTCGTGGTAGCGCGAGAGCTGGCGGACCGATACCACGTTGCGCTCGTGAATTCCGTGAACCCGCACCGCATCGCCGGACAGGCCACGGCGGCGTTCGAGCTGTGCGACGCACTCGGCGATGCACCGGAACTGCTCGCGCTCCCCGTCGGAAATGGAGGCAACGTCACGGCGTATGCCCAGGGCTTCAGCGCGTACCGCACTCGTGGCCACACGACCCGGCTGCCGGTGCTGCTCGGTGCGCAGGCCGCCGGTGCAGCTCCGCTGGTGCACGGCGCTCCCGTCGAACATCCGGAGACGGTGGCGAGCGCCATCCGCATCGGTAATCCCGCGAGTTGGGATTCAGCGGTGAGCGCGGTCCGCACCTCGGGCGGAGCGTTCCGCGCGGTGAGCGACGACGCGATCCTCGAGGCATACCACCGCATCGTCGAGCTGGAGGGCGTCTTCTGCGAGCCCGCGTCCGCTGCCGGCGTCGCAGCACTGCGAGCGGCGATCCACGATGGGAGCACTCCATCATCCGTCCGCGCCGTGTGCGTCCTCACGGGGAACGGCCTCAAGGACCCCGACCGCGCCGCGCCCGAAGCGTACGCCCCTATCGTGCTGCCCCCCGATGCGGCGGTGATCGCGGAAGCGCTGACGGGGTCAGGTCTTTAATTTCGAGCGGGCAGGGCATTTGCCCCAAACGGCGGGGTCAGGTCTTGCATCGTGCATCGGGCTGCTTTGGCAGCCCGATGCACGATGCAAGACCTGACCCCGCCGTTTGCTGATCAGACCTGACCCCGTCGGTTATACCGGGAAGAGAATCTCCCGGTACTTGGGAAGCGGCCAGTACTCATCGCCCACCATCAGCTCCAGCGTATCGCTGCTCTCGCGAACAGCGGCCATCGCCGCGGTGCCCTCGCCGGAGAGCAGTCGCGCCTGCGCCTCGAGATCGTGGTGCAGCGACTCCGCGCACTCCGCCACCTTGCCGAGCGTCGCCCTCCGCTCGCGCAGCAGCGCGATCGCCTCGCCCAACTCGTTGGCCGCGTCCACCTGCGGAATGGCGGTGATCCCAGCGCTCCGCGCCTGAGCGGCGCCGGCCGAAAGTGCGCCGTGGTACTGCAGTGCCGCCGGGAGCACGATCGTGTCCACCATCTCCTTCATGGTGTTCACTTCGATGAGGATGTCCTTCACGTAGCGCTCCATGCGCACATGGTAGCGCGACTCCAGCTCCTCGGTGCTCAGTATCCCGAGCGTAGAGAAGAGCTGGCGCGAGCTCTCGGAGATGAGCTGCTGCAGCGCCTCCGGAGTCTTGCGCAGGTGCGGGAGCCCGCGGCGCTCGGCTTCCTCCACCCACTCCTCCGAGTAGTTGTTCCCCTCGAAGCGGACCGCTGCCGTGTCGCGGAAGGCCTCGCGCACTACAATGAGCGCGGCGGTGGCGATCTCGCTCGTCTTCTCCAGTTCCGCCTTCAGCCGTACGGTGAGCTCGCCCAGCGCCTCGGCCACCGTGGCGTTCAGCAGCGTGATCGGGAGCGCGGGGGACTGCGAGGCGCCTACCGCGCGAAACTCGAACTTCATCCCCGTGAAGGCGAAGGGCGATGTACGGTTGCGATCGGTCACGTCCTTCTGGATCTCGGGGAGCTTCGCCACGCCCAGGCGCAGCATCGCATGCTCGGCGTTGCTGGTGGTGCGGCCGTGGGCAATGTCCTCGATCAAGCGCGTGAGCATCTCGCCCATGAATACCGAGATGATCGCGGGCGGCGCCTCGTTCGCCCCGAGTCGGTGGTCGTTCCCCGAAGCGGCGATCCCCGCGCGCAGCAGACCCGCATGCCGATGCACCGCCTTGAGAACCGCCGCCAGGAACAGCAGAAAGCGGATGTTCTGGTCGGGCGTCTTCCCGGGCTTGAAGAGGTTCACGCCATCGAGCTCGTTGTCGGCGGCGATGGCCATGGACCAGTTGCAATGCTTCCCCGAGCCATTGATACCCGCGAAGGGCTTCTCGTGCAGCAGAACCTGCAGCCCGTGGCGCAGCGCGACCTTCCGCAGCGCGGCCATCACGAGCTGGTTGTGGTCCACCGCCACGTCGCTCTCCTCGTAGATCGGCGCCATCTCGAACTGGCAGGGCGCCACCTCGTTGTGCCGCATCACGATCGGCACGCCGAGCTTGTAGAGCTCGTGCTCCACCTCGGAGATGCATGCCTGGATGCGCTCGGGAATTCCCCCGAAGTAGTGATCCTCGAGCTGCTGCCCGCGCGGCGGCGGAGCGCCGATGAGCGTGCGTCCCGCCATCACGAGATCGGGGCGAAGCGCGAAATGGTCTCGATCTATGAGGAAATACTCCTGCTCGGCGCCGAGCGTGGTGTACACGCGGTAGACGTCCTTGTCACCCAGTAG
>DASSNL010000118.1:0-7068 GCA_035688075.1 Gemmatimonadaceae bacterium
CCGCGAGCGCTCCCCTGGACGCTCGATATATCCACGTTCTCTTCCGCGGCAAGGCGCCGTGCGGCCGGGGCGCTCTTCTGCGGACCGGCTCCCTGGGGCGCTGGTTGCGCCGCCGCGGGCGCGGCTTGCGAGGCGGCCGCCGGTGCAGGTGCGGCTGGCGCGGGCGCGGCCGGCGCCGTCTGCGCGGTCGCTGGCTGCGCGACGGCGGCCCCTGTGGCCGCCTCATCGAGCTGGCCGAGCTCCTCGTCGACCTTCACCACGTCCCCTTCCTTCCGGAGCTGCTTGGCGAGCACGCCTGCCTTGAAGGCGGGGACCTCCACCGTGATTTTGTCGGTCTCCAGCTCCACCAGGGTATCGCCCTGAGCCACTGCCTCGCCTTCCTGCTTCAGCCAGCGCGAGACGGTGGCTTCGACGATCGACTCACCGAGCGGCGGTACCTTTATCGAGATCATCGTCCCTCGAGTCTTTGTATACTTGGGAGATGCTGCGGGAGCGCGGCGCGGCTGCCTTTGCGCCGCGGTGCGCTTCCTTCGAACGTCCAGCGACCAAATATAACCGACCTCCACATCCGTGCGAGCACTCACGATATCCGCCCACGGCGGACTCGATCGACTGGAATACCGCGACGATCTGCCTATACCCGAGCTACGCTCGCCCACCGACGTGCGCGTGCGTATTCGCGCCGCGGCGCTCAACCGTCTCGATCTCTTCGTGCTCGAGGGGCTGCCTGGCGTGAACATCGCGGCACCGTGGATCATGGGCGGCGACGGCGCCGGCGTCGTGGAGGCGGTAGGCGGAGCGGTGACGGCCTTCGCACCTGGCGATCACGTGGTGATAAACCCCGGGATCAGCGACCGCACCTGTGAGTACTGCGAGAAGGGAGAGCAGTCGCTCTGCATCAACTACAAGCTGCTCGGCGAGCATCTCCCCGGCACCATCGCGGAGTATGTGGTGGTACCCGACGTGAATCTGCGCACCATCGCGCCCGAGGTACCGTGGGATCTAGCGGCTGCGCTCCCGCTGGCCACTCTCACCGCCTGGCGCATGGTGGTGACGCGCGCGGTGGTGACCGAGGACGATACCGTGCTGATTTGGGGAATCGGAGGCGGCGTGGCAGTGGCTGCGCTTCAGGCGGCGAAGCTGCAGGGCGCTCGCGTGTGGGTGACATCGGGGAGTGATGCCAAGCTGGATCGCGCGCGTGCGCTCGGCGCCGATGAAACATTCAATCACAACGAGGTCGAGGTAGGTCGCGAGGTTCGCGCACGGACCGGGAAGCGGGGCGTGGACGTCGTCATCGACAACGTAGGCCAGGCCACATGGAAGCAGTCGCTGGTGGCCCTCGGGAAGCAGGGT
The DNA here is from genome assembly GCA_035688075.1 of Gemmatimonadaceae bacterium. Classification (GTDB taxonomy): domain Bacteria; phylum Gemmatimonadota; class Gemmatimonadetes; order Gemmatimonadales; family Gemmatimonadaceae; genus JADGGM01. The sequence continues at coordinate 1,354 of DASSNL010000118.1, forward strand.
CGGCTAGTCACCTGCGGTGCCACCACCGGCCCGATCGTGGAGACAGATGTGCGCCGGCTTTTCTGGAACCAGTGGAGCATCATGGGTTCCACCATGGGGAACGATCGCGAGCTGGATGCCGTGATGCGGGCGTTCTCGGCGGGGATGCTCACCCCGCCGCTCGACTCCGTTTTCGAGATGGAATCTGGACGCGCGGCCTTCGAGCGGCTGGCGTCGGGCGATCAGTTCGGGAAGATCGTGATCCGAGTGGGGGAGTGAGGCGTTAGCTTTCTCCTCATGGATCGCGTAGAGGAGCTGGTTACCGTAAGGGCGAGCGCCGCCCGCGCGCTCGACGTGCTGCTCGGCACCGAGAACCTGAAGCGCTGGGTGGCGCCCGACGTCGCGGTCGTCCCGCTCACACAAGCTTCGCGGCTCGGTCCCGGCGATCACTTCCGCATCCACGTGCTCGGCGCTCTCGTGTTCGAGTACACGCTGGAAGCGGTCAGCGAGCGCGAGGTGGCGCTCGCCTTCACCGGACCGTGGAGCGGTACCGAGCGGTGGAGCTTCATCGCCGACGGAGCGGAGACGATCGTGCGGCGAGTGCACGAGGTGCACGACGGCTCGCTCGTTGGCGCGCTCGCCTGGAACACCTTCGGGCGGGTGGGCGTGCTCGCGCACTTCAAGCTCGAGCTCTCGCGCTTCCGTGATCTGGCCGAGCGGGAGCCGGGGACGCCCGCCGAGATCGAGGCGCCCGCGCCGCACGAGCCGATATCCCGAGAGCCCGAGCCGCCCTCCTTCCCCGTGGACGATGGCTGAGCGCGCGCAGTACACGCAGGAGGAGCAGAGCTCCATCCGCGATGCGCTCACCGGCGGCGAGCAGCCGCTCTGCCCGCGCTGTGAAGTAGTGATGACCGCGCGTCCGATCGGCGGCGGCTCCTTCGGCCTCGGCTACGCCCGCAGGCGCGAGTGGCTCATCTGTCCGAAGTGCCACAGAAGTGCGATCTTCGATGTGAAGCGCGGAACGCGGAATTAGCCGGACAGCTCCGCGCATCGACCGCAGCGCCGCAGGTCCTGCTGCATCCCCGCTTCTCCACCTCGTTCTCCTCCGCCGCACCATATGCCGCCCACTCCGGATTTTTTCGAGCGCATCCAGGCCAGCTTTCTCCAGCTAGCCGACTACATTCCCGCGCTCGCCGGCGCGCTCGTGGTTCTCTTCGCCGGCTACCTGCTGGCGAAACTCATAGAGCGCGGCACCGACCGGCTCCTCCAGCGCGTGGGCCTCAACCGCTGGCTCGAGCGCGGCGGTGTGCTCCAGGCAGTGGAGCGCACCGGATGGCGCAAGTCGCCCTCGCGCCTCCTGGCGACGATCGTTTTCTGGTTCGTGATGTTCTCGGTGATCCTCCTCGCCGCGAACGCGCTGGGGCTCACATCGCTCGCGAGCGTATTCACGGAGCTGGTGAGCTACATCCCGAGCGTCATCGCGGCGGTGGTGATCCTGGTGATCGGGATAGTGCTCGGCGAGTTCGTGGATGGCCTGATCATGGCCTCGGCGGGCGGGATCCGCGGCGGCTCCACGCTGGCGCGGGTGGGACGCGGCGTGGTGGTGGTGCTCGCGACCTTCATGGCGCTTCAGCAGCTCGGGATCGCGAGCGACATCGTCACCACCGCGTTCGCGATAGTGTTCGGTGCGGTGGCGCTGGCCTTCGCGCTCTCCTTCGGTCTGGGCAATCGCGAGCTCGCGGGAGAGGTCACGCGCGAGTGGTACGAGGCGATGAAGGCGGAGCGCGCGATGCTGGCTCGGAAGGCCGCGTTGCGGGAGGCCGAGGAGGAGGCCGCCGACGCGGTGGAGCCCGGCAGCTAAGACGTTGTAAATCCGTGGCTTACGTAGGCCCACCCCGGTTGTTTTGACGGGCCCGCCGGGTTATATTTATCCGGTTGGAGCAACAGCGCTCCTCCCTCCCTGAAAACCGCAGAAAATGACCGCTCCGAACAACCGGGAACGCATCGTCTCGCGTCTCATCGACGACGAGATCAAGGAATCGTTCATCAACTACTCGATGAGCGTGATCGTCTCTCGCGCACTCCCCGATGTGCGCGATGGACTCAAGCCAGTGCACCGTCGCGTGCTGTACGCGATGAACGAGCTGGGGCTCGTTCCGGGGCGGCCGTACAAGAAGTCGGCTACGGTGGTCGGCGACGTACTCGGTAAGTACCACCCGCATGGCGACTCGAGCGTGTACGATGCGCTCGTCCGCATGGTGCAGGACTTCTCCCTGCGATACCCGCTGGTGGATGGCCAGGGGAACTTCGGCACCGTCGACGGCGACCCGGCGGCCGCCTACCGCTACACCGAGGCGCGGCTCACGCCGATCGCCATGCAGATGCTCGGCGACATCGACAAGAACACCGTCGATTTCGCCCCCAACTTCGACGACCGGCTCCAGGAGCCGAAGGTTCTCCCCTCCGGGATTCCGAACCTCCTCGTAAATGGTTCATCGGGAATCGCGGTGGGTATGGCCACCAACATCCCGCCGCACAATCTGCGTGAGGTGGTATCGGCGATCGTCCACCTGATCGACAACCCGAACGCTACTCCCGGCGAGATCCGCAAGCACATCAAGGGACCCGATTTCCCCACCGCCGGCTACATCTACGGCCGTCAGGGGATCAAGGACTACCAGGAGACGGGGCGCGGCCGGATCGTGATGCGCGCCCGCGCGGTGATCGAGGAGAAGGAGTCGAACAACAAGTCGCAGATCGTCGTCACCGAGCTTCCCTACCAGGTGAACAAGGCACGCCTGGTGGAGCAGATCGCCGACCTGTACTCTGAGAAGAAGATCGACGGGATCAGCGCGCTGCGCGATGAGTCGTCGAGCCGCGAAGGGATGCGCGTCGTCATAGAGCTCAAGCGCGATGCCATCCCACGCGTGGTGCTGAACCAGCTCTACAAGCACACGCAGATGCAGGCCACCTTCGGCGTGATCAACCTCGCGCTCGTCCCCGACGAGCACACGGGGCAGCTCGTGCCGAAGATCATGCCGCTGCGCGAGATGCTCGAGCACTACATCGGTCACCGCCACGAGGTGATCGTCCGGCGTACGCAGTTCGATCTCGACAAGGCGCTCGAGCGCGAGCACATCCTCGAGGGCCTCAAGATCGCCGTCGACAACATCGACGAGGTGATCAAGATCATCCGCAAGGCGGCGGACACGCCTACCGCGAGCAGCCGGCTGCAGAAGCGTTTCTCTCTGAGCGAGCGGCAGGCCGAGGCGATCCTCAACATGCGCCTCGCCAAGCTCACCGGCCTCGAGATCGAGAAGCTGGAGGAGGAGCTCAAGGAGGTGCGTGCCTTCATCAAGGACATGCGCGCCATCCTCGCCTCGCGCGACCGCCGCATGACGATCCTCAAGGAAGAGCTGCAGGAGATCGCCGCGAAGTTCGGCGACGCGCGCCGCACGGAGATCACCAGCGACGAGGGCGAGTTCACCATCGAGGACCTCATCGCCGAGGAGGACATGGTGGTGACCGTGTCGCACACCGGCTACATCAAGCGGACCTCGGTTTCCACCTACAAGAAGCAGCGCCGCGGCGGGCGAGGACTCAACGGGCAGGGGCTCAAGGATGAGGATTTCATCGAGCATCTCTTCATAGCCTCGACCCACGATTACATCCTCTTCTTCACCGACGACGGACGCTGCTTCTGGCTGAAGGTGCACGAGATCCCGCAGGCCAGCCGTGCCGCGCGGGGAAAGCCGGTGGTGAACCTGATCAACGTCTCTGCCAACACTCCCATATCGGCGATGGTGCCGGTGCGCGAGTTCAGCGACTCGCAGTACCTCCTCTTCGCCACCAAGCTCGGCACGGTGAAGAAGACGGCGCTCTCGCAGTACTCGAACCCGCGCTCCAGTGGGATCAAGGCGATCAAGATCGAGAAGGGCGACGAGCTGATCGACGTGCAGATCACCACGGGCACCAACGACATCGTGCTTGCCACGCAGCACGGCCTCTCGATCCGCTTCCACGAGGCGGATGTCCGCCAGATGGGGCGCGACACCACCGGCGTGAAAGGAATCGAGCTCCGCTCGGGCGACGTGGTGAAGGGGATGGTAGTGGTGAAGCGCGATGCCACCCTCCTGGTGGTTACCGCCAAGGGAATGGGGAAGCGCTCGCCGATCGATGCCTACCGCGTGCAGAAGCGGGGCGGGAAGGGGATCATCACCCTCAACCGCACCGACAAGACGGGCGACGTCGTCTCGCTGAAGGAAGTGCTCCCCGACGACGAGCTGATGCTGATCACCAAGCACGGTGTGGTGATCCGGATGCCGGTGAAGGGGATCCGCGTGGCCGGCCGCAACACGCAGGGAGTCAAGCTCGTGAACCTCGACGATGGAGACCGGGTATGCGACGTCGCACGCGTGGTGATCGAGGAGGACGAGCAGGGGAGCGGCGATGTGGCGGAGGAGCCGGTGGGCGTGGGGCCGGAGGAAGACGAAGAGTAGGAGCACTCCCACTGGCGCCGGGCGCGCCGCCGTTGCAGAGTGAAGGATGACTTCCATCGACTCGGCGGCGCGCGCCAGCGCGCCTTCAAAAGCTTCCCCGAAGCAGGCGTCACTCGTTGGTCTCGCGGAGATCCGGGCGGCAGCGGCCACCATCCAGGGGGTCGCGGTCCGCACGCCTCTCCTTCCCGCGGCCGACCTGGTCCCCGGCGCGCCGGACATCTGGGTCAAGCCCGAAATGCTCCAGCGCGGCGGGGCCTTCAAGTTCAGGGGCGCGTACACCTACCTCTCTCGTCTCACCCCGGAGCAGCTCTCACGCGGCGTCATAGCTCCATCTTCGGGTAACCACGCGCAAGCGGTGGCGCTCGCGGCGCGGCTTCTCGGAGCGCCTTCCGTTGTCGTGATGCCCACTACCGTGACCGCCGCCAAGCGCGCGGGAGCGGAACGACTCGGTGCGCGCGTGGAGCTGGCCGGTACTACTACTGCACACCGGATGGACCGCGCCATGGAGATGGCGCGCGCTGAGGGACTCACCCTCGTTCCACCGTACGACGATCCGACGATCATCGCCGGCCAGGGAACCGCCGGGCTCGAGATCGTAGCCGACATGCCCGACGTCGCTCTGGTGCTGGTCCCGGTGGGCGGGGGCGGGCTGAGCGCGGGCGTCGCCACCGCGGTCAAGTTGCTCGCCCCCGGAGCGCGTGTGGTGGGGGTGGAGCCCGCCGGTGCACCGAAGCTGACGCGAGCGCGCGAGGCGGGCGCGCCAGTGCGTCTGGAGCGCACGCAGAGTATCGCCGACGGTCTCATGGCGGTCGAGGTCGGGAAGCTCCCCTTCGCGCATCACCAGGCGTACATCGATGAAGTCGTCACCGTGGAAGACGATGCGCTCCGCGATGCCGTGCGTTACCTCCTCGACCGCTTGAAGATCGTGGCCGAGCCGAGCGGCGCGATCACCGTGGCGGCACTGCGCGCAGGGATCGTGAGCCCCGCGCCAGAGGGGCAGACTGTGGCCGTGCTCAGCGGCGGCAACATCGAGTTCGGCGACGTCCAGAAGCTCCTCTCGGATGGATAGAGCCAGGATCCTGATCGCGGACGAGGACGAGCTCCTCGCGCGCTCGCTCTCCTGGCTCCTCAAGGAACAGGGGTACGACGTGTCGCTCGCGCCACGGGGGAGCCGCCTCATGGAGCAGCTCGACGCGCACGACCCTGACCTGCTGATGCTCGACATCCTCGATGGCGG
>DASSNL010000127.1:0-14887 GCA_035688075.1 Gemmatimonadaceae bacterium
CATAGTTCTCACCGCGCCAGCGAGCGTGGTGCACGAGCGGAAGCGCGAGGTGTCGCTCGCCGAGACCGAGCGGCAGCAGGAGGCGTACGCAGCGCTCGCGAAGCGGCTGCCGAACGCGCATCTGGTGGATGCCGGGCGAGCGCGTGAAGTGGTAGCGAACGATGTCCTGGATATCATCCTCACGCACATGCACGAGCGCACTCTCCGCAGGTCGAAGATCGATGCGTGAGGGCGACCCGCGAACGGTGCTCATCCTGCACAACTATTACCAGCAGCCGGGCGGTGAGGACGAAGTCTTCGCCACCGAGGCGCGGCTCCTGGAAGAGCGCGGGCACACGGTGGTGCGCTACACGGTGCACAACGATTCCATATCCGGGCGCGGGGGCGCGCGGCTCGCGCTCGACACGATGTGGAATCGCGACTCGTACCGCGCGCTGCGCGAGGTGATACGCGGCGAGCGCCCCGACATCGTGCACTCGCACAACACCTTCCCGCTCATCTCGCCCGCCGCGTATTACGCTGCGCACGCGGAGGGGGTGCCGGTGGTGCAGACGCTGCACAACTACCGGCTCTTCTGCGTGAATGCGCAGTTCTACCGCGATGGACGTCCGTGCGAGGATTGTCTGGGCCGCCCGCTCGCGTGGCCCGGCGTGCTGCACTCCTGCTACCGCTCCAGCCGGCCGGCGAGCGCGGTGACGGCAACGATGCTCGCTGTGCACCGCGGGATGGGCACGTGGAAGAATCGGGTGAGCCGCTACATAGCGCTCACCGACTTTGCGCGAGAGAAGTGCATCGCGGGCGGCCTGCCCGCGGAGCGGGTGGTGGTGAAGCCGAACTTCGTGCACCCCGATCCCGGCGCGGGCGACGGCGAGGGCGGCTATGCACTCTTCGTGGGGCGCCTCTCGCCGGAGAAGGGAGTGCTCACCCTGCTCCGCGCCTGGGAGCGCGCCGGTGCGTTGCTCCCGTTGAAGGTGGTGGGCGATGGACCGCTCGCCGAGCAGGTTCGCGAGGCGGCGCGGTGCAATCCGGCCATCGAGTACGTGGGCCGCAAGGCGCCCGCGGAAGTGATCGATCTCATCGGCTCGGCGCTCTGCATGGTATGCCCCTCCGAGTGGTACGAGGGATTCCCGCGGGTGGTGGTGGAGTCACTCGCGAGGGGGACGCCCATCATCGCCGCGCGCATCGGTTCGCTGGCGGACGTGGTGGACGATGGCCGCACGGGGATGCACTTCGAGCCGGGCGACAGCGACGATCTCGTCACCCGGCTCGAGCGCTTCCGCGCCGACGAAGGGGCCCGCACTGTCATGCGCCACGCGGCACGGGCCGAGTTCCTCGCCAGCTACACGGCGGATGTGAACTACGAGAAGTTGATGGAGATCTACCGGAGCTGCGCCGCGACCTCGTAGCCGGGGCCGCGGCGCCGCTCACGGTACGCGGCTCACTTGAAGATGCCGTTCACGTCGAAGCCCGCCGCCTTCCATTGCGAGCTGCTCATCGCGCCGCCTTTGCCGTAGAAGGGTCTGGACAGCGAGGAGACGTAGTAGGTGTTCCGGTCGAAGCGGTTGTTGCGGTTGAAGATTCCGCCGTCACCCACCTGGTCCACCAGGCCGGTATAACCCATCGACTGGGCGATGTTGTTGTCGTGCACCCAGAGATTGCTCAGGATGGGAGAACCGTACGGCGAGGCCGGTGCGTCGCTCCGGTTGGCCTGGAGGCCGACGATTCCGTTCGAGTTGCCGGAGAGCGTGTTGCCGTAGACCTCGACATCGGGCGAGGCGCTGATGAGGATCCCGCTCCGCGCGATACTGCCAGTGCCGCCGTTGGTCCTCACGGTGTTGTTGCGAATGACGGCCCCGTAGCTGATCTCGTAGAAGATCCCCGCGTTCGTGTTGTCCTCCACACGGTTCCCCTCGATGATGCAGTCGTGGTTGTTGATGTCGAACCAGACGCCGGGCCCCATGTTGTCGTGCACGTAGTTGTTGGCGAAGCGGAGGCCATCGCTGTAGAGGAACTTCACGCCACCCGCTTCCCAGTTGGGATCGTTGCCGCCGGTGTTGTTGAAGGCGATCTCGTTGCCCGTCACCACAGCGCCGCTGCCGCGACCGAGTATGCCGATCTGACCGTTGTGGTGAATGTAGTTGTTGCGGATGGTGCTCTGGTTGGAGACGTAGATTCCGGCGGCGTGATTGTTCTTCACCTCGTTGTACTCGATCACCCAACCAGTCGAGGCGTTCCAGTCGCCGCGGATCGCACCGTTCTGCAAGGGCGTGTTGTAGTTCTGCACCACGAGGTTGCGGATCGTCACGTTGTCGGCCGTGCTGAAGAACGCCTGCTTGGCGGTGTTGTCGCCATCGAGGATGGCACCCACCTCACCCACGAAAGTCATACCGTTCTTCGGCGCCACGGTCTGGCCGTGATACACGCCTGCCTTGAGCCAGAAGGTGGTTCCCTCCGGATTCGCATTCACGGCCGCCTGGATGCTCTCGCCCGCTCCGATTACCACACCGCCCGTCGGGTTGAAAGCCGTCGATGGGCCAATTGGCGACGACGATGTCGGCGGCGGGTCGGTGGGAGTCGGATCGGTGGGTGTGGATACCGGAGCGGTGATCGTCACGCCGGCAGAGCCCTGCTTGCCATCGATGGTGGCCAGGATGTTGGCCGAGCCCGCGGCCACCGCCGTCACCACGCCGCTGGACGACACCTTGGCGACGCCGGTGTTACTCGACGACCAGGTGACACTTCGGCCCGTGAGCAATCCCCCGCTCGCATCGAGCGCCTTCGCGCTCAGAGTCCCGGTGGCGCCCACCTCCAGCTCGAGAGACGACGGGCTCACCGCTACCGATGCGACGGGTACTTCCACCACGTCGGTCGATAGCGTGGCATGCGCGCCGCTCGCGCTCGCCGTGATGGTCGCCGAGCCGGGCGCCACCGCCGAGATCGTGGCCGAGCTGGATGTGGAGGATGCGGTGACCTTTGCCACCGAAGCGTTGCTGCTGCTCCAGGCGAAGGTCACACCGGTAACCATGTGACCGGTAGCATCCTTCAGCGTAGCCCCCACCTTGGAGCTCTGACCGGCCGTGAGGCGGAGGGTCGACGGATCGAGCGCCAGCGCTAGCGGTTCGACAGGTACCACGTCCACGACGGCGGAGCCCTCCACGCCGCTCGCAGTGGCCACGATGGTGGCGGAGCCGAAAGCGACACCCGTCGCCACACCGCTGGACGATACCGTTACGGCAGATTCGTTCGAGCTCGTCCACGTTATGCTGCTTCCGGTGACGGGGTTTCCATCGGCGTCGAGCAGCGTTGCGGAGAGCTGGACAGTGCCGCCTATCCCTATCGAAGATGCGGCGGGAGACAGGGTGACGCTGCTCGCGGGCGACGTCGGGACGGTTACCTTCGTGTGTCCCTTCTTGACCTTGCCACTCTTCCCCGCGTAGCTCTCCTCGAGAGCCGAGTCGTACGCCGCGACCTCGGCGCTCACCAGATCGGTGGACGCGTAGATCGTGGTGCTTCCGGGGGAGAGCGCGGTCACCACGCCGGTGGAAGAAACGGTGGCGACCGTGGTGTCGCTCGACTCCCACTTCACCTCGCGATCGAGCTTCCTGCCGTGCTCGTCGAGCGCCTGTGCGGTGAGCTGCGTCTTGCGTCCTACGCGCAGTACGGGAGCAGGGGGAAGGACGCGGACCGAGTCCACCACCGCGGTGGTAGCGACCTCGGTCATACCTTCCACGTCGCCCGCCTTCACATGGATGGTGGCCTTCCCTTCGCGGAGCGCGGTGACGCGGCCGTCGCGCGAGACCACGGCTATCAGAGTATCGGAGCTGGACCAGAGTACCGGCGACGAGATCCGCTCTCCACTGGAGTTCTCCACTACCGCGGAGAGCGTGATTCCCGAATCGATGTTCAGGCGAGCGCTACCGGGAACGGCCACGACTCGCGAGACACGTTGCGGTTCCGAAACGGTGGGGGCAAGCGGACTCGAATCGATGCAGCCGACGAGAGTGACGAACAGCGCAACGCAGGCCACGGAAACTCCGAGGGAGATTCGCATACGCGGACTCCTGTGCACAGATCCGTTCGGCGGCTCGACTGGCATGGCATCGACGAGCGATGCTGTAGCCTCGGAGCTTTGCGTCGCCGGCTTTCGCCGGGTTTGCCATTATCGCGGACCCATGGGAGGGCCGCGTGGGAAGTTCACATGGAGGGACGTGTCAGAGATGCAGACCCGTCACTCGCAGGACGACGATTCCAGGGTGAAAGTCAACATGCAAAGAATCACGACAGCGCGTATGCAAAGAGTAGTAGATAACACACCACTACATCCGAGAAGTGCCACGAAAGTTCGCGGCGGATGATACGAAGATTGTCGGTGCTGTGGCGCGCCGGCGACTCTATGGCGCGGGCGAATCGGCAACCGGCGCCGAGTCCGCCGCCACGCCTCGCCCGCGCAGCCACACGATCACCGTGAGCGAGATCGCCGTGGCGAGCGATGCGGCGAGCTGACCCACCGCGGCACCGAGCAGACCCCAGTACGCGAGCGCCGCTATACCCACGGTCGCCGTCACTATCGCGGACACCACGTACGCCCAGAAGATCTGATCGGGACGCTCGATCGCGCGGAGCATCGTGCTCAATACCGCCACCACCGCGGCCGAGATCGGCAGCAGACCGATCACCCATAGCAGCTCCGCGGTGTCGTGGTAGCGCCCCTTGTAGAGCAGATGCACGAGCGGCTCCGCGAACGCGCCGAGCGCGAGCCAGTACGCCACAGCGCCGCCGACGAAGAGCGCCAGCGCGAAGAGCGAGAGCTTTCTGAAGGCGGGGCGACCGCGCACACGCACGAGCGTGGGCAGCAGCAGGATGGCGAGCGCGCTCAGCGACTGCAGGAGCGGCATCACCAGGTTGAGCATCGCCTTGAACGCCGCGCTCCCCGCCAGGCCCGTGAAGGTGGACATCGCCACGAGGAGGAGGTTGCTCGGGAGCCAGGAGATGACGCTGGTGGCGAGCGCCCATCGCCCGTACGCCCAGTGGTCCTCTCTCACGCCGCGCATCGTGACTTCCCCACTCTCGTGGTCCGAGCGACCCTGCACCGCGATCCTGCGAATGAGCCAGATCCCCGCGGCGAGGCTCGACACTCCCATCACGGCCAGCGCGGTCGGCACCGAGAGCGCGGCACGCTGGAACAGGACAGCGAGGCCGCCGAGCATGAGCACCATGTAGATCATTCCGGCGAGCGCCGCGAGGTGCGGTTGCAGTTGCGCGAAGCAGGCGCGGCGCGTCAACCAGGTGAGGAGCACGCACGGCGCCACTGGCGCGAGAGCGACGAGCGCCACACCCACATCGGGAGAACCGGCTAGCCACACCACGCCGCCCGCCATCGCCAGCAGCACTCCCCCAATACCAGACACCAGCCAGTGGCCCCGCAGGAGCACCCACATGTACCGTACGAAGTTCCCCTCGTACTTCGCCGAGCCGAAGATCAGCATCGGCTCGATGAGCAGCGCAGTGTAGAAGGTCCCGTAGAGGAGGAAAACGGAGTATGCCACCGCGAACGCTCCGTACTCGGTGGGTGTGAGCCACCGGGCGAGGAGGATGTTCATGGCGAAGTTGGACACCGCGAAGAGCCCCTGGTCGGCGATCGCCCACGCGCCGCGACCTGCCCAGCGCAGGCGCCTGGCGAGGAGAGTCTTGCTCTCCATGTAGCCATCGTTGGTCGTATCAGCCGTGCTCTCCTCCACTGCCTCACTCCTCCACGCCGCGACGCCCGCGCCAGGCGCGGGGGTAGGGTGTTCTCTCTCGCTCGAGGTCGCTATATCTATATTCGCGCGTTCCAGGATGACCTCACGAGATGAACGACCAGGAATACTGCCGCTGTTGCGGAGGAAAACTCGCGCCCCACCCTGCCCGCCGCCAACTCGCCCTCGCACAATGCACTAGCTGCGGCTTGATCTGCCAGGAGCCGGAACCCGACGCCGCCGAGCTGGCGTGCCGCTTCCGCGGCGCGTACTTCGCCGGCGGCGAGCACAATGGCTACAGCAACTACCGGCGCCTCGAGACCAGCTACCGCCGTCATTCGCGCCACCTGCTGCGGCGCATCCGCGCCCTCAACGGTGGGCGCGCCGGCACGCTCATCGAGATCGGTTGCGCAGCGGGCTACTTTCTGGACGAGGCGCGGCTGCAGGGTTGGCACGTGGCGGGGCTCGAACCGAACGAAGACATGGCGAGCATCGCGCGCTGCGAGCTTGGCCTCGACGTGCACACGGCCACGCTCTGCGATGCCGCGTCGATCTTTCGCGCTGACGTGGTGGTTCTTCTCAACGTTCTCGAGCATCTCACCGAACCCGCGGAGGTGGAGTCGCTGCTCCACGAGATGCTTTGCCCCGGGGGTCTCCTCTTCATCGAAACGTGGGATTCTGCTTCGCTCACCGCGCGGATGCTCGGCGAGCGTTGGCACCAGTGGTCGCCGCTGGTGCCCTATTACCACACGCGCGCCTCGCTCGACAACCTCTTCACGGCCGAGCGCTGGGAGCCGGCTTACTGGCGCACGGGCATCAAGTGGATTCCACTCTGGCGCGGCCTCGAGATCCTGAGCGTCGGCGCCAGCGCCGGACGCGAAGAGCGCGCCCCATGGCGCTGGAATGTGCCGTACATCGCCGGCGACCTCGTGAACGCGGCCTACCACCGTCGGTGAGCTCAGGCCGGTCGAGGGCTGCGGGGCTCGTCCCCCGCCGCCCTCACCTTGCCGCTCACGCGCTGCTTCAGCAGCGCGGCGAGAAGCTTGAAATGTCCGGTGATGGTGCGCGCGACTTTCATCTTGGAGTAGCCGAGCACACGCACGCTCAGCGTGGTGGGATACTCCACGATCTTCATCCCCGCCAGATCCAGCTTGCCGAGCATCTCGGCGACCCCGAGGAAGCCGCGGTGCTCCAGCGACATATCCAGCATGGCGCTCCGGCGGTACACCCTGAAGCAGCTCGTGTACGTGCTCAGCTTCTGGCGCAGCACCATGCGATAGAGTAGAGAGAGCGAGCGTGAGAGCATGAGCCGCCACTCCGGCACGTTCCGCACAGCGCCGCGCGGGTGGTATGGCGATGCCGTCACCATGCTCACGTCATCCTCGAGCATCGGGAGCATCTTCGAGAGCTCCATCGGATCGTAGCTGCAATCGCAGTCGATGGATGCAACCAGGTCCGAGCTGGCGGCGCGTATCCCGGTGAGGATCGCGACCGCGGGCCCGGAGTTCTCCTCGTGCCGTACGAGGCGGTAGTTACCGCGGTCGCCGAAGAGCTGCTGCATCACCCTCCACGTGTCATCGGTGCTCCGATCGTCCACGAGGACGAACTCCATGGCGTACTTCGGCGCGAGCGCCTCCTCGAGACTGTCGAGCGTGTTGGCCAGGTAGACCAGCGACGACTCCTCGTTGAAGCAGGGGACCACGAGCGAGCAGCGAATCGGCTCGCCCGGACCGGGTTCCACGAAGACCCGGATGGGAGCGGGCCTCTCCTGCACCGGTCGCGGCTCGCTCCGCACCACCGGCTGCTCGATGACGCCCAGGTGATTCTGGATGCTCGTGAAGCGGAAGGTGCGGAAGATATTGCCCAGGATGTACTCCATCCGGTCTATGTTCCGGTAGAACCGGGCACGCGAGACCGGCGATATCGCGGTGACCTGCGGCTGATCCGGGTCGAGCTCCCATGTGTGGAAGTACATGACGTACGGATCGCGCGCGCTCCGCCACGCCCACTGTGCGCGGGCCATCCGCATCATCCACTCGGGGAGCTGGCGCGAGTAGTTGCCGGTACCGATCGGGAATCGGAATCCGGCCACGCCGATGCTGGCCACCGGGAACTCCCAGAGCTCGCGACCGTCGAACTTCTTCACGCCCGCTCCGAGCAGGTCGCCATACTGGCGGAAGGTATATCCGATCGGCTTGACGCTGGAGTCGTAGAGGTAGCCGTCCTTCGAGAGCCACTCGAGCGCCCAGAGATCGTCGCGGCCCAGCCAGCCTGGTGAGCGGTAGCCGAGCACGCGCCGCCCGCTCGCGCGCTCGATGGCCGCGCGCGAGCGGGCGAGGTCGTCGCGCCACGCATCCGGGAGGAGCTCGCGCACGCCGCGCTGATCGTAGCCCTTGCTCGCCACCTCGTGTCCCTGTGCCACGATGTCGCGGATCAGCTCGGGCATCTTCTCCGCTATCCATCCCACCGCGAAGAAGGTGGCCTTCACATCGTGACTGCGGAGAAGCTCGAGGGTGCGCCGGGCGCCGCGCTCCACGGTGGTCTCGAAGCGCTGCCAGTGCGAGCGCTCGATTACATGACCGAAGTTATGGAAGTAATCTTCCAGCGCGATGGTGAGCAGGTACGGTGATCGCGGCGCCGTACCGGGCTCGATGCGTACCAGCTCCTGTGACGCGGCCGGGCGCATCCCCGCCGCCATCCTCCCGAGCCGCGTCCGGCGCAAGCCGTCCGTGGCTGCCCTGCGTTCGGCTGCTCCCGTGTCAGTCATTGACGACTGCATCTCGCCTCACCTGCCCGCCGCCACCCGGGCGAGCCGTGACTGGAATCCGTTGTATTCCGGCAGATCACCGATCGCGCCGGCTTCGGCAATGTCGCAACCCGTCGTGCAAGTCCGCGCCAGCCGCCGGACCTCGGCGAGCGAAGTGCGGTTGAAGTCGTCGGGGGCGTACTCCGCGTTCAGGAAATCGATGAGCTCCTCCAGCTCGTTCGCGACGCCGCGCTCCATCGCGCGGAAGCTCTCCACCACGAACTCCGTGAGCTCGTCGTCCGGCTTCGCGCTGCCACGACCGATGCCGGTGTAGCGGTTCGCCAGACCGTTCAACGACGCCGGGTCGATCAGGTTACATGCATCCACCACGCCACGCAGCCCGTCCATCGACGCGAGCCGGTCATGAACGTCCGCGTAGGCCGCATGCGCGGTGCATAGGAAGACCAGCTCCGCATCGGAGAGCGCGCGGTCGAGGTCGCGGGTGAAGCGGGACTTCGTTCCCGTGCGCTCGAGGTTCTGGTCGCGCTCCATCACGTGCGGGTCGTGCAGCACCACGTCGTTTCCGCTCTCGATGAGGTTGCGGGCCAGCACCAGAGTGGGCGAGTTGCGCGTGTCCTCCGAGTCGAAGCGGTATGCCACGCCGAGGAGCGCGACCTTCTTCCCTTCCACCGCGCCGAAGCGGCGCTCGGCGAGCCGCTTGGTTTCGGCGGGCGACTCGTCGTTGATGTGACGCGACTCGAGGATGAGACTGCGCGAGGAATCGCGCTCTCTCTCGAGGGCGCGCCACCAGAGGAGGATGCCGTCCTTCGGCAGACAGTGGCCGCCCACGCCCACGGTGGGTACCAGCAGCGCTCCCACGGGGACGGCGCGCGCGTCGGTCGAGGCGGCGTCGGTGCGGGCCAGCCGCTCGTTCACGCGCTGCCGGAGCGCGTAGAAGTCGATGTCGTTGGCGTCGCACCAGCGGGCCACCTCGGCGGCGAAGGCGATGCGCACGTCGCGGTACGCGTTCTCGAGCGTCTTGACGATCTCGGCCGTGAGACTGTTGGTGGCGTGCAGCTCGCCGCCCGTGACGATGCGCGAGTAGAGCCGCTTGATGAGCTGCGGCGTGGCCGGGTGGAGGCCGGCCACCAGCTTGTCGGCCGCGGCGACGCGCTCCACGAGGCGGCCGGGCATCACGCGGTTGGGGCTGTTCCCCAGGAGGATGTCGCGTCCCTCCTCGAGCCCGCGCTCGGCAAAGAAGGGGCGCACCACCGTGTGCATGGACGACGGCGCGAGTGTGGACTCGAAGACGATGACGGGGATGTTCCCGGCCGGCTTGTTCTGCAGCGCGCGCGCGATCTCGGAGAGCGCCTCCATGAGCGGACCGTACTCCGGCGCGAAGCCGTTCTTGTCGGTCTGCACGGCCACGATGATCACGTCGGCATCGGCGACGTCGGCGTAGTCGTGCGTGGCGCTGAGCACTCCCGCTTCCACGGACTCGCGGACTATGTCATCCAGTCCCGGTTCCACACCGCCGATCGGCGAGCGGCCGGAGTTGATGGCGTCGACCTTCCATCCAGAGGTGCGCGATGCGCGCTGCACCACCACCACGCGCGCCGGTTGGTCCGTGCCCTCGCGAATGCGTGCGTGCGCCAGCAGCGCAGCCATCGGCGTCCCGACGATGCCGGGGCCCACCACGGCGATCTTCTCCACGCGCCACTCCCCGGGCGTGGCTCCATTCAAGGTCAAGCTCATGCGATTGTCCGGACTCGAGAGTGAGTGTGCATCTGAATCAGTGTGCATCAATGAACTTCTGGAACCACATCTCCAGGTTGAGCGCGCCCCAGACGCGGCGGCCGAACGCTCCCTCGTAACTCATCAGCTTCTCGATCTCGCGTGGATCGAACACCCCGCGCGCGCGCGCGGTAGGGCCGAGCAGGACATCGTTGCACAAATCGCGCACACGACCGTTCTGCCAGCGGTGGAGCGGCACGGGGAAGCCCATCTTGTCCTTCCGCGCCATGATCGAGTGCGGCACGATGTCGCGCACCGCACGCTTGAGCAGGTACTTGAGCTCACCGCCCTTGAACTTCATGGCGGGCGGCATGCTGGTGACGAGATCCACGAGACGGCGGTCCAGCAGCGGCACCCGCGACTCGAGCGACGATGCCATGCTCGCCCGGTCTTCCACGTGCATGAGCGCGGGGAGGCTCGCGACCATGTCGAAGTGGGTCATCTTGTTGTAGTACGACAGCGTGTCCGAGTGGTTGAACACGCGCTGGAAGCGCGCGAAGATCGCGTCGCTGTCGTACCCGCGCCGGAAGTCGTCGCTGAAGAGGCTGAGCGCCCCGCCGCTCCGGTCCACGAGCCGGAAGTAGCGCCGGTCCATCGGCTCGAACAGCCCCGAGCGCCAGAACTGCTGCATCATCGGCGCGTACGCGCGCAGCGTGGGGAGATTGGGGACGATGGACTCGAGCGACACGATGTGCTCGGCCTCGTCGTTCGTCTCGAAGACCGCGCCCTTGAGCGCCTGCTCGAAGTACGCGACCATGTAGCGCGCGTAGCCTCCGAAAATCTCGTCGCCGCCCTGCCCGCCGAGCACCACCTTCACGTGCTGCGACGCGCAGCGCGAGACCATGTACTGCGGGAAGAGCCCCGGACCGGCCACCGGCTCGTCCATGTGCCAGACGAGCCGCTCCAGGGAGTCGGCGAAGTCGTTCTCGCTCGGGAGAACGGTGATCATCTCGGCGCCGGCCTTCTTCGCGGCAGCGGCCGCGTACTCGCTCTCGTCGAACTCCGGCCCCTCTCGGAAAGCGCCGTTGAAGGAGAGGAGCCGGCTCGGGTACTCCTTAGAGGCGAGGAGCGTCACCACGCTGGAGTCGAGCCCGCCGCTCAGATACGAGCCCACGGGCACGTCGCTGCGCAGCTGGATGCGCGTGCTGTCCTCGAGCAGACGCCGCGTCTCCACCACGAAGTACTCCTCGGTGTGGTACGGGTCGATCTTGAACTTCGGCTCCCAGTAGCGAACCGTACGCGTGCGTCCCGAGGCGATGTCCACGACCTGGTAGTGGCCGGGGAGGAGCTTGCTCACCCCCTGGAAGAGCGTCTCGTCGCCGAGCACGAACTGGAAGGTGACGTAGTCGCTGACCGCGCAGAGGTTGGGGAGCGCGCGCACGTCGGGGTGGCGCAGGAGCGCCTTGATCTCCGACGCGAAGAGCATCTTCCGCCCATCGTTCCAGGAGTAGAGCGGCTTGATCCCGAAGTGATCGCGCGCGGCGAGCACCAGCGATCGCGCGCGGTCGTAGATCACGAACGCGAACATCCCGTTGAGCTGCTCGACGCACCCTTCGCCGTACTCCTGATACATCCGCAGGATCACCTCGGTATCGGAGGTGGTGCGGAAGCAGTGCCCCTTCTGGCGGAGCTGCTCGCGCAGCTCCACGTAGTTGTAGATCTCACCATTGAAGACGATGGTGACCGCCTCGCTCGTCATCGGCTGTGCGCCGGAGACGAGATCGATGATGGCCAGCCGCTTGTGGTAGAGACCGACCGAGCCATTCACGAAGTGGCCCTCGCCGTCGGGGCCGCGGTGGTCGAGCGCCTGCGCCATGTCGCGCAGGACCGGCAGCTCCACCGGCTGCTCATCGAAGCGTATGATGGCCGCTATTCCGCACATGGCTCTCAGCCTCCCACCGCGACAGGGGTCTTCGCGTCGGGCACGCGCGTGGCGATCCGCGCGCGCGAGAGGATAGCGCGCGCGTGCGTGCTCATGTTCACCATCTGGAAGTGCTCGCCGAGCACGCGCATCACCTTCACGAAGAAGGCGCGCTTCTGCTTCCCCGATACGTCCATGCCGGGGAAGAAGGCCAGCTCCGGCGCCTCCTCGCCCCCCAGGAGATCGAGCGGATGCAGAAGGTAGCTCGGCTCCACGCCGGCGAGCCGGCAGGCAGTGATCGCCGTCCTGAGATAGGTGATCGCCAGCGTCTCGGAGAAGCGGCTCAGGTAGAGCAGGTAGCTCAGGTGGAAGGGAGCCTTCACACCCGGGATCGTGGAGACCGGGATCTCGAGGAGCGTGCGATCGGGACCGAGGCGCCAGCGGTACGGGCGGATCGGGCGAAGTCCGTCGGCGAAGGTGCCGAAGAGCGTGCTGCGCTCCGCCGTCTTCTTCACCCCCTTCGCGGCGGTGGCGAAGTAGTAGGCGCGGGCGAGCGGGCCCAGGTAAGTGGGGAGCGTGGATGCGTCGTACAGGTAGCCGCGCTCCGAGAGGACCTCGAGGAGCGTCCGGCTCCAGCTGTACCCGGGCCCGCGGAATCCGATCGGCCGTGCGCCGGTGGCCGCGACGATTGCGCGCTCCGCGCTCGATACCTCCTCCTCGAGCTGCTCGCGCGAGTAGAGGTGCAGCCACGACTCGTGTTCGAACGAGTGGTTCCCCGGCTCGTGTCCGCGCGCGATGATCTTCGACAGCGCCTCGCGGTTGCGGTCGAGCGCCGCGTCCGCGCCAACTATGAAGAAGGTGATGCGGATGTCCGCCTCGTCGAGCGCATCGAGAGCGCGCGGGATGAAGAGCGGGAGATAAGAGGGGCGCGACTCCCAGCGGGCGTCGCCGCGGATCTTGAGGTACGACCAGAGGTCGTCCAGGTCGAGCGATACGCTGGCGAGCGGGCGTTTCGCGGCTTCAGACATGGGCCGGCTCCATCTCACGCGTAGCGAAGATCTGCTGCAGCTCGGCGGCCTGGGCGTTGGCGAGGCCCACGGTCTCGTTCAGGTTCAGCGTTCCACTCGCGATCTGCGCGGAGTTCACGATGAAGATGTTCGGTCGCGATGTGCGCAGCGGCGGGAGCGCTTCATCGGAGTAATTGAGTGTGGAGATCGCGAGGACCTCGCGCGCCCGCGCGACGCGGAACTCGATGATGTCGTCGCGGCGGAAGTCCGGGTACATCTTCTCGAGCGCGGCCGTGAAGTCACGCTCGACTTCGGCGTCGGTGGCCTTCCAGTATTCGTCGTCCTGCACCAGATAGCGCGGGAGGTACACCAGCGAGTTGCCGCCGAAGCGCTCCCGGTCCACCAGCGCGGTCATCTCGATCACGCCGGTGAAGGGGATCGAGCGGTCGGTGATGTTGGTGACGTAGTAGTTGGCGAGCGGCTTGCGCAGGAGGACCGACGCGCAGAGCACACCCTGGTACACGACGCGCTTCAACCGCTCCACCTCGCTCGCCGAGAGCGCCGGGCAGAGCGCCGGAATGCGCGAGCTGGGGATCGTGAGGATCACGCTGTCGAAGGCGTACTCGGTTCCGTCGCGGAGCGTGAGTCGCGCACCGGCTTCGGTGTCGCTCACGCTGGCTACGGGGGAGCCGCAGAAGAGCTCGACGCCGATGTTCGAGAGGTGCTCGCGGAACGCGGCGAGGACCGGATCGTAGCCGCCATCCACATAGCCGAACTCCTCGCGCTTGAGCCCCGAGCGGCGGGCGGCGTACATGCGAGCGATGATCGCCCAGATGAAGGCCGCGCTCGTGACGCGGTAGTTCTCACCGAGCTTGCTCTTGAGAAGCGGGAGCCAGATGCGCTCGAAGGTGCGACGGCCGCTCAGCTTCCGGAGCCAGTCGGTGACGGGGATCGCTTCGAGGGCGCGCCAGTCGCGGAGCCGGGAAGCGTAGAGGATCGTGCCCGCGAGACGCGCCTTGTCCACGAGCGAGAGCGGCGGGAAGGTGAGGAACTCGAGACTAGTGGAGAGCGAGTAAAGCTTGCGGTCCACGTAGAATCCCGTCCGGGTCGTCCCCCACCGCAACCGGTCGCCGAAGCCGAGCTCCTTCAGCAGGGGAAGGAGGTTCGAGTCGGACGCGAGGATGACGTGATAGAATCGATCCCAGGTATACGGACCGATCTTCTGAGAGGCCGCGAGCCCTCCGGGTGCAGCCGCGCCTTCGATGATCGTCACCTCGTGTCCCTGCTCTCGCAGGCGCAGGGCGAGCGTCATCCCCAGCATTCCACCGCCGACGATGCCTAGACGAGGCATCGTGCTCCACTATTTATCCGCGTCATCTCCGGTTGGCATGTTCGGGCCACGTTCAAATCGAACCGGGCCCGATGCCAACGCAGGCCGAGCCATCTCCGGCTTCCCTCGGCACGCGCTGCCGGGACCGGCACGTTCGTTGTCTACATCTGCCACTTCGCGGTGCGCGTGCAAAGCATCATCCGAACCACGCCGGGCCACCGTGTATTTGCATATTCGACAGTGTTTTACGCGAAAAGCCGGCGGCAGTGGTGTCGCGCCATTGCAACATCGTGTTGCCCCCCCGTGCGGCCCCTCCGCTACGATGTTCGTGCGCCAGAGGTGCGGTAGAATTGGCAAGGGGAGGCAGCCGAGTGAAAACGACGGGGTCAGGTCCGTAATTTCGAACGGGCT
Source organism: Gemmatimonadaceae bacterium (assembly GCA_035688075.1). GTDB lineage: Bacteria > Gemmatimonadota > Gemmatimonadetes > Gemmatimonadales > Gemmatimonadaceae > JADGGM01. The sequence continues at coordinate 14,885 of DASSNL010000127.1, forward strand.
AAG
>DASSNL010000166.1:0-20568 GCA_035688075.1 Gemmatimonadaceae bacterium
TGCTCAGCCCGCTCGAAATTAAAGACCTGACCCCGTCGTTCACCTCCAGAAGATCGCCCTGCCGAACCACCCCTCCCAGAGGCGCGCGACCAGTCGCGCGCTCCGCCGCTCCCGGTGAAGGAAGCGCCCGTTGCGCGTGGCGACCGGCATTATCACGAGGAAGATTCCAGCCGCCATCGCCGCCATCGCCACCGACCCACGGGGCGTGTCGATGTGACTATGGCGCGCCAGGTTCAGGCCCAGTGCGATGAATAAGATGCCTGCCGCGACGAGGATCAGGTATCTCTTCCTGCTGCGCCCGGCCGTGGCCGCGGCGAGCTCGGAGTGTAGGAGCTCGCGATCTTCCGCGCGCTGGCGCAGCTCGAGCGTCAGCGCGGCACGCACGTCGTCGTAGCCGAAGCCCTCTCTCAGAAGCACGCCCGCACGGCTCCTGAGCTGAGCGACCACGATCGCGGTCGTGGCGATGAACCACATCGCCATGACCCCGGGCAAGCTCGGTCGCGCCAGGATCATGATCGGCACGAACGACAGGAGGATGGTCAACACCATCGTCTGGTTTTCGGCGAAGCGCAGGAAGCTGCGCACCTGCGGAGCCACTTCAGCGACCTGCGCAGCCTGCGTGCGCTGCAGCGCGCTGGTGAGCTCCTCCGCCGACGCCCAGCGCTCATCGCGGTCCTTGGCGAGGCAGCGCTCCACCACCTCCGCCAACCTGCGAGGCACTCCCGGTCGCAGTGACTCGATCGTTGGCGGTGCCTTGGTGAGGTGCATCGCGAGTATCGCCTGCACCGTAGATGCATCGAAGGGCACCTTCCCGGTGAGCGCCGCGTAACCCACGATGCCGAGCGAATAGATGTCGCTGCGGCCGTCCACCTCCTCGCCCGCCGCCTGCTCCGGGCTCATGAACTGCGGCGTACCGAGGCTCACTCCCGCGGCGGTCATCGTCGAGCTGGCGAGATGCGCGATCCCGAAGTCGGTGAGGAACGCTCTCCCCGTGGCGTGCTCGATGAGGATGTTGTCGGGCTTGACGTCGCGATGGACTATGCCGCGGCCGTGCGCGTAGGAGAGCGCCCAGGCGGCCTCCTGGAGGACCCGCGCCCCCTCGCTCGGCGGGAGCGGGCCGGCACGGCGCACACGCTCGGCCAGCGTTTCTCCGTCCACGAAGCCCATCGCGTAGAACACCAGTCCGTCGCGTTCCTCGACACTGAAAATCGGAACGATGTTCGGGTGCGAGAGGCCCGCCGCCGTGCGGATCTCGCGCAGGAAGCGCTCACGTAGCTCCGGCTGCGCGGCGAGCGCCGGGGGGAGGAGCTTGATCGCGACGGGGCGCTCGAGCGCGATGTCGCGTGCGAGGTAGACTATTCCCATCCCTCCGCGGCCGAGCTCCCGTTCAACCTCGTAGCGTCCAGCTACCGTACGCTGGAGGTCCGAGAGCTCGTCCACGGCGGACGTCATTGGGTCAGCTGCTTCCAGAGGAACTCGTACGCCAGCGCATGCATGAAGGCCGATTGCTTGTTGTCGGCCGCGGCGCCGTGACCGCCTTCGGTGTTCTCGTAGAACCACACCTTCTCATGGCCCATGGCTTCCATCTTCGCGGCCATCTTCCGCGCCTGCACGGGACCCACCCGGTCATCGCTGGTAGCTGTGTAGAAGAGGATGGGCGGGTAGCTCACGTCGGGCTTCACGTTCTGGTAGGGCGAGAAGGTCTGTACGAACTTCCACTCCTCCGGCTTGTCGGGATCGCCGTACTCGGCTATCCACGACGCGCCGGCAGAGAGGTGCGTGTAGCGCTTCATGTCGAGCAGCGGGACCTCGCACACGATGGCGCCGAAGAGCTGCGGATACATGGTGAGCATGTTGCCCATGAGCAGACCGCCGTTGCTTCCGCCCTCCGCGCCCAGGTGCGCTGGCGAGGTCACGCCGCGCTTGACGAGATCTCTCGCCACCGCTGCGAAATCCTCGTACGCGCGCGGGCGGTTGGCCTTGAGAGCCGCTTCGTGCCAGCGCGGCCCGTACTCGCCGCCGCCGCGGATGTTAGCCACCACGTAAACACCGCCGCGCTCGAGCCACGCGCGCCCCACCGTCCCGCTGTAGCCAGGAAGGAGCGAGATCTCGAACCCGCCGTAACCGTAGACGAGCGTGGGATTGTTGCCGTCGGTCTTCATCCCCTTCGCGTTCACCTGGAAGTAGGGGATGCGCGTGCCGTCCTGCGAAGTGGCGAAGTGCTGGCTCACCTCGAAGCGCGACGCATCGAAGAACACGGGTGCTTTCTTCACCGCCTCGGCCTTCCCTTCGCCGATCACACCTCGCTCGAGGGTGCTCGGCGTGAGGTAGCCCGTGACGTCGAGCCAGTATTCATCGGTGGAATCGGGGTCGGTATCCGCCACGCGGATCGTGCTGAGTCCCGGCGCGCCCGCCATCGGTTCGCGCTTCCACTCACCGCGGCCTGGCGTGAGGATCTCGAGGCGGCTCTTCACATCGTCGAGGATGTCGAGGATCATGTGGTGCCTCGTCCACCTGTATGATGCGAGCGAGGTGTGCTCGTCCGGCTGGAAGAGGACCGTGAAGTCGCGCGCGCCGCCCATGAAGCCATCGAAGCTCGCGACCAGGAGGGCACCGGCTGGGTAGGTCTTGTCGCCAACGGTCCACGGCGAGCGGGTCTGGATCAGGAGCCACTGCCGGTGCACATCGGTCTCGGCATCGTCGGGGACGTCGATGCGCTTCTTCTGGTCGCTCGTGAGGAGGTACGTCTCGGAGTGGTAGAAGTCCTTCACGATGCTGAGAAAGTCTCGCTCGAAGCCGGGTGTGCGACTGTGGGACGCTACCACCATCATGTCCGTCGGCTTCCCCTCGTACACCGTCTTCGCCGAGGAGAGCGGAGTGCCGCGTACCCACTTCTTCGCGATCCGCGGATAGCTCGACTCGGTCATCGATCCGGGCCCAAAATCGGTACCGACGTAGATGGTGTTCTCGTCTATCCAGTTCACGTTGCTCTTGGCGACATCGAGCTGGAATCCTCCCTTCACGAAGCTCTTGCTGGGAATGTCGAACTCGCGCACAGCCACCGCGTCGCCGCCGTCTGGCGAAAGCGAGATGAGGCAGCGCTCGTACTTCGGCTCCAGGCACTCGGCGCCCTTGTAAACCCACTGCTTCCCCTCCGCCTTCCCCAGCGCATCGACGTCGAGCAGCACGTCCCACCTGGGGTTCGGCTTGCGGTATTCCTCGAGTGTCGTGCGCCGCCAGAGCCCGCGTGGGTGCTCCTTGTCGCGCCAGAAGTTGTAGAGGTACTCACCCATCCGGTTCACGTACGGGATGCGCGCGTCGGAGTCGAGCACCTCGAGGATGCTGTCGCGCAGCGCGTCGAAGGTGGGCGTATCCACGAATCGTTTCGCGGTGATCGCGTTCTGCTTCTCGACCCACTCCATGGCGCGATCGGCGTGGACGTCCTCGAGCCAGAGGTAAGGGTCGGCTGCTGCGGAGGCGTCGGTCTGCGCGGCGCCCTGGGGATGAGCGGTGGTCGTGATGGCGGCACCCAGAATCAGTGTGAGCCAGAGCGATTTCATGGCGAGTCCTCGGATGCGCATGGTGCGGGGAGCGCGGGAGGCGCAGTCCGCGGTAGCGGGGGGACGAAGCTCGGGTCGATGGGCGGCACGCTGGGATGGGGCGCCGCTCCAGCGCTGAACTTCGTGCTCGCGAAAGTGCCGGTCAAGATAGTCCCGGACCGTCGATACGGGCGTGCGATACCCGGTTTCACAGCTCGCGACCCAACGTGTTTCGTGCCGCGTGAAATGGCATCGCCCTTGCACCACCTTAATCGAACTCTTCGAGGGGGGCTCGTATGAAACCGCTGGGAATACTGGGAGTCATCCTGGTCATCGCGGGTATCGTGGTGCTGGCGCTCCAGGGCTTCAGCTACACGAAGGACCGCGACACGGTGAGCGTAGGTCCATTGAGCGTGAGTGCGGAGGAGAAGGGATTCGTTTCGCCGGCGGTGGGCGCGGTGGCGGTCGTGGCGGGGCTGGTACTCGTGGCGGTAGGCCGCAGGCGGGCGTGAGGTGGGTAGAGGGGCGTTGCGCGTACCGGCTGTGGCTCTGGTGCTTCTCGCTGTCTCCTGCTCTTCCGAGGAGCGGCCGGCCGCGTCGCGCCCCGACACCGCACGGCACGAGGCGTGGACTGTATCGGCGCGTGGGATAGGCCCGCTCGTCGCCGGTATGACGCTGGAGGAAGCACGTGCGGCACTCGGCTCGGAGCTCACCGAGCCGGCCGACTCGCAGTGCGCCTACGTGACGTCCGAGGGCGGGCCAGCGGCGGTACGCCTCATGGTAGTCGACGGACGCGTGGCGCGCGTGGAAGTGCACGACACCACCGTGGCAACGGCCGCCGGCGTGAGGGTAGGCGACAGCGAAGCGCGCGTGGATTCTCTGTACGGCGGCCGGGTGCAGGTGATGCCCCACAAGTACACCGATGGTCACTACCTGACGGTGACGCCCGCCACACCCGCCGACTCGCAGTTCCGACTGGTGTTCGAGACCGATTCGGGGCGCGTGACCACCTTCCGGGCGGGGCTCCTCCCCATGGTCGCGTGGGTGGAGGGTTGCTCCTGAAGGCACCGTGGGTCGAAGGCCGGGCCTGACGCCAGCTCGGCGCCCCCGGCGCGCGGTTCGAGGGGAGCCGCCGGAGGCGAGGCCAGGCGCGTAACGGGGCGACCCCCCACGGCGTCTACAAGGTATGAACCGGATCGAAGCGCCCGCTGGGCGAGTGGAAATGAATGCTCGCCGGTGGTCCTATCTGGCGATGGTGGCGTCCACGCTGACCATCGCCTATTCCGTCACGTACCTCGTCTGGCGCGCTTCGGGCGAGCACGGCTCGTTCTACGGTGGGCTGATCACGCGCCTCGTCTTCCTCCCGCTCAACGCGGCGACGGCGAGTCTCGCCTGGCGTGCCGCCATCAGAGCCGGCCACGATGTGCGCACACGGCGGGCGCTCCGCTTCATCTCCACGGCGTTCTTCTGCGTGCTCGCGGGGAACGTCGTCTCCTTCTACATCGGCGCCATAGGCGGCGGAGATCCGGGGAATAGCTGGATCAACGTACTCTACTTCCCCTTCTATCCGCTCCTCCTCCTCGGGCTCTTCTCCTTCCCCTTCGCTCGGAGAGGGGAGCACGAGTACCGCAAGCTTCTGCTCGATGCCGCCGCCGTTCTCACCGGCGGCGGCTTCGTTATCTGGTACCTGGTGCTCCGGCCCACGATGCTCGCCGAGCATCTCTCGCCGCTGGGGAGCGCCATCGCGCTTGCCTATCCGCTGGGCGCGCTGCTCATCCTGCTCGGGCTCACCACCTACATCCTCCGCAGACCGATCGCCGCGCGCGGTGGCTCGAGGACGCTCCTGGTGGGAGGGCTGGCGACATACGCGCTCTGTGACCTGGCCAACGACCTCGTCTTTCTCGAGGCAGGGTGGTTCGGCCTGAAGTGGACCGACATCGCCTACCTCGCGGCCTACTGCTTCCTGATCAGCGGCCTCGCGGCATTCAAGTGGCCCGACGACGCGAAACAGTCCGAAGAGGGATACAGCTCGGCGCAGCCATTCAGTCCTCTCCCGTACGTGGCGCTCGCGCTCGTGTACGGCCTCCTCCTCGCCGTCGATGCACAGAACTGGCCCGAGCCGCTCGCCGTGCTTTCCGGGGGCGCGATGGCGGTCACCGCCCTCGTGGTAGTGCGACAGCTCTCGGCGGTACGTGAGAACGAGCGGCTCCTCAAGGAGCGCTCGATTCGGGAGGGTGAGGAGCGCTTCAAGTCGCTGGTGCGGCACTCGTCCGACGTGATCGCTATCGTGGATGTGGATGGCGCCATCCAGTACGTGAGTCCTTCGATCACCCGCATCTTCGGCTACAAGCCCGACGAGCTTGTGGGAACCATGCTGGTCGATCTCCTGCATCCGGATCACGTGACGGGCGCCATGACGATGCTCATCGCCACCGCGGAGAGCGAGCCGGGGGCGACGCCGCCGGTGGAGTGGCGCTTCCGCCATCGCGACGGGCGCTGGCTCCACGTCGAGACGGTGTGCAACAATCTCCTCACCGAGCCCACCGTGCGTGGGATCGTTCTCAACACGCGCGACATCGGGGAGCGCAAGGTGCTCGAGGAGCAGCTCACGCATCAGGCCTTCCACGATCCGCTGACCGGGCTGGCCAACCGCGCCCTGTTCCTCGATCGCGTTGCCCACGCTCTGAACCTGATGACGCGTCATCGGCAGACGCTCGCGGTTCTCTTCGTGGATCTGGATGGCTTCAAGAACATCAACGACAGTCTGGGCCACGCGGCTGGCGACGCGCTCCTCACCATCATTGCGCGACGCCTGCTCACCTGCGTGCGTACGGCAGACACGGTAGCGCGTCTGGGCGGCGACGAGTTCGCGTTCCTCATCGAGGACGCGACCGACCAGAACTCGGCCTCCGCCGTCGCCGAGCGGGTAGCGGAGGCGGTTCGGCAGCCGATCGAGCTGGAAGGAAAGGAGGTAGTGATCACGGCTAGCATCGGGATCACGACCGCGGACATGGAAGGGAGCGCCGCCGACCTCCTGCGCGATGCAGATATGGCGATGTACGTGGCCAAGGGGCGCGGGAAGGCGCGTTACGAGCGCTTCGAGCCGGGGATGCAGGCGAGGGCGCTGGAGCGGCTGGAGCTGCAGGGCGACCTCCGCCGCGCGGCGGAGCACCATCGCGAGTTCCGGATTCTCTACCAGCCGATAGTGCTTCTGCGCACGGGCGAGCTGATCGGGGTGGAAGCGCTGCTGCGGTGGGACCACCCGCGCCGCGGAATCCTCTCGCCCGCGGACTTCATCCCGATGGCAGAGGAGACCGGAGTCATCATGTCGATCGGGAGCTGGGTGCTGCGCCAGGCGTGCCGCGAGGCGCGCAGATGGCGTGACGAGGCACTGGGAGGTCGGTCGTTCTCGCTCACGGTGAACGTCTCGGGACTCCAGCTCCAGCACGACCGGATGGTGGACGACGTGCGCGAGGCGCTCGAGGAGAGCGGGATGGAGCCGCGCGACCTGGTACTGGAAATCACCGAGAGCGTCCTGATGCAGGAGGACGATGTACTGGTAGACCGGCTCTCGGCGCTCAAGGAGCTCGGTGTGCGACTGGCCATCGACGATTTCGGAACCGGCTACTCGTCGCTCGGCTACCTGCAGCGCTTCCCGATAGACATCCTCAAGATCGACAAGGCGTTCATCGACGAAGTCGGGCACGAGGACATCGAGCCCGCGCTCGTGCGCGCGATCATCGCGCTCGGCGGCTCGCTACAGCTGCAGACGATCGCCGAGGGAGTGGAGCTGCAGCAGCAATCGCGCGGGCTCCAGGAGCTGGGGTGCGAGATGGGACAGGGGTACTTCTTCGGAAGGCCGGCGACCGTAATGGAGATCGACTCCATGCTGGACTCGGTGGACGGCCGAGTGAGGTTCCCAGGAGACGGCGCCGGCGCTATCCATTGAGGTCGGCGTCAGCGCGCGGAATGTCGAAGGTCCGCGCGCAGGGCGCCGTTCTCGCCTCGCTCCAGGAGCCCGTATGCCGTTCGGTCGCTCGTCGCTAGTCTGCATGGCGCTCGCCCTGCTCGCACCCTCTCTCGCGGGCGACGCGCTCCACGCTCAGAAGGCCATCCCCGATACTTCCGCGGGCGGCCGCGATTCCATCGGGCCGCGCCCTGCGCTCACCGCGCCGCTACCCGTGGACTCCGCCGTCACGGTGGGGCAGCTCCCCAACGGCCTCCGCTACTACATCCGCGTGAACCACGAGCCGCGCAATCGCGCGGAGCTGCGACTCGTTGTGAACGTGGGCTCGATACTGGAAGACAGCTCCCAGCGCGGCGTTGCGCACTTCGTGGAGCACATGGCCTTCAACGGCACCACGCACTTCGCGCGTCAGGAGCTGGTGGACTACCTGGAATCCACGGGCGTGCGCTTCGGCGCGGACCTCAACGCTTCCACCTCCTTCGACGAGACGATCTACCGGCTCACCGTCCCGACCGACAGCGCGGGCCTTCTCGCCCGTGGCGTCCAGGTGCTCGAGGACTGGGCGCACGGGCTCACCTTCGATCCCGCCGAGATAGATCGTGAGCGCGGCGTGGTGGTCGAGGAGTGGCGGACGGGGAGGGGAGCTGGTCAGCGTATCAGCGACAAGATCTTCCCCGTCCTCTTCGCCGGCTCGCGCTACGCGAAGCGGCTGCCGATCGGCAACCCCGAGACCATCCGCAGCGTACCTCGCAAGACTCTCGTGGACTTCTACGACGAGTGGTACCGGCCGGGCCTCATGGCCGTCGTAGCGGTGGGCGACTTCGACCGGGACAGCGTGGAGCAACTGATCCGGCAGCACTTTTCCGGGATGAAATCGGGCGATGGCTCGGCGGCTCGGCCGGTCTATCCCGTGCCCCCGCACGACAGCACGCTGGTAGCCGTAGCCACCGACCCCGAGGCGACCAGCTCCGCGGTGGCCGTCTACTACCTGCAGGCGGTGCGCGAGGAGCGCACGGTGGGGGACTACCGGCAGGAGCTGGTGGAAGATCTGTACAACTCGATGCTCAACTCGCGCTTTCGCGAGATCGCGCAGCGGGCTGATCCTCCATTCCTGGGTGCTGGATCGGCGCAGGGGCGCGTGCTCAGGTCGAGCGAAGCGTACGTTCTGAGCGCACTGGTAGCGGACAGCGGGATAAGGCGCGGACTGGGCGCACTTCTCACCGAGTCGGAGCGCGTGGTGCAACACGGCTTCACGCCCACTGAGCTCGAACGCCAGAAGCGCGAGCTCCTGCGCGCGGTGGAGAGGGCGTACGACGAGCGCGACAAGTTGTCATCGTCGACGCTGGTGGGCGACTACGTGGACAACTTCCTCAGCAACGAGCCGATGATGGGAATCGGCGAGCAGTGGAAGCTCACGAAGGAGCTGCTACCGGGGATCGAGCTCGCGGAGGTAAACGAGCTGGCCGAGCGTTGGCTGCGCGGCAAGAACCGCGTGATCACCGCGAGCGCGCCCGCACGCGACAGCGCCAACGTGCCGACGGGCGCGGAGCTGGTGGCGCTGGCCGACAGCGTGGAAGCAACGCAGGTGGTGGCGTACGTGGACTCCGCGGCTACCGGCGACCTGGTGGAGAATCCGCCAGAGCCGGGGCGGATAGTGGGATCCAGGACGATCTCCGACATCGGCGTCACCGAGTGGAAGCTCTCGAACGGCGCGCGGGTCCTCCTCAAGCCTACTGACTTCAAGGACGATCAGCTCGTTTTCCGCGCGTTCAGCCCGGGCGGAACCTCGCTGGCGCCCGACTCGCTCTTCGTGCCGGCGCGCACGGCCACCTCGGTGGTGGTGGTGGGAGGCGTGGGCCACTTCAGCGCCACGGAGCTGGAGAAGGCGCTCGCCGGGAAGTCGGTGAACGTCACTCCTACCATCGGCGCGTACCAGGAAGGGATCGCCGGCGGAGGATCGCCGAAGGATGCGCGCACGATCTTCCAGCTCATCTACCTGTACTTCACCGCGCCGCGCCCGGACAGCACGGCCTTCCTCTCGTATCAGACGCGGGTGAAGGCGTTCGTTGCCAACCGCGGTGCGAACCCGTCTGCCGCGTTCTCAGACACGCTCGAGGTCATCCTCGCACGGCACCATCCGCGCGCCGAGCCGCTCACGAGCGCAACCTTCGACAAGATGAACCTCCAGGAGTCGCTCGACTTCTACCGCGATCGCTTCGCGGACGCGAGCGACTTCACCTTCGTGTTCGTGGGGAACATCGACACCACCACCATCAAGCCGCTGGTCGAGCGCTACATCGCCTCGCTCCCCGCCACGCACCGGAAGGAGAGCTGGCGCGACATCGGGATGGACTATCCCAGGGGCGTGATCCATCGCGACGTCCACAAGGGGAGCGACGAGAAGAGCCAGACGCAGATCGTCTTCAGCGGTCCCTTCGATTACACGCGACACGACGTGTATCTCCTCTCGGCGCTGGTGGACGTGCTGCAGATCCGGCTGCGCGACCGGCTGCGCGAGCAGCTCGGCGGCACGTATGGTGTGGGGGTCAGCGCCAGCCCCACGCCGTACCCGCGCGAGCGCTACGCGGTGGCCGTGGGATTCGGCTCCGCGCCGGATCGTGTGGAAGAGCTCACGCGCGCGGCCTTCGCGGAAATCGATTCGCTGAAGAAGTTCGGCCCCACGGACGCGGATATGGAGAAGGTGAAGGAGATCGAGATCCGCGAGCGCGAGAGCGCCATGCGCGAGAACAACTCCTGGCTCTCGCTTCTCTCCACGTACGTGCACAATAGATGGGATCCGCGCGACATCCTCGCCTACGGGGAGGAGGTGAAGAAGCTGAAGGCATCGGACATCCGCGATGCGGCTCGGAAGTACCTCGACGAGCACAATTACGTGTCCGTGTCGCTCTACCCGGCCGAGCCCACCGCCGGCTCCTGACCCGGAGCGCGGGCCGCAGCGCTCCCTCTCGCGTGTCGCATGCCGCCGCTGTACACTAGCGGCATGCGACCATTCACTTTCTGGCTGAGCTCATCGCTCGCCGCGGCCCTTCTCACTTCCTCCCTTCCAGTCTCCACCGGCGATCCGCTCGGATTCTCTCCGAGCGGCGCGCGCACCGAGCTGCAGTGGGAGGCGAAGTTCAAGGCGATTCCATCGCCAGACACGATCCGCGAATCGATCCGGCGGCTCTCGGCGTACCCACACCACGTGGGGGCGCCGCACGACAGGGAGAACGCCCAGTGGGTCCTCGCGCGCTTCAAGCAGTGGGGGCTCGACGCGCACATAGAGCGCTTCGACGTGCTCTTCCCTACACCCAAGGAGCGCGTGGTGGAGCTGGTGGCTCCCACTCGCTTCGTGGCCAAGTTGCGCGAGCCCGCCGTGAAGGGCGACCCCACTTCCGATCAGCTCGATCTTCGCCTCCCGCCGTACAACGCGTACTCCGCGGACGGAGACGTCACCGCGCCTCTGGTCTACGTGAACTACGGAATCCCCGCCGACTACGAGGAGCTCGAGCGGAGAGGGATCTCGGTAAAGGGGGCGATCGTCATCGCACGCTACGGTGCCTCGTGGCGCGGCATCAAGCCGAAGGTCGCCGCGGAGCATGGCGCGGTTGGGTGCCTGATCTACTCCGACCCGCGCGATGATGGCTACTCCCAGGGCGACGTCTTCCCCAAGGGCCCGTACCGCCCGCGCGACGGGGTGCAGCGCGGAAGCGTAGCAGACATGCCCACATATCCGGGTGATCCGCTCACCCCCGGCGTGGGCGCTACCGAGAACGCGAAGCGGCTCCCGATCGCGGAGGCGAAGACGCTCACGAAGATTCCGGTGCTCCCGATCTCCTACGGCGACGCGCAGCCGCTGCTCGCGGCGATGGGTGGACCGGTGGCGCCGCCGGAGTGGCGCGGCTCGCTGCCGATCACGTATCACATGGGGCCGGGGCCCGCGCGCGTGCACCTGCGCGTGCGCTCGGACTGGTCCATCAAGCCGCTGTACGACGTGATCGCGACGATCCCCGGCTCGGAGCTCCCCGACGAATGGGTGGTGCGCGGCAACCATCATGATGCCTGGGTCAACGGCGCGAACGATCCGCTCGCGGGGCTCGGTGCACTCCTCGAGGAGGCACGCTCGTTCGGCGCTCTGCTGAAGGAAGGGTGGCGCCCGAGCCGCACTATCATCTACGCCGCGTGGGATGGCGAGGAGCCCGGGCTGCTCGGTTCCACCGAGTGGGCCGAGGCGCACGCCGACGAGCTACGGACCAAGGCGGTCGCGTACCTCAACAGCGACACCAACGGGCGCGGCTACCTGCGTATGGCCGGCTCGCACATCCTCGAGAAGCTGGCGAACGAAGTCGCCGAAAGCATCGACGACCCGGAAACGGATCTCACCGTGGGGAAGCGGGTGCGGCTCGCCAGCATCCATCGCGGGTCGCCGGCGGAGCGGAAGGAGCTGCGCAGCGGTGCAGACATGCACATCGGCGCGCTCGGCTCAGGCTCGGACTACACGCCGTTCCTTCAGCACATCGGCATCCCCTCGCTCAACCTCGGCTTCGGCGGCGAGGATGGCGGCGGCGTCTACCACTCGGCGTACGACGACTTCTACTGGTACACGCACTTCAGCGACACGTCGTTCGTGTACGGCCGCGCCCTGGCGCAGACGGCCGGTGTGACGGTGATGCGACTGGCCGACGCCGAGCTGCTCCCCTACTCGTACACGAATCTCGCGAGCACGGTGCAGGATTACGTGGATGAGCTGGAGAAGCTCCTCACTCACGAGCGCGACGAAGTTCTCGAGCTGAATCGCGAGATCGATGAGGGCACGTACGCGGCGATCGATGATCCACGAGAGCCGATGGCGGCCCCCAAGAAGAAGGATGTCCCGCCTCACCTCGCGTTCGCTCCTCTCCAGAACGGCGCCGACGCTCTCACGAAGAGCGCATCCCGCTATGCGGACGCGCTGAAGGCCGCTCGTGAGCGCGGCGACACCGTCTTCGCCAGCTCATCGCTTCGCGTCGTGAACGCGCTCCTCCTGCAGAGCGAGCGACGCCTCACCGACGACCGCGGTCTCCCCGGGCGCCCCTGGTACAAGCATCAGCTTTACGCGCCGGGCTTCTACACTGGCTACGGCGTGAAGACCATGCCCGCTGTCCGCGAAGCGATCGAGCAACACCACTTCGATGAGGCCGATAGCGCGATCGTGCACCTGGGCTCGATCCTTCGCGCCGAGGCGACACTCGTGGACTCGGCGGCGACCGCCCTTGGTGAAGTGTCCCGGTAGGGAGGTTTGTCTCTAGAGAGGGCCCCTCTCGGTGAGGGACGCGGAGAGCGCGGAGGACCGCGGAGAGCGCGGAGAAAGGCCGTAGGGCGTGGATCTCGAAGAGGAGAGCAAAGACGTAAGGCCGAGATCGCTGCGAAGGGGTATTTGGGGGAACTGCACACGCCTTGAGCTCTCTGAGCGAGGGCCTTGAAGGGGAACTGCTCCCGCTCTTTGAGTCCCGCCCAGGTGGGCAGGACCGGAGGCGAGGGAGCAGTTCCCCCTTTGTTCTTTCCTGCCGCTTGCGGTCGGTAGCCTGACTCCTTGTGCAGTTCCCCTCCGCGCTCTCCGCGGTCCTCCGCGCTCTCCGCGTCCCTCATCGGGGGGAGCTAGCCCTTCGCGACGAATCCAGTTACGGGAAATGAGCATTCACTATCGGCAATAGCTTCAACCCACCACGATTGTTGCCAGCGTAGTTGAGCACCCCGATCTGCACTCCGTGCAGCTCGCGCGCGAAGTTGAAGACGCCGATGGCGAGGCCGTGCTGCTCGCCTTTGATGTGGTTGAAGGCGCTCAGCGAGAAACCGGTGACGCTGCCGCCTTCGACGATTCTGAAGTACGCCGGCGCGATGAAGATTCCTTTCGCGTGCTCGGCGCCGGCTGCAGGACTGAGCGTCACGCCCTGCAGGTGTGGGGCGCCGACGGCGGCGCCGGCGATGGCCAGGCCCTTCAGGAGATCGCCCGAGCCGACGCCTACACCGGCAATCGCGATACCCTCGAAGCGGCCGCCAGCGCCCGCGCCCACGCCGGCTGCGGCAAGACCGGTGAAGTCGCCGCCGACGCCGACGCCGATACCGCCAATGCCGATTCCGGTCATGGAGCCGCCGGCCCCGGCGCCCACGCCGCCCACGATCAGGCCCTTCACATCTCCGCCGGCGCCAACGCCAACTCCTCCGATCCCTATTCCGCGCAGCGAGCCACCGGCGCCTGTGCCTACGCCGCCGATCAGGATGCCAGTCGCATCACCGCCGGTGCCGGCGCCCACTCCACCCACCATCACGCCGTTGAGGCCCCGGCCACTGCCGATGCCGATTCCGCCGAACGCTACTCCGGATATGTCGCCTCCGGTGCCTCCACCGATGCCGGCGAGCATCACACCGTGCAGGCCGTTGCCGGAGCCCACGCCGACCGGTGCGATCGCGACGCCGTCTATCACATCGTCGGCGCCCGCGCCGGCAATTCCTATCGCCAAGCCGCGAATCGTCCGGGCGCCGGTGGCCGGGAGGCCGAGCGCGACTCCGTTCACGACGCCGAGAGCGGAACCGTGCGGCATCCAGATCGTGGCGTTGATTCCCTTCACGACGAATGTACCGCGGTCGCGGTAGTTGAGCCGGAGGCCGTTCACGAGGCGCACGTTGCCGATCCCGATGCCCCAGTGATCGATGGTGAGATCGAGGCCCGACCCGCGCGACGAAGAATCGGTCGTGGAAGCAGTGGAGCTGTCGGCTGGCTGCTGTGCGCTCAGCGTCGCTGACGAGGGAAAAGCGGAGAGCGTCGTGAGGAGTGCCGCGAGGGAGGCAACGAGAATCGAGAAGGTATTGCGCATCTGCCGATTCGTGGAGGAAGCGTTCGAGTCCACTCCCTCTACGTCGCATCGCTCGCGCGGTTTCAGCGCCGCTACCTTATCGTCACGCCGTCGGCTCCGCGCTCGGAGTGATGCGTCGCTCGCATCTTCGCACACGCTCTCGCGAGCGTGTGGACGTCACACCAGGAGCGCGGATTGCAACAGGGCGTCGAACTTTCCGTGCTCGATGGGCAGCGCGAAGTAGAGCGCGCGCATGGACATTGCCCGGGCGCGTGCCTCGAGGCTGCGGTACCAGGTACTGAACAGTATCACGCGCGACCCGGAGCGGGTAAGCTGATGCTCGATGCGCAGCGAGGCGGCGCCGGGATGCTCGAAGTCGACGATCGACACGCGCGGCATGATACGCAGCACCGCCTGTTCGATCGGCTCGTCATCGCGTGGAACGACCGGCTCATGACCGGAGATTTCCACGAACGTGGATATGAGCGAAAGCGCACCCGGGTGCGCGGTGAGCAGAAGCACTGGCTCGCCGTGTCGTGTCGGGTTACGGGCGAGCTCTGGCGTTCCGTCCGACGCATGCAGCGGCGAGGGGGCGTTGCCGCCCTCGAGCGCCTGGCGTATGCGCGTGGCGCGACTGGGAAGTTCGATCGTTGTCACGTACAGGGAAGATCGAGCGCGGCCCGCCGTAACGAGTGGAAAGATCCTTTCGCGTGTGCTCGCCAAGGGGAGTGGCAGGGGCGTCGGAGAGCGAAAAAATCGTGCAGCCAGGATGCGGCAATCACTCGACACAGGTGCAGTATGCCGGCATGCACAATGCCCTATAAGCACGAGTGCTGCGACCATGCCGTCGCCGGGGAGCCGGGGCGAGCACAGCCGGCACCCGCCCGCCATGCGTCCGCGGGAGCAAGCTCAGGGACGAGAGTTACTGGAGGACCAAGGACTAATGGAGGACCATATGATTCCACGACACTCAGCGAAGTTGATGACGATAGCAGCGGCAGCGTTCGCTTTTGGCCTCACCAGCAGCGCAGCGGCGCAGGACCCTGCGGACACGGCGAGCGCAAGAAGTGACACGATGCCCGCCGTATCGCAGCAGCGCATCCCCGTTACGAAAGAGCAGGGGACGTACGACACCACCACGTCCACCGGTGCGGTGACGACCCCGTACGACACCACGACGCGTACCGGCGTGGACACCACCATGGCAGACACATCCACCAGTCCCGGCATTCTCGAGACCGACACGACGACCGCCATGGATACCACTGGCGTCGTGACGGATACGACCACGCGCCAGGGAATCACCGGAATCAACGACACGACCGTGACCGGCGACACGACGATGCGCGACACGTTGATGACCGACACGTCGAGTACAATGATGACCGACACCACGATGATGCCGGACACGTCAACGACGATGACGACCGACACGCTGATGACGGACACGTCGACGACGATGACGACGGACACGCTGATGACGGACACCACGACCATGCCGACGGACACGAGCGCCATCCGCACCGACACGTCGACCGGCGAGGTGATCACCCAGCCGCCCACGGAAGCTGACACCATCGGGATGTATCCCAGCAGCGCGCGCACCGGACGCTTCGGTCGCGGCTTCTGGATTGGTGTAGGCGGTGGTGCCACCGTACCGATAGGCAACCTGCACGACGGCGGCTACGACACCGGTTGGAACGTCACCGTGCCGATCGGCTGGCAGTCGGCCACCACTCCTTGGGGGCTGCGCCTCGACCTGTCGTACGACCGGCTGAACGGTAGTACGATCGCGACGGCACCGGTTAACGTGACGCTCTCCGATGCTAGCGTGTGGTCCGGTGCGCTCGACCTCACGCTCCAGTTCCCGTTCGGTAGCAGCGGTTCATCGTTCTACCTGATGGGTGGTGGCGGTATCCACCACTTCAGGGACGTCGGCAGCGACAACGGGTCGGCGATCATCGACGGCACCGCACTCTCGAGCAACGGCGACAACACGCTCACCAAGGCGGGCGTGAACGGTGGCCTCGGTCTGAACTTCGGCTTCGGCCGCGCGAAGCTCTTCCTCGAGTCGCGCTTCGTGAGCGTCTTCACCGAAGGGGAGAACTCCAACTACGTGCCGATCATACTGGGTGTCAGAATCTTCTGACGCGCCGGTGGGGGCGGCAGCCTTCGGGCTGCCCCACGAACGCGCGTACGGAGGCAGCGTGAATCGCCTCCGTGCGCGCGTTCGCACATTTGCGGTAGTCGCCTGCATTGCCGCCCTCCCTGTCCCGGCCGCGCTGCGGGCGCAGGAATCGGCTTCGCTCGCGTCGCGCGCGCCAGCGGTAGGGAGCGACTCCCCGCCGCTGGAAAGCGCGCCACCAACCCGCGCCGACAGCCTGGCCGCCCACGCAGCCCGCGCCGCGGCGTCGGTCGATGCCGGGCTGCGAATCCTCGTGTCGATCGCCGATCGGCGCCTGCTCGTACTCGATGGAAACGACACGCTCATGAGCGCGTCGGCGGCGGTGGGGATGGACAGGCGACTCACCTACGAGGGAAGGTCGTGGACCTTCCGCCCGCCGCGCGGCATCCGCGTGGTCGAAGGAAAGTCAGCACGCGATGCATGGATCCCGCCCGATTGGCACTACGCGGAGGTAGCACGCGAGTATCGTCTGCGCCTGGCTCGACTACCGGCGGACAGCGAGGTGGTGCTGGATGACGGCACCGTACTCGCGGTCCGCGATGGCCAGGCAGGCCTCGTGCGGCCGGATGGCAGTTTCTCCGCGCTGCCGGTGGGCGAGGAGATCGTCTTCGACAGCACGCTCTACATCCCCCCTCTCGCCACCGAGAATCGCTCCGTTTACGGAGAGCTCGGGGAATACCAACTCGACCTCGGCGGGGGGTACCTGATCCACGGCACGCCGCGGAAGGGCAGCATCGGGACAGCGACTACCCACGGATGCGTACGACTCGACGATGCTCAGATCGAGTGGCTGTACAGGCACATCCCCACGGGTACGCCAGTCTACATATACTGACGCTCCCCGTACTGCATATATTGACGCTCCGCGTACTGCGCGTTCGAGCGGGGCGGCAGCGTCAGGCCGACATTCGGAGCGCGACGCTCTTGTAGCTCGCCACCACGGGCGGGAGGTAGCGAGCCATCGGCGTGTACTCGAGGCCGAGCGCCGCGCTCGCGTGGCCGCCATCCACCCTGAAGCCGCTGGTGGTGAAGCGCGCCTCATCGACCGGGTATCGCGGACGAGTGCCCATGATCCCGGCGGCGGCCTCCGACATAGCGGCCGTGCCGATCGCGAGCGGGCGGGGGAGCACGCCTGGCCGGGGGCGGTTCGCGAGCTTCGTGACTCGCGACATCAGTTCGCGCGTAGAGAGCGTGTCGCCGCTGAGTATGTAGCGCGCCCCGCTCTGACCATTGTTGGCGGCGAGCGCGATCCCCTTGGCGGCATCGTCCACCGACACCCACCCGAGCGGAGCGTCGGGCGCGCGACGCCTGCGCCCGGAGATGAAATCGGTGAAGAGGCGTCCCATCCACCCCGGATCGCCGGGCGAGATCACGAGCGCCGGGTTCACCACCACTACTTCGATCCCCTTGGATCTGTAGCGCAGCACCGCGCGCTCGGCGGTCACCTTGCTGCGCTCGTACGCGGTGATCGTGTAGCCGCGATGCACGGTGTGCTCGGTGCCCCAGTACCCCGGCTGCTCGCCGATCGTCACCGACGACGAGACGAACACCACGCGACGGACGCGCGCCTCGAGCGCGGCGTTCATTACGTTCTCCGCGCCGTACACATTCACCGAATGGAAGCTGGACGACTGCGGAGCCCACAGGTCGAAGAACTGCGCCACGTGGATGGCCATGTCGCAGTCGCCCATGGCCTCGGCCAGAAGTCGTGCGCGGGTCAGATCACTCATGACTGGTTCGGCCCCGAGGTTGCGCAGTACATCCAAGCCGCTCCTCCTGCGCACCTGGCCTACCACTGCATCACCGCGCCGCCGCAACGCCGCCGTCAGTGCCCGCCCGAGCGGACCAGCGGCCCCCGTGACGAAGATTCGCATTACGTCTGTCGCCTCCGTTTGGGTACGTCTGTAAGACGATCGAAGAGGCATATTCGATTCGGTTTTCCAGAGGATTTTTTCGCTGCGGTGCGCGCTGCTGACGGCCATGGAAGTGGACAGCGAATTCCCACGCGAAGGACACGCGTGCGCGAGCGGAATTCCGGGCCTCGCTTGTAACATCATGTTACATAAGGACATCGTGTCGGATGCGAGCGCACCGGAAATTGGCACCTCGCATGCCTTACGAGCTGACGGTGATAGTCCAACGCCGTGGAGGCAGCATGTTCAGATCCGTCAGCTTGACCGCCATCCTGGGCGGCCTTCTTTCCTTCGCCGGCTCGGCTGGCGCGCAACAGAATCTTCGTCCCGTGTCGAACGGCTCGCTCTTCAGCGTGACGCCGTATGGCGGCTACATGGTGTTCGGCGACTTCGTGAAAGGTCCCGTGGGTACGTCGCTGTCAATGAAGAACGGCGCCGTGTACGGCGCGCAGCTCGCGATGCAGATCACGCCGAGTGTGGCGATCGTGGGCAACGTCGCGCACTCGAGTACGAATCTCGAGGCGGGGGTTCCGTTCCTGAACGGGCTTAACGTGGGAAGCTCGTCGATGTGGCTCTACGATGGCGGTCTTCAGCTCGGCATTCCCACCGGCAGCTCCGGTTTTCCCGTGAAGCCGTTCGTGCAGGTGGGAGCGGGGGCGATTCACTATGAGGTTGCACCCGCCGACTTCCTGAAGACCGACGCTACGAACTTCGCCTTCAACGCTGGTGTCGGCGTGGACTACCAGATGTCCCGGGCAGTAGGGTTGCGACTTTTGGCAAAGGATTACGTTGGGAAGTTCGATGTTCGAGAGGCCACGTCGCTGAAGGTGAACACGCCCATGGTACACAACTGGGCGCTCACAGCGGGGCTCCGGATCGGCTTCTAGAGCTCGGGGACCGACCGGCAATCGCTCGCCGGTCGGTCGAGCTATCCACGGAGCGATTCGGGTCGTCCACTCAGAGGCACACGAGGCGTCCGGAGAGGCGGACAGCGGCACCCCTCCGAGTTGTGCAACAGGTTAACTTTCAATGAGTTGCGATCGGGCACGGGTTTCGCCTCAATGAGGGTGTGGGGCGCGCCGCAGCGCCCAGGTCTCAAAGCTCGACCGGCCGAGGTAGTGGCCGGAACCGTGGACCCCGGAGGAGCCATGTTCTCCGTCGCACTGCTTTCGCTGATGCTGCCGATCGCCACCCCGACTCCGGCAGCCAATTCCTTCCTGGCGGGCGCCACGCGCGCCAGCGCGGCCGACCCGTCGATACGGGTCTCACTCGATCGCAGGGACTACGAGCCCGGCGACGAAGCGCGAGTCACGGTCAGCGTGCGCGACGACGGCTATCTGTTGGTGCTCCGCCTGAGCCCGGACGGGTACGTGCGCGTTCTCTTCCCGCTGGATCCCGGCGACGACAACTTCGTGCGCGGCAACGGCTCGTACGAGATCCGCGGCCGTGGCGACCGCAGCGCGTTCGCGGTGTCGTCGAGCAGCGGTACCGGGACCGTCTACGCGGCCTGGTCCACTGAGCCGTTCCGCTTCAACGACTACCTCCTCGGCGATCACTGGGATTACCGGGTCCTCGATGGCTCGCAGATGCAGGGCGATCCCGAAGCGGCGCTCACCGAGCTCGCGCAGCGCATGAGCACTGGTCACTTCGATTACGATCTGACGAGCTATTCGGTGGCACGCCAGGTGGCGTACAGCGGGACCACGCAATACGTGACGATGTATCCGGCGCCGTACGTGTATCCGTACCCGGTGGGGTGCTATTACTCGGCGTGGTGCGGATCAGGCTCGTACTTCAGCGTCTCCGTAGGGTTCGGTTGGGGACGATTCCGCTCGGCGTGGTACGACCCGTTCTACTACGATCCGTTCTATCACGATCCGTTCTACTACTATCGGCCGTACTACCGGAGCTACCCCGTGTACTACGGGTGCTATGGTTGCGGCTATCACTATCCTAGCGTGATCGTCGTGAACCGGCCGGTATACCGCGGCCACTATCCGTATCAGTGGAAGCCAGGCCATCGCGGTGGAGGCGGCGCGCCCGGCGTGCAGTACCGTCCGCGCGCGACATACGCATCCGCCATCGGTCAGCAGGTGTCGCCGCTGTACCAGGCGTCCAAGTATCGTCGCGT
>DASSNL010000167.1:0-17461 GCA_035688075.1 Gemmatimonadaceae bacterium
GCCTGCCAAGGCAGGCCGACGCACGATGCAAGACCTGACCCGTCGTTCAAAAGACCTGACCCCGTCGTTCAGGGGCGTGAAACCTACACGTGCCCCGTTTCGGTATGTGCTACGGGCGTCTTGGTCCAGCACGTACCGCCGATTCTCCAATCGAAGAGAAAATGCAAACTCGAACCGTACGCGCCGCCGTCGCGGCACTCGCGTGCCTCGCGGCGTTGGCTGCCGCACCTCCCGGCGCTCGAGCACAGGAGAAGATCGACTTCCCTGTCATCTATGACACGCTACCGAACGGGCTGAAGGTAGTACTCTCGCCCGACACCTCGGCGCCGATCGTCACCGTGGCCGCCTACTACCACATCGGCTTCCGCATCGAGCCGCGCGAGCGAACCGGCTTTGCCCACCTCTTCGAGCACCTCATGTTCCAGGGCTCGGAGAATCTGGGGAAGATGGAGTTCGTGAAGCTCATCCAGGCGAACGGCGGGATCCTCAATGGCTCCACGCGCTTCGACTTCACGAACTACTTCGAGATCGTACCATCCAACACGCTGCGGACCATGCTCTGGGCCGAGGCCGACCGGATGCGCGGGCTCGACATCACTCAGGACAACCTCACCAACCAGCAGGGAGTCGTGAAGAACGAGGTCCGGGTGAACGTGCTCAACCAGCCGTACGGCGGCTTCCCCTGGCTGGACATGCCACAGGTGGCCAACACGAACTGGTACAACGCGCACAACTTCTACGGCGACCTCGCCGACATCGACGCAGCCACGCTCGAGGACGCGAAGACGTTTTTCAAGCAGTACTACTCGCCCAACAACGCCGTACTCGTGGTGGTAGGCGACTTCGAGCCGGCGCAGGCGAAACAATGGGTCGAGCAGTACTTCTCGAACATCCCTTCGGTAGATCGGCCGCCGATGCCCGATCTCACCGAGCCGCGGCAGACCGCCGAGAAGCGTGAAACCAAGAAGGATCCGCTGGCACCGCGGCCGGCGCTCGCGATCGCCTACCACATGCCGGAGCGCGGGACGCCCGAATACTACGCCATGGGGATCATCGACCAGATCCTCCTGCAGGGGAAGGACAGTCGCCTTTACCAGGCGCTCGTGCAGCGTACCGGTCTCACCGGCGACGTGAGCGGCGGCATCAACCTCCTCGGCAACATGTACGACTACGAGGGGCCGATGCTCTGGATGGCGTCGCTCATCCACGACAAGGACGTATCCGCCGACTCGATTCTGAAGGTGATGGACGGCGTGATCGCTCCGCTCCGGAGCGCTCCGGTCGATCGAGCCACGCTCGACCGCGCGATCGTGAAGATGCGCTCCGATCTCTACGACACGCTCGGCGGGATGTTCGGTTTCGGCCGTGCCGACCTGCTGGCGTCATTCGCGCTCTTTGACAGCGATCCGGCACGCATCAACCAGATCGAGGACCATCTCCGTGCCGTCACGCCGGAGCTGATCCAGAAGACGGCCCAGGAATACCTGCGCCCGACGAATAGAACAGTGCTCATCGTCGAACCGGGAGCCGCGGCCACTCCCGCCGAGTCCAAGGCTCCGGCCGATTCCACCACCACATCGCACTCCAACCAGGGGAGGGGATCGTGATGACCACCGCGGAATTCGCGCGCACCATCTCGCGCCGACTCACTCTCCCGGTTCTGCTGCTAATGACCGCGACGGTCCCATCAGCGGCTCAGAAGGAGGCGCCGCCGCCTGCCGGTCCGCCGGTATCGTTCATCCTTCCGGAGAAGCGGGAGCTCACCCTCCCCAACGGGATGGCGGTCACGCTCGTGCAGTATGGCTCGCTCCCGAAGGTGGACGTCGAGCTCGTGGTGCGCGCCGGCAACGTCAACGAATCGGCCAAACAGGTTTCGCTCGCCGATGTGCTGGGCGATCTGATGGAGCAGGGCACTACCACGAGGAGCGCCGAGCAGCTGGCTCGCGAGGCCGCCTCGATGGGCGGCTCGCTCGATGTTTCAGTGGGGATGGATCAGACGACCATCGGCGGCTCGGTACTCTCGGAGTTCGCGCCGAAGATGACCGCGCTGGTGGCCGACGTCGCTATCAATCCTGCGCTCCCCGATTCCGAGCTCCAGCGCATCAAGGACAATGGCCTGCGCGAGCTCGCGGTGGCCTTGACTCAGCCGCAGCCGCTCGCCCTGCAGAAGTTCCGCGCGGTCCTCTATCCCGATCATCCGTACGGGCGAGTCTTCCCGACCCCCGAGATGGTGAAGGGCTTCACCATCGCCAACGTTCGCAGCTTCTACGAGGCGAACTTCGGCGCGGCGCGCGCGCACCTCTACGTGGTAGGCCGCTTCGATGCCGCCAAGGTCGAGGCAGCGATCCGCGACTCGTTCGGGGGCTGGAAGCGTGGCGCGGCCGCGAAGGCACCGACGCCGCATTCGAGCAGCACGCGTACAGTCTACCTGATAGACCGCCCGAAGGCGCCGCAGTCCACGCTTCTGATCGGGCTCCCGGTAGCCGGGCCCACGAGTCCGGACTACGTCCCGCTCCTCGTCACCAACGCGTTGCTCGGCGGCTCCTTCGCCTCGCGCATCACCAGCAACATCCGCGAGCAGAAGGGCTACACGTACTCACCCTTCAGCAACGTGTCCAGCCGCTACCACGACTCGTACTGGGCCGAGCAGGCCGACGTCACCACGCAGTTCACGGGTCCTTCGATAAAGGAGATCCTGGGCGAGGTAGAGCGCCTGCGCGGCGCCGCGCCTTCCGATTCGGAGCTGACCGGAATTCAGAATTACCTCGCGGGCACGTTCGTTCTCCAGAACTCGACTCGCGGCGGCATAATCAACCAGCTCTCCTTCATCAATTTGCAGGGACTTCCCGACAGCTATCTCACCGGCTGGGTCCGCCGCGTCCGCGCCGTGACACCCACGGAAATTCAGCAGATGACGCGGAAGTACCTCGATCCTTCCCGCATGACCATCGTCGTCGTGGGCGACGAGAAGGTAGTGGGAGAACAGGTGGGGGAGTTCGGGAAGGTGATCAGGTAAGAAAGCAGAAGAGGAAGTGGTCAGGTCTTGACTTGATACATTTTCCGGCCGGCGGCCGGAAAATGTATCAAGTCAAGACCTGACGCCTGGACCGTGGCGAAGGACGTCATTGCGGGCGTGATGGCGCTGCCTCCGCGGCTCGGCCAAATACATCGGCGATCGGCGCTGCCGCGTGTGGCATGGCCGCGCAGAAGTCTTCTCCCAGGAGCGCCGCTATGGTGGCGGCGACCTGACTCTGCGTCGCGGTAGTGGCGTTGGTGCGCTCGCCAAGAGCGGGCGTATCCGGCCCGAGTACCGCCAACCAGATCGCGTCGGCACCATCTACCTCTTGCCCGTGATTGCGCCAGCCAGTGGGGCCATCACCGCGTCCGTGGTCCGTGGCGATGATGAAGGTGGTGTGCCCGCGGTACTCGGGCATGGCTTGCATCTGGTCCCACAATTCGGCGACGAAGTGATCGAAGCGATGCGCGGCACGGAGGTACAGATCGTAGCGACCCTCGTGTGCCCATTCGTCCGTCTCTCCGAAGCCCACGAAGAGAGCGCGGGGCTTCTTCTCGCGGACGTACTCCAGCATGGCCTGTTGCACGAAGGCATCGTAATTGAGATACTTGCCCCAGATCCTCGTCATGTTGCGATAGAGATCGTCGATGACTTCCTGGCGCTCCCCGTTCGGCGGATCGAAGGGGATGTCCCACGCCGCTCGCACGAACAGTCCGGAGCGCTCGCGATTGAAGATATCATCGAAGGGAGACCAGGCTCCGAATGCGGCTACGCGGTCTTCGAAGCCTGGCCGTCGAGAGAGCCACTCGAACACCGTGACGTTGGGGTTCGGACCGTAGCGATTGCTGTTGATGCGCGGGTCGGGAGCGCCCGTCAGAGTTTCGTTGTAACCGGGGTAGGAGAACTTGAAGCCGTTGGTGACGTGTACGTCGCTTCCCTTGTCGCGGTTGCCGAAGATCTGTCCCTTCTCCGCGATGGTACTCCAAAAGAAGGGAAGGAGTGCACGGCGCCTCGCCTCGGCCGTCGCGCCACCGAATTTCGCCCGGAGTGAGGCGGTATCCGCGAACGGGCTATTAGCTTGACCCATCAACGCCGGATCTGCTCCTCTGAACATCTCCTGCCAACGAAAGCCATCGGTCATTATGAGAACGACGTTATTCGTCCCGCGCGCCGAATCGGCGGACTGCGCCGCCGTACGAGGAGGCGTGCTCAGAATTGCCAGAACAAGAGCGGTGAGAAGCGTTGGCCTGCGACTGGTGTTCGAGAAAGAGAAGCGCATGTAATGCTCCGTTTCGGCACTACTCGATGGTTGCTGGGGATCGCTTGGTCGCTTCGGCATCATTTAACGGCCCGCGTACAATAACCGCGATCCCTTCTCGCATGACAGGTCGTCCTGCTTCTCGCTTACTTGACATCTCGATCGTCGTCTACAAGTTTGTTCGCCGCTCGACGCGGAGGCGACAGGTGTAGTCGCCATTACCACACATCATGGAGGAACCGATGGTCGTGCGACGCGTGCGAACATGGGTATCGATTCTAGCGTTGTTCATCGGCTTGCCCGCGACGGTTGCCGCACAGCAGACCGTGAGTGGGAGCGTCACCGATGCAAGCAACGGGCAGCCGATTGCGAACGTGCAGATAAGTGTCACGGGCACCATGCTCGGAACTCTCACGACGCAGGATGGCAGGTTCACCATTTCATCAGTGCCGACCGGCGCTCGCAACATCGTGGCTCGGCGCATCGGCTACGCCACGGCGCGCCAGGACATCACCGTGAGCGAGGGCTCGCCTGCGGAGGTGACCTTCTCTCTCACCCCGGTGGCGAAGACGCTGGAGGAGGTCGTCGTGTCGGGGGTGGGTGCCCCGGCCGAGCGGCGCGTGGTGGGGAATACCGTCGAGACGGTGGCCGGCGATGAGGTGAGCCAGGCGCCCGCCGCGACGAGCATCGATCAGGCCCTGCAGGGGAAGATCACCGGCGCCGTCATCTCGCAGAACTCCGGCAACCCGGGTGGTGGCGTGAGCGTACGGCTCCGCGGCACGAACTCCATACTCGGTGGCTCGGAGCCATTGTACGTGGTGGATGGCGTGATCGTGGACAACAGCTCCGACGCGCTCGTCAGCCTGAGCGCCAATGCCTCGCGTGGCAACACGGCCATCAGCAACGCGCTGTCGGACCTCGATCCGGACGACATCGAACGAATCGAGGTGCTCAAGGGCGCCGCGGCCGCCGCGCTGTACGGCTCGCGTGCGAACAACGGCGTCATTCAGATCTTCACGAAACGCGGCCGCGCTGGCGAGACGAACGTCACGCTCCGAACCGAATACTCGCTCTCGAAGATCGCCAAGCGCTACGATCTGAACATGTCGCCCTACGCGGGCTACGCCGATGTGCAGTATGGAGGCGCCGATTCCATCGGCGAACCCATCCAGCGCTGGGATATCCAGGACGAAATACTTCGAGTCGGCCAGGGTACCAGCAATCAACTGTCGCTCTCCGGCGGGTCGGGCCCGACTACGTATTTCGTGTCGGGCGGCTACGACTACGATCAGGGGATCGTCCGGAACGTAGACTACCGTCGCTGGAACTTGCGCACCAACCTCACGCAGCGCCTCTCGGAGAAGCTCGAAGTGGGGGTTCGTGGAAGCTACACCGACTCCAAGGCCAACTATCTCCCCGAAGGCGAGCAAACGCCGGGCGTGCTCACGAGCGTCATCTTCACGCCTACCTCGGTGAACCAGTTCTTCGACAAGAGCACGGGACGCTACCCGTACAATCCCCTCCTCGGCCCGAGCGCGTTCGAGGTCATGAACAACTTTGAAGCGCCGAACCGCGTGACTCGCATGGTGGGCGGCTTCGACGTGACCGCGCATCCCACCAGCAGTATCACGCTCAAGTATCTCGCCGGGATCGACGACTACCGGCAGGACGCCAAGTTCTTCCAGCCGCCGTATTCGAGGGCGGCGAACTTCACGGGTTCGGTCGAGAATCCGGTGGCGCTCTCGAGACAGTTCAACAACGACTTCACCGCTACGCACTTGGGCAAACTGGGCAACTCGTTCGGCCTCACGAGCACGGCCGGTTTCCGCTACGCCTCCGACCGGCGCGAGGTGGTTCGCGCGGCGGCTAGCGACCTGCAACCGGGGCAGGATCTCGTTTCCGGCGCCACGCAGTCAGCATCGCAGAGTCTCACCGAGCTCCGCACGCTCGGGTTCTTCCTCGAGGAGCGCGCCGCCGTCGCGGATCGCCTGTACCTGACTGCCGGCATCAACTACGAGGCGTCCTCCGCGTTCGGGCCCGATGAGCGGTGGCAGTTCTTCCCGCGCGTGAGCGCGTCGTACGTCATGGGCGAAGAGCCGTGGTTCCAGAAGTCGCTCGGCAACACGGTGAGCTCGCTGCGTCTCCGTGCCGCGTACGGCGAGACGGGCGGCCAGCCGCCAGGGTTGTACTCCCGCTTCGCCAATTATGTGGATCTCCCCTTCAGCGGGAGGCCGGGGCTCGTCGCCAGCACGCTCGCCGGAAACGACTCGCTCCTGCCGGAGCGCGAGCGCGAGTACGAGTTCGGCTTCGACGCCGGTTTCGCGAAGGATCGGGCGCAGCTGGAGTTCACATACTACAACAGACACGTGAAGGACCTGGTGCTCGCAGTGCCACTGCCTCCGAGCAGCGGCTTCACAAGTCAGTACCAGAACATCGGTGAGCTCACCAACAATGGAGTGGAGATCGCGCTGAACACGGTGAACGTGTCCGGTCAGAACTTCACCTGGCGCTCGCGGCTCTCGTATGCGCGCAACCGGGGCAAGGTCACGCGGCTCGTGACGAGCGCCGATACTCTGCTCGACGGCTACCTCAATGCCGTGATCGAGGGACAGCCGGTGGGAGTGTTCTATGGTGGTATCTTCGCGCGCAACCCGGACGGGACGATCGCCACGAAGGCCACCGACCTCGTCTACAACGGGCGGGACACGACCGTGATGCTGCCGTATCGCGCGCAGGACGTACTGCCGAGCGGAGCCGTGGCGAACGCGAGCCGGATCATCGGCAATCCCGAGCCCGATTTCGTGGCAACCTTCGGCAATACGTTCGACATCGGGAGGCGGCTGCAGATCGGTGTGCTGCTCGATGGGCGCTTCGGCAACGATGTGGCGAACTTCTCGAAGCGCATCTCGCAGCTCTTCGGCGCTGACAAGAGCAACGAGGCGGAGATCAGCGGCGACACGACCTTCAGGGCGTACACCCTGAATCCCAACGGCCGCAGCACGACCTACGAGGCGTACATAGAGGATGGCACCTTCGTGAAGCTGCGCGAGATCTCTGCTGCGTTGAGCTTCGACGACCCGTGGGTGCGCCGTTTCGGGGCGCAGCGTCTCACGCTCCGATTGGCGGGGCGCAATCTGTACACGTGGACCGACTACAGCGGACTCGACCCCGAGGTCAACATGTTCTCGGCGAGCACGGTGTCGCGCGGGGTGGACTTCGCGACAACGCCGCTGCCACGGCAGTTCACGATGTCGGTTTCCCTCAACTTCTAGGAGCCACGGACGATGACGACACGCACGCACTTCGGCAGTGCCGCGCGCGCCGCGTTCCGCGGTGCCTTGCGCGGCTCGCTCGCGCTCCTGGTAGCACTGGCCGCCACCGGCTGCGACCTCGATCTCGAGAATCCAAACGCTCCACCGGAGAGCGAGGTGATCTCGAATGTCGACGGCATGTACACCCTTGCGGTGGGCATGCAGGGGCAGTACGCCAATTCGATCGACGACTATCTGACGACCAACTCACTGGGTACCGACGAATGGGGGACGCGTTCCAAGGCGCTCATCTCCTACCAGGAAATGTTCACGGCGCCCGCGATCGACAACTCCTACCTGCTGGTGGAGGAGCCCTGGGCCAACTCGTACGAGACGATCAAGTCTGCCAACACCATCCTGGCCAACATCGATCAACTAGGACTCGGCACGGGACTTCGGAACCAGTTCACGGCGCTCGCTAAGCTCTTCAAGGCGATGTCGTACGGGATGCTGGTCCAGCAGTATGACCAGGTACCGATCACGGTGGGGAGTGATGCGGCGGTGATACAGCCGCGCGAGATGGTTCTCGACACCGTTCTCGCGCTGCTCCAGAGTGCCAACGAGGACATGCAGCAGGTGAGCGATGCCGACATAGCCCAGTCGCGGGCCCGTCTGCTCGGCACCGGCTTCGACATCCGGAACACAGTCAGCGCCATGCTCGCTCGCTACTCGCTCATGGCTGGAGACTACCAGGGAGCGATCGACGCTGCCGACGCGGTGGATCCCAACGTGCTCTCCGTCTTCACCTTCCCGCCGCCGACGCGCAACCCGGTGGAGAACCTGGCCTTCCAGCTCGGATACGTGGGCGCGCTGAAGAGCTTCGTCACGGAAGCCGAGCCTGGCGACCAGCGACCGGCGTACTGGGTGAACGTCACGGCGGCGCCGCTCCCCGCAAATCCGGCGGACAGCATCATCCTCCCGCTGGCGAAGTACTCCTTGCCGGATGACCCGTACCCGGTATACCTCCCCGATGAGATGAAGCTGATCAAGGCGGAGGCGCTCACGCGGATGAACGAGCAGCTCGACGTCGCGGCCGATCTGGTGAACGAAGTCCGCACCCAGACCAGCTCGTCGGTGGACGAGCCGCTGGCGGGGCTCTCAGCTCTTCCGGCTTCCGACCTCGATACGCAGGACGAGCTTCTCGCCGAGATCGCGAAGCAGCGTCGCTACGAGCTCTTCGAGCAGGGGCTCCGCTGGGAAGACACCCGTCGCTTCGGCACGGCGCTCACCACCACGCCAACGGTCCAGTTCCTCCCGATCCCGCAGCAGGAGTGCCTGACCAACTCGTCGCATCCGTGCGGGTGAGGTAGAAGCAAGACAGCAGAAAGCAGACAGCAGACAGCAGTGAAAACCTCCAGGGTCGAAATCTCGATCCTGGAGGTTTTCACTGCTTTCTGCTGTCTGCTTTCTGCTGTCTTATTTCACCTTCCAGATTCCCTCATCCTCCGGTCCCAGTACCCACACCGAGTAACCCCGGAGCTTCTTCTCCTTCATCAGGTCGAGCTTCGCGCGGAAGGAGCGGGCGTTCTCGAAGAAGAGCCACTCGTAGACGCCGCCGTTCGCGTAGTAGGCGAAGGGGACGCCCTGCTTCTCGTCCCACTGGATCGTGGCGCCGTGACGGTCGGCCAGTCCCTTCGCCCACTCCCAACTCATGTTGCTCGACCACGATCTGGCGCGCTCGGGGATATCCGGGTCGTCGCGCGTGTACCAGTGCTCGCTCCAGGTGGGGATGCCGAGTGAGATCTTGTTCGCCGGCACGAACTGGAGCGTGTAATCCACTACGTCGCGCATCCATGGGATGCCGGCGATCGGACCGGGCGGGGTGCGGCGGGTCTGCTGCGCATAGGTCATGAGCGAGATGAAGTCGCCGACCTTCCCGATCGCGGCGAGGTCGTAGCCGGCGCGCCAGTTCTCGTGGAGAAAGCGCGAATAGCCGGTGGGGCCGGCGAACTCCTCGGGACGGTGCACGACCGCGATGCTGATCTTGCATCCCACGGCGTGCAGCGCGTCGGCTGTCTCGGTGTACCACGCGGTAAAGAGGTCGCGGTCCTGGAAGTTCACGTTCTCGATGTCGAACTGAATCCCCCAGTACCCTTCGTTCCTGCAGAGCTCCGCCATGGTGCGTGTGGCGCGTCCGCGGGCCGCGGTGTCGGCGAGGAGCTTCCGGAGCGCCTGCTGATTGAACCCTTCGTTCACCACCAGCGGCATCAGCTTGACCTGGTGCTTCTGCGCCAGCTCCTTCACTCGCGGATCGAGCCCGCCCCATATGGTACCCAGGCTGTCGACCGTGTACACCTGCGGGCCGAGCACGTCGATCTGATCCACGTGCTTCACGAAGGAGTCGTAGCTGTCTTCGTTGTCCACGTAGTAGAAGAGGCGCTCCGGTGCCTGCGCGGTGAGAGCTCCGTATCGCGGCAGCGAGGCGGCGATTGCAATGAGAGCGATGCGTGCGTGGTTGGTGAGCCGATGAGTCATGGGCATTCAGTGTTTTGTCTTCACCAGGATCGCACCGGCGGCGTTGCCAGTGCCGAAGCGCTGGGTCGCGTCGGGACCGCTGAGGTAGCGAATCTCGGTGACATCGTCCGGCCGCATCTGACGCAGGATCTCGAGCCCCTCGCCGAGGGGAGTGCCGTCGACGTAGACTCTGGCGGTGACGGGCGAAGTGGATGCGGTGCGGTGGGCCTGCAGGAAGCTCGGGCGGAGCTCCCGTATCGCATCGTACACGTTCCGCGCCTTCGAGCTGGCCAACTCCTCCGCCGTGATCAGGTCGCGCGAGTGACGGTCCGAGGACTTGCTGTCCGCGGAGTTCCCCGACGAGCCGGTTGCACAGGCGAGCGTCAGCAGCGCAACGACGATTCCGAGTCGCATGGTGCCCTCCGCGAGCGAGATCTCAAGGGGTAGGGTGCGCAACATAAGAATGGGCCGGGCGGCACCACGAATGGTTCACCCGGCCCATCCCCCATCCTGCGCCCTACGGCGCGGCTCGTCAACCACCAGCCGAGCTTCTCTCTCTCGTCTTGGCTGACGTTCTCCGGCGTGCTGCCTTCGTCGCGGCTTTCGCAGCCTTCGCGGCTTTCGCCGTCTTCGCGATCTCTATCGGCACTACGTCCGGTGCCCCATCTTCGCCGGCGCCACAGCCGTTCGAGGCGGCCACCTTCGGCTGCTTGTAGACGAAGCGGCGCCCCTGGTAGTTCCGGAACACGACTTCGTCATCGGTGATCGACTCCACGTACTCGGGGAGGAGCGGCACTTTCCCGCCGCCGCCGGGGGAGTCGATCACGAAGTGCGGTACGGCGAGGCCCGACGTCCAGCCGCGCAGCGCCTGAATGATCTCCAGCCCCTTCTGCACGGTCGTGCGGAAGTGCTCACCGCCGGCAACCTGGTCGGCCATGTATATGTAATACGGCCGCACGCGCGCCTTGAGTAGCTTCTGCATCAGCTCGAGCATCACCTTGGGGTCGTCGTTCACACCCTTGAGCAGCACGGTCTGACAGCCGAGCGGCACACCGGCATCCGCGAGGCGCCCCAGTGCCGCGACGCTCTTCGGCGTGAGCTCGCTCGGGTGGTTGAAGTGCGTGTTCATGTACACTGGATGGTACTTCTTGATGATCTCGCACACCTCCGGAGTGATCCGGT
This sequence comes from Gemmatimonadaceae bacterium, assembly GCA_035688075.1. Lineage (GTDB taxonomy): Bacteria > Gemmatimonadota > Gemmatimonadetes > Gemmatimonadales > Gemmatimonadaceae > JADGGM01. The sequence continues at coordinate 11,222 of DASSNL010000167.1, forward strand.
CGGGGAGGTGCGAGGTTATCCGGCTCCCCAGGCGGATGATCTCCACGTGCGGGATCGCCCTGAGCCGCCCGAGGATGTAGTCGAGCCGGCGGTCGGAGAGCATCATCGGGTCGCCGCCCGACATGATCACGTCGCGTATCTCGGGGTGGCTGGCGATGTACTCGAACGCCGAATCGTACTGGTTGAGGGGGATCTTCTCGGGGTCGCCTACCTTGCGCCTGCGGGTGCAGAAGCGGCAGTACGACGCGCACACGGGGCTCACCAGGAAGAGCACGCGGTCGGGATAACGGTGCGTGATGTTCGGTACCGGAGAATCGGCGTCCTCATCGAGCGAGTCGATGATTCCGTCGTGGATGTCGAGCTCCTGGACGGTGGGCACGTACTGATTCCACATCGGGTCGCCCACTTCCTTGATCTGCTCGAGCGCAGCCGGCGTGATGCGCATCTGGAAGTTCTCGAATGCCGGCTTGAGCGCCTCGACATCTATGGCGTCGCTCCCGAATTTCTCGGCCAGCTTCTCCAGCGTGGCTATGCTCTCTTCCTTGAGTATCTTCTGCCACTCACTCATGGTGACTATGCTCCCCGCCGTCAGGCGAGTGTTGGAACCTTTTTGTGAAGATGATCCGGTCGTCGCCGGGCGCGTAGAACTCACGCACGCGCGCGGACTCGGCGTAGCCACGCCTGCGGTAGAAATCGCGGGTGGCTGCGTAGTCGGACCGGGACGAAGTCTCTGCTACCAACATGCGGGCTTGCCGCTGCTGAAGCCTTCGTTCTACCTCTGTGAGGATTGTGGTTCCAATGCCTGCTCCGTGCGCACGCGCGTCCACGGCGATCCAGTACAGATCGTAGACGCGGTCGGTGCCCGGCGTCGGGCCATAGCAGGCGTAGCCGACCAGCTCTGCTTCCGGGGTGAAGGCGCCGAGGAAGGAGTAGTCGGTGTCGTGGGACGACTCGCTGGCAATCGCCGCATCGAAGAGATCGATGCCCACGAGTACCTCGTCGTCGGAGAATGCTCCGGTGCCACGGAGTATCTCCGCGAGGCGGTCGCGGTGGCCGGGCACCAGCTCGCCCAGCCGTAGGGGAACGTCCACTCTCTCCTATCTGCCGCTGGAGAAGAGCTCGAGCGCGGTGGCTTCGGTAGCGGCAGCAACGCCGGAGAGCCGCTGAGCCATCGCCCACCCTTCGCTCGCGGGGAGCGCCTGCCGCGCGAGCGCGAGCTCGCAAACGGTGCTCACCAGCCCCGCGTAATCCATCCCCGCCGCGCGCGCCATGCGCGCGAGCCCCGCGTCGGGCGCGATGTCGGGGTTGGCGTTCACTTCCAGGATCCACGGCCGGCCAGCGCGATCGATGCGCATGTCCACTCTGCCGTAGCCGTGCCCGCCCACGAGGTGCCAGGCGGCGAGCGCCAGCTTCTTCACTTCCGTAGTGAGCTTCGCCGGCAGCTCCGCCGGGCAGTGGGGCTCACTCCCCCTGTCTTCATCGCTCCCGGTCTCCCACTTGGAGCGGTACGACACGATCCGCCACTTTCCCTTGGGCATGTGGTCGAAGCGGATCTCGGAGACCGGGAGAACGGTGTCTCCCAGAATTCCAACGTTCACTTCACGGCCGTCGATGTAGCGCTGGACGATCACCTCGGGCCACCGATCGTGCATCGACGCGATCCGCTCGGCGAGCGCGCGAGTAGTGCGCACAACCGACCGCTGCTCGATGCCGATCGATGCATCTTCCGCGGCAGGCTTGCAGATGGCCGGAAAGCCCACCGTGGGAAGCGGGGTGTCGGGGCGCGCGAGAGCGAAGCGCGGGACAGGGAGCCCGGCTCGGTCGAGCAACGAGTTCACCACGTGCTTGCGCAGCGAGAGCGCCGTTGTCCACGACGACGCGCCGGTGAAAGGAACGCCGAGCAGCTCCAGCATCGACGCGGCCGCGGGCTCCAGCGCCGCGATCCCGTCGATCCCCTCGCACATGTTGAAGACGAGGTCGAACTTCCCCTTCCTCACGCGTTCGATCCAGCGGGCATCCGTGTGCGCGCTGATCCGCACGACCTGGTTACCCTCGGCGGTGAGTACACGCTCGAGGGCCTCCAGGGTGTCGAGGATCAGGACGTCCGGGCTCGCGCCCAGCGCCGACGCGCCGTCGAACAGCAAGCCGATCTTCATGAGGCCACCCCTCCTACCGCGGCTCGCCGGCGGTCGCCGGCATCACCACGAGCCAGGGTACTCGGCAGGACGACCCCCTGCCGCTCGGCGGCGTGCCGCGCGCACGCCTGAATCAGCTCATCGTAGCTCATCCCGGCGGCGCGAGCGGCCTTGGGGAGGCACGAGTTGTCAGCGGGATCCGGGAGGATTCCGGGAAGTGGATTGACCTCGACCACGTTCGGGACGCCGGCTGCGTCGAGCCGAACGTCGACGCGCGACCAGTCGCGGCAGCCGAGGACGCGATATGTGGCGAGCACCGTGTCTTCGATCGTGCGACGGAGCGCGTCGTCGATCTGCGCAGGGCACTCGAAGATCTCGAGCGGCTTCTCGGGACGGTCCCAGAGCCACTTCGCTTCGTAGCCGTAGACGGGGAGAGCACCGGTCGGCAGCGCCGTGTAGCGCATCCCGACGATCGGCAGCACGGTAGCAGCGTCGCCGTTGCCGAGCACCGCGCAGGTGAATTCGGCGCCGGGGAGGTACTCCTCGACGAGCACCGGCTGGGCGTACTTCTCGAGGAGGAAGAGCACCTGCTCCTCGAGCTCCTCCGCGTCGCGGCAGAAATTCCGCTCGGTGATCCCCTTCGACGAGCCCTCGTGGACAGGCTTGACGAAGAGCGGGAAGGTCAGCGCTCGCGCGAGGGAGGCGGAGGGCGCGGCGGTGCCGCCGAGAATGGCGTGGAGCTCCTCGCTCGAGCGGCTCCGGACGACGGCGAAGGGAGCCGTGGGGATGCCGTGGTAGGCGAGGCACTCCTTGGTGCGCGCCTTGTCGAGGCAGAGCGAGAGGGTGAAGGGGTCGGAGCCGGAGTAGGGGACTCCGAAGAATTCGCAGATCGCCGGGACGTGAGCTTCGCGATTGGGGCCGCGGAGTCCTTCGGCGATGTTGAAGGCGAGGTCGATCTTCGAGTGACGGAGCCTGAGGGGGAAATCGGCGTCGGCTTCGAGCCGGACGACTTCTCCAAGGGGAGAGAGAGCCTTCTCTACCGCGGCTATGGTGTCAGCGCTGTCCCACTCGGCGAACTCGTCGTCGGCGGGGACGCTACTGGGAGGCTCGTCTTCCGACTGAGGATCGCCATCCTCGAGTCGGAGCGCGGGCAGGTCGGGCTTCTGGTTGTAGACGAACCCTATACGCGTCATGCGTCCTCCATCGGTGGCTTGCAGACGACCATTCCTACGTGAACGTCACCGCGCCTGCCACCTCCAGTTCGGAGGGCTCGCTAGTGGCGAGCTTCCTGACATCCTGCTCGCGTAACAGTTGCGCAAGCACGATGCCAGTTCCAACGCCGGCGGATAATAAGTGGGTGTGTTGTGGGACGCAATGAGGAGGGGGAGGGAGGGAGAAAAAGAGAGCAGAAAGCAGAAGGCAGAAAGCAGAAAGCAGTGAACGGCTCGTGGGGGCAGGCCCTCACCCCCGAGGCAGTTCACTGCTTTCTGCTTTCTGCTCTCTGCTTTCTTAGACTTTATGGTACATCACCCGCGCCGCTTCCCGCCGGTCGTCGGCGAGGTAGATCTCGAAGTCGGAGAAGAAGCCGGGGGCTTCGGATTGGAGGAGGCGGAGAGTGATGATTGCCAGGCGGCGGATCTCCTGCTCGGCGCCTTCGCTGGAGCGGAGCTCGAGCATCGTGCGCCAGGCGCGGGCGTTGCCTGTGACGACGATCTTGGTCTCGGTGGAGTTGGGGAGGACGCCGCGGGCCGCCTCGCGCGCCATCTTCCGGCGGTGGACGCGGCTCTCGACCCACGAGTACTGCTCCATCAGCTTCTCGACGAGAGCGACGTAGGCGTTCTGCGCCGACTCGATCTGGGTGCGCCAGGCGGCTTCGAGCGCCTCGTCGCCGATGATCGCCGGCGGGACGACGAAGTGCGCTTCGGATTCATCGACGTAGCGCTGGGAAAGCTGGCTGTATGCGAAGCCGGCGCGATGTCGCACGAGCTCGTGGGTGAGAGAGCGGCTCACGCCCTCGAAGAGGATCGAATAGTTGGCGTGCTCCAGGACGCTGCCGTGCCCCTGCTTCTTGATGTTCTCGAGGTAGTCGCGCGTGGAGCGGCTGGCGGGGTTCCGCTGGCTCATGTAGCAGAGCCGCCCCGCGAACTCGGCTAGCTGCTCGCCGTCGGTGGAGTCGCCCAGCCAGCTGACAGGAAGGTGCGACGGCTCCGTGAAGGTCGGGCGCGCGAGGAGCGAGACGGTGGGTTCGTAGATGAACTCGGGCACGGCGCGGAGGGTGAAGGAAGCGGGAGGCAGGAAGCACTAAGCGAGAAGCAGGAAGCAGAGGTCGACGGGATGGCTCCGTCGCCTGACAAGAGTAATGCGGCGCGGGTGGAGATGGGAGGCGGTGGAGCTCTGGGCTCAGCGCTGGGCGCCCTGCTCGGCCTCGAGGAGAGCGAGTCGTGGGGTCGCGTAGGCGCGGGCACGCTCCACGTTGTCGAGGGCGGCGCGCGCCGCGGCGGGGAGCGGAGGGAGCGAAGGGTCGTACTTGATGGCGCCGAGCGCGTGCTGGCCGGCCAAGGGAACCTTGACGCCGGGGTTGAAGATCGACGTCGGGTCGAAGGCGCGCTTCACGAGGGCGAAGAGCGCGAGCGTCTCGGCGGGCCAGACACGCTCGAGGAGCGGTGTGCGTAGGCGGCCGTCGCCGTGCTCGCCGGCGAGTGTGCCGCCGAGTTGGGCGGTGAGCGAGACGACATCATCGAGCAGCGCCGTAACGCGCTCGCGCCAGTCGGGGAGGCGGACATCTATGAGCGGGTTGACGTGCGCGTGCGCGTCGCCGGCGTGGCCGAAGATGACGCCACGGAGTCCATGGCGCTCGAGCGCGGCGCGGACGCCGCGCACGTACTCCGGGAGCCGCTCGGGAGGGACGGCGCCGTCCTCCACGAATTGCATCGACTTGAGCTCGGGGTCGAGGCGGGCGAGCGTGGGGCTCGCGGCGTGGCGCAGCGACCAGAGCTCGTGTTCCATCGCGCGGTCGATGGCCAGTCGCACCGAAGTCGCTCCCGTATCCTCGAAGGTTTTGCCGAGCGCGCGCGCAGCCTGCGCAGCCGCGTCCTCGTCGTCGCCCTCGACCTCGGCGAGGAGGACTGCTTCCGTAGAAGGAGCGATGCTGGTTCCCGATCCACCTCGCGCTGCCACGTCCAGGAATGTTCGGTCGAGGAGCTCGCACGCGCTGGCGCCCGACTCACGCGCGCGGACCGCGCCATCCACGGCTTCCTCCAGCGTGTCGAACTCGGCGAGGACGCTGCTCGTTGCACCGGGGAGCGGCGCGAGCGCGAGCTCCACCGCCACGACTATCACCAGCGTCCCTTCGCTCCCCACCAGGAGATCAATCAGGTCGCCGCTCCTCGCGAAGTCGGCCAGGCCGTAGCCCGACGACTCCTTCCTGACGCCGGCGTGCTCGAGGAGGTGCCTGGGTGCTGCGAGAATCGCGTCGCGCGCATCGGCGAGGAAGCGCTCGATTGCGGGGACGCCAGATGGTAATGGCTCGCCGCGGCGTAACACGGCGCGCGTGCCGTCGTCGAAGACACAGTCGAGCGCGGCTACCCAGTAGCGCATCGAGCCGAAGCGGAGCGTGTGCGGGCCGGCTGCGTTGGTGGAAGCCATCCCGCCAACCGTGCAGAAGGCGCCGCTCGACGGGTCGACGGGGAAGCGAAGGCCCTGGGCGCGGGCAGCGGCGTCCACCGCTCTGCGCACGGCGCCGGCGCCAGCCCACACACGCCTTCTCTCGACGTCTACAGAAGCGATCCAGTCCAGGCGCGAGAGATCGAGGATCGACCCGTCGCCGACCGCGCCACCCGGCATGCCGCTCCCCGACCCACGCGGGATGATCGGGCGCCCGCTCTCGCGCGCCTCGCGTACGATTCCGGGCACTTCGTCGGCGCTCTCCACAACTCGCACCGCTTGCGGGACGACTCGCGCTATCCCCGCGCCCTCCGAGTACACGGCACGCGCTGGAAGATCGGTGCGCCAGGAGGAATCGAGGTCGGGCTGGGTCATGTCGCAAAGCTAAACGACGGGGTCAGGTCTTTAATTTCGAGCGACCCCGGCAGCTGCCGGGGTCGCT
>DASSNL010000176.1:0-4438 GCA_035688075.1 Gemmatimonadaceae bacterium
CTGGAAATGTCCGGTCTCCGGACCTGGTGGTCGTGGGGCGAGGTAACCAAGCCCGAGACCATCAACTACCGCTCGTTCAAGCCCGAGAAGGACGGTCTCTTCTGCGAGCGCATCTTCGGCCCGGTGAAGGACTGGGAGTGCCACTGCGGCAAGTACAAGCGCATCCGCTACCGCGGCGTCATCTGCGACCGCTGCGGCGTGGAGGTCACGCTCTCGCGTGTCCGCCGCGAGCGGATGGGGCACATCGAGCTCGCCGTGCCCGTGGCTCACATCTGGTTCTTCAAGACGCTCCCCAGCCCGATGGGGAACCTGCTCGACATCACCCTGCGTGACCTCGAGAAGATCATCTACTACTCGAACTACGTGGTGATCGAGCCGGGTCAGCAGGAGGTGAGGCCGAACCAGCTCCTAGACGAGGACGAGTACCTCGAGTTGCGCGACAAGGCGCGTGAGTCTGGCGACGCCGAGTTCAAGGCCGACATCGGAGCTCCGGCGGTGCGCGAGCTGCTTCGCCGCCTGGATATCGACAAGATCTCCGACGAGCTCCGCGCATCGGTCGCCGTGGAGACGTCGCAGCACCGCAAGAAGCAGATGCTGAAGCGGCTCAAGATCATCGATGCCTTCCGCGGCTCGGGTGATGCCGGCGGTACGCGCAACAAGGCCGAGTGGATGATCATGGACGTGATCCCCGTGATCCCGCCCGATCTACGTCCCCTGGTCCCGCTCGACGGCGGCCGCTTCGCCACGAGCGACCTGAACGACCTCTATCGCAGAGTGATCAACCGCAACAACCGGCTGCAGAAGCTCATCATGCACCGGGCGCCGGAGGTCATCCTGCGCAACGAGAAGCGCATGCTGCAGGAGGCGGTGGACGCCCTCTTCGACAACGGCCGCCGCTCGAAGGCGATCCGTGGTCGCGGGAAGCGTCCGTTGAAGTCGCTCTCCGACATGCTCAAGGGAAAGCAGGGCCGCTTCCGGCAGAACCTGCTCGGCAAGCGCGTGGACTACTCCGGTCGTTCGGTGATCGTGGTGGGTCCGGAGCTCAAGCTGCACCAGTGTGGTCTGCCGAAGGCGATGGCCTTGGAGCTCTTCAAGCCGTTCATCATCCACAAGCTGGTGGACAAGGGGATCGCCGAGACCGTAAAGCGAGCCAAGAAGATCGTGGAGAGAGAGAGCCCCGAGGTGTACGAGATCCTCGAGGACATCATCCGCGACCACCCGGTGCTCCTGAACCGCGCGCCGACGCTCCACCGCCTGGGTATCCAGGCGTTCGAGCCGGTCCTGGTGGAGGGGAAGGCCATCCGTATTCACCCGCTCGTCTGCGCGGCGTTCAACGCCGACTTCGACGGTGACCAGATGGCCGTGCACGTGCCGCTCTCCTTCGAGGCGCAGCTCGAGTGCAGGCTTCTCATGCTCTCGAGCAACAACGTCCTGAAGCCCTCGGACGGCCGCCCGGTGGCGGAGCCGAGCCAGGACATCGTGCTCGGCTGCTACTTCCTCACCAAGCAGCCGCAGGACTTCGGGAAGGACCTGGAGAAGGCGCCGCGCTTTGCGACGCTGGCCGAGGTGGAGATGGCGCTCGCCCTGGGGCGGGTGAGCTTCCACACGCCGGTGCACTTCCTGGTGGACGACATCAGTGGCCGGCGCTGGGAGGCGACGACCACGGGGCGCGTGCTCTTCAACAGCATCGTGCCGCCGTCGTTGGGCTACCAGAACCGCGAGATGAAGAAGCGGGCGCTCTCGGAGCTCGTCTTCGACGCGTACCGCAAGGACGGGCTCGCGGCCACGGTGCAGTTCCTCGACCGCCTGAAGGAGTTCGGCTTCCGCTACGCCACCATGGGCGGCGTCTCCATTGGTATCGAGGATCTCGAGATTCCGTCCGACAAGGTCACGCTGCTCGGCGACGCCGACGCTCGCGTGGAGCGTTTCCAGCGCGCTTACCAGACGGGCAACATCACGAACGGTGAGCGCTACAACAAGGTGATCGACACCTGGACGCACGCAAACAACGACGTAGCCGACGCCATGATCAAGGCGCTGCGTGAGTCGAAGGGCGGGCTGAACCCGGTGTTCATGATGTTCGATTCCGGTTCGCGTGGTAGCCGCGATCAGATCCGGCAGCTCGCCGGTATGCGCGGTCTCATGGCGAAGCCGCAGAAGAAGCTCACCGGTGGAATCGGTGAGATCATCGAGAGCCCGATCAAGTCGAACTTCCGTGAAGGCCTCTCGGTGCTCGAGTACTTCATCTCCACGCACGGTGCGCGTAAGGGTCTGGCCGACACGGCGCTCAAGACGGCCGACGCCGGCTACCTCACGCGTCGTCTCGTGGACGTGGCGCAGGACGTGACGATCACCGAGGAGGATTGCGGCACGATCCTCGGTCTCGAGGTGGGCGCGCTCAAGGAAGGCGAGGATGTGATCGAGCCGCTGGCCGAGCGCATCGTCGGCACCGTGGCCGCCGAGGATGTGGAGGACCCGCACGAGATCGACGAGTCGGGCCGCCGCCTGCTTCTGGTGGAGGCCGGTGAGCTGATCGACGAAGAGACCTCTCGCGCGATCGAGGACGCGGGGATCGAGACCGTGCGGATTCGCTCGGTGCTCACCTGCGAGGCGAAGCGCGGACTCTGCCGGATGTGCTACGGCCGCAACCTGGCCACCATGCAGATGGTGGATCTGGGCGAGGCGGTGGGTATTCTCGCGGCGCAGTCGATCGGCGAGCCGGGTACGCAGCTCACGCTCCGTACCTTCCACATCGGTGGTACCGCCGCTCGTATCGCGGAGCAGACGGCGCGCAAGTCGAAGGTGGCTGGCGTGATCGAGTTCGGCGAGCGGCTGGTGTACGTGACCAATCCCGAGGGACAGAAGATCGTCACCTCGTACGAGGGTGAGATCATCATCCGCGCCTCGAAGGAGGAGAACGCGGCCGTGCTCTCGCGCTTCCAGGTGCCTCTGGGTGCCTTCCTCATGGTGGAGGACGGGAGCGAGGTCAAGCGGGACGCGGTGGTCTTCACCTGGGACCCGTACACGACGCCCATCATCGCGGACGTCGAGGGTACGGTCCGCTTCGTGGACATCATCGAGGACGAGTCGGTGTCCGAGGAGCTCGACGAGCTCACCGGCCTCCGCCAGCGCGTCATCATCGAGGACAGAGAGAAGCGCCTCCACCCGCACATCGAGATCGTGCAGGAGAAGGGCGGGAAGGAGAAGCGAGTTCGCGACTTCGTGATCCCGATCGGCGCCCAGCTCATCATCGAGGACGGCGAGCAGGTGGGCGCCGGCACGGTGCTGGCCAAGATCAGCCGCGAGGCGTACAAGACGAGGGACATCACGGGCGGTCTGCCGCGCGTGGCGGAGCTCTTCGAGGCGCGTCGTCCGAAGGATCCGGCGACGATCTCCGAGATCGACGGCGTGGTCAGGTTCGGCGACATCAAGCGCGGCAAGAGAGAGATCTTCGTCCAGCCGCTCCGCATCCTGGACGACGGGACGACGGCGGTGGACGACACGCAGCCGGCGCAGCTCTACGAGGTGCCGGCTGGTAAGCACCTTCGCGTGCACGAGGGCGACCGGGTGAGGGCGGGCGACCGTCTCTCCGAGGGCCCCGTGAACCCGCACGACATCCTGCGGATCAAGGGTCCGAGGGCCGTGCAGGAGTACCTCCTGAACGAGGTACAGGAGGTCTACCGTCTGCAGGGCGTGAAGATCAACGACAAGCACATCGGCGTGATCGTGCGTCAGATGCTGCAGAAGGTCAGGATCCTCGAGCCCGGTGATACGGAGCTTCTCGAGGGCGAGCACGTGGACAAGGGCACCTTCCGCGAGACCAACGACCGGGCGGTGAAGAAGGGCCAGCCGGCCACTTCGGAGCCACTGCTCCTGGGAATCACGAAGGCTTCCCTCACGACGCAGTCCTTCATCTCGGCCGCTTCGTTCCAGGAGACCACGCGGGTCCTGACCGATGCGGCGATCCGTGGGGCCAAGGACGATCTGCTTGGTCTCAAGGAGAACATCATCATCGGTCACCTCATCCCCGCCGGCACGGGTCAGTACCGCTACAGCCAGGTGGAGATCGAGGGGATGGAAGTACCGGCGCCGGCCGAGGAGCCCATTCTCCCACCGGCCGACGCCACCTTTGCCCAGCTCCTCAGCGGAGGGGGCGGGGGGTTCCCGGGGGCGGAGGAGATCTAGGGGAGGGTTCAGGGTTCGGGATTCAGGGTTCAGGAACTGCTCAGGAGTTGAGATCCATCCCCCGAGGTAGTACCTGAACCCTGAACCCTGCCTCCTGAACCCCGCTTCTTGACGCTCTCTCCGGCCACAACTAAGTTCAACAGTCTATGCCCACTATTAATCAGCTCGTCCGGCGCAGTCGCCAGGACGTTGAAAAGAAAGAGAAGGCGCCGGCGCTGAAGGGGAATCCGCAGAAGCGCGGAGTCTGCACGCG
>DASSNL010000178.1:0-8548 GCA_035688075.1 Gemmatimonadaceae bacterium
TGAACGACGTCACCATCGGCGGCTCCACCTTCTACGTGGTGAAGAACCGGCCCCATCCGAACGCGACGCGGCTGTTCCTCAACTGGTTCCTGACGCGCGAGGTGCAGGACGGTTTCGCCAAGGCGACCGACCAGAATTCGCGCCGCACCGACGTCCCCTCCGTCGCTGACGCCGACGCGACGCCGATCCCCGGCGCCAAGTACCTCTCGCCCCAGCGCGAGGAGCACGTCGAGGCGCTGCAGGACGCAGTGCGCTTCGTCACCGAGGTGCGGAAGGAGATGCGCTGACGTCTGTCGACGCGACACGCGTGGACCCTTGACCGGCGGGTCCGCCGCGCCGAACTCTAGGGCTGCGCCGAGCGCAGGACAGAAGGAGGAGAACGTGCCCGAATACCGCAAGACGCAAGAGGCCCTCTCCCGGCTCACCCCGGAGCAATTCCGCGTCACCCAGGAGAGCGCGACGGAATATCCCGGGACCGGCGAATATCTCGACAACAAGGAGCCGGGCATCTACGTCGACATCGTGTCGGGCGAACCGCTGTTCGCCTCGTCCGACAAGTTCGAGTCGGGCTGCGGCTGGCCGAGCTTCACCAAGCCGATCGAGCCGGCCAACGTCACGGAGCTGCGCGACACCTCGCATGGGATAATCCGCACCGAGGTGCGCTCGGCGCACGGCGACAGCCATCTGGGGCACGTCTTTCCCGATGGGCCGCTCGACCGTGGCGGGTTGCGCTACTGCATCAACTCGGCGTCGCTGCGCTTCATCCCGCGCGACCAGATGGAGGCCGAGGGCTACGGTGACTACCTGGATCAGGTGGAGGAGGTACGATGACGGAGGAACGAGCTGTACTCGCGGGCGGCTGCTTCTGGGGAATGCAGCAGCTCATTCGTCGCCAGCCGGGCGTCATCTCGACGCGCGTGGGCTACACCGGTGGCGATGTTCCCAATGCGACCTACCGTAATCACGGCACGCACGCCGAGTCGATCGAGATCATCTTCGATCCATCGAAGATCAGCTATCGGCAGCTGCTGGAGTTCTTCTTCCAGATCCACGATCCGACCACGCTGAATCGTCAGGGGAACGACATCGGGATGAGCTATCGCTCCGCGATCTTCTATACTAGCGACGAGCAGCGGCGCATCGCCGAGGACACGATCGCCGATGTGGATGCGTCGGGATTGTGGCCGGGGAAGGTGGTGACCGAGGTCGTTCCGGCCGGGGATTTCTGGGAGGCGGAGCCGGAGCATCAGGACTACCTCGAGCGGATCCCGAATGGCTACACCTGCCACTTCATCCGCCCGGGCTGGAAGCTGCCGGTGAGAGCGAGTGCCGGTTGAGACCCTAGAACACCGTCGGCCAGGGTTCATCGCGGCTGCGGACGCTTGGTCTGCGGGGGGGAGGGCAGCCCGCGGTTCACGCGGAGGTCGCGGAGGGAACTGAGAGGACGCGGAGGGGCTCCGCTACGAGATGAGCTCCGCTCTCCGTTCTGGCATCACTGTAAGTGAGAGTCAGGTGAGTTTTGGGGGAACTGCTCCCTTTTTGGGGGAACTGCTCCCTCGCCTCCGGTTCTGCCCGGGTGGGCAGGACTCCAAGCGGGGGAGCAGTTCCCCTAAATCACACTGAGCCATCCCTGTCCCGATCTCGGAATAGGATCGAGGTACTCGTTACGCAGGGTTCTCTCCGCGGCCCTCTCAGTTCCCTCCGCGCCCTCCGCGTGCGCTGTTTCCAGAGATGCGCCTGATGCTATCCCACGCCCGCGCTTCAAGACGAGATGAACCCTGCCGCCTGCACGATGAGAACGGTGCCGGTCACGATGAGGCCAGCGTAGACAAGCCGGAAGAATCCATCGCCGCGTAGACGACCGTTGAGCCACCGGCCGGCCACGACGCCGACGAGCACGCAGGGGAGCGAGAGCAGGAAGTAGCGCGTGACGGGTGGGCGCCAGAGGCCGACCGCGGCGTAGCCGGCGAGTCCGGCGAGGCTCGCTGCGAGGAAGTACCCTTGCAGAGTGGCGCGGAAGCGTTGCGGCGACCAGCGACGGAGCGCGCCGTAGATGGCGAGCGGAGGGCCGTTCATGCCGTACGCTCCGCCCAGGACGCCCGAGCAGAAGCCGGCGCCGAGCAGCCAGGCGAGATGGTCGGTCTCGAGATGCAGCTTGGTGCGCGCGCCGATCGAGTAGAGCGAGAAGCCGACGATCACGAGGCCGAGCAGCAGCTTCACGACGTGATCGCTCGTCGTGGTCAGAAGCAGTAACCCCAGCGGGATTCCGAGCAGCGACGCGCCGATCAGCCAGCTCGCACTGCGGATCTCGATGTGGCGCCAGTCCTGCGCGACGATCAATACCGCCACGCAAACCGAGACCAGCACGGCGACCGGCGCGGCCACTGCGATAGGAATGCGGAGTGCCAGGAGCGGTACTGAGACGAGCGCTTCGCCGAAGCCAAAAGTGGAGCGGATGAGTGTCGCCAGGAGAATGACCGCGAGCACGTAGAGAGTGGTCGCGTCCATCAAGACGGCGAGGCTCCGCGTCGTGCGTCAGCGCGCACGCGATCTGACTGGTCGTTTGCGTGGCCGCACCGTCAGCGATTCGATGTGATCGATGACGGTGTCGAGCGCTATCTCCATGGGCCGCGTCTCGCGGTGGATCTGGCTGAGGAGGATTCCGCCCTGGACCGCGGCCAGCAGCGCCACGGCGAGGTCGTCCGGCTTCGCGCCGGGCGCCAGCTCGCCCCGCTCGCGCATGGCTCGGAGGCCGTCGCGGATACTGGTCTCCCAGCGTCGGAATCCTGCGGCGAGCTCGGCGCGCGCATGCCGGTCCGTATCTGCGAGCTCGCTTCCAAGCGAACCGATGGGGCATCCACCGCGGCAATTCAGATCGCGGCGGAAGCCGACCAGCACGTCGCGCCACGCGCGCAGCGCAGGGATGCTGTCGAGGTGCGCGAGGTGCGGCTGTTGTCCCGAGAGAACCTCCTCGGTCTGGTACTCTATGACGGCGCTGACGATCGCGCTCTTGTCTTCGAAGTAGTGGTAGAGCTGCGAGCTGCTGACTCCGGCCAACTCCTTCACGTCATCGAGGCTGGTGCGTGCGACGCCATGCTCGAACATCAGGTCGGCGGCTGCTGCAACGATGCGCAGGCGCGTCGCGCGACCCTTCGGCGTGAGCCCGTCCGTCCGGAGAGCGGGTGCGTTGGTCATGTCGAACGATAACAAAATTGGACTGGACAATCCAGATGGCTGCCGTTAGAATGGATCGAACAATCCAATCTACCTTCGGAGGCGTTTCATGCAGCTCAGTGACAGGGTAGCGCTGATCACGGGATCGACCAGCGGGATCGGCGCGGAGACGGCGAGACTCTTCGCCAGCGAAGGGGCGGATGTGATAGTGACCGGGCGCCAACGCGAGCGGGGCGAGCAGGTAGTGCGGGGAATACGCGGTGCGGGCGGCAAGGCACGCTTCATCGATGCCGATCTCACCGATCGCGATGCCATCCGCCGCGTTGCGGAGGAGGCAGGCGAGGTCGACGTGCTCGTCAACAACGCGGCCACCTTCCCGATGGGCCCGACCGTGGAGCAGGATGCCGACTCCTTCGACCGCGCGATCGAGGCGAACGTGCGGGCGCCGTACTTTCTCACAGCAGCGTTGGCGCCGGGAATGCTCGCGCGGGGCCGCGGCAGCATCGTGAACGTGTCGACGATGGCCGCGAAGATCGGCATGCCGGGGCTCTCGGTGTACGGCGCGACGAAGGCGGCGCTGGAATCGCTGACGCGGACCTGGGCCGCGGAGTTCGCGGGCTCGGGGGTGAGAGTCAACGGCGTCTCGCCGGGTCCCACCGCCACCGACGGCGTAATCGCGCGCTGGGGGAGCTCGCTCGACGATCTCGGACGGACGACGCTTCTCTCCCGGACAGCGTCTCCGTCGGAGATCGCGCAGGCGATCCTGTTCCTCGCGTCCGATCGCTCGAGCTACATCACCGGCGCGACGCTGGCCGCCGACGGTGGGCGCACGGCGATCTGACCTGGCGAGCAGCCGACACTCCCGTGTACGCGCCACCGTCATTCGCGCGCGAGCGGGAATCCGTGTCACTCGGCTGAACCGGCTCCCCGCTATCGCGTGGAGGACATCCGCATTGACCTCGCTAGTGCGGGGAGGAGCGAGAAGGACTATGATCGGTAGAAATCACGAAGCATCAGCACGGCGTTGGGCCCTGCTCCCTCTCCGGCTCATCGTCGGCTACGGCTTCATGGCGCACGGCATTGCCAAGTGGAGCAGGGGGCCTGAGCACTTCGGCCAGCTGCTTCACCAGATCGGCGTTCCGCTTCCCGTGGCCACCGCGTGGATCGTCACGCTGCTCGAGGTGTTCGGCGGCCTTGCCATCCTACTCGGCGTGCTCGTGGCGGTGGCGAGTATCCCGCTCATCGCGTCGATGCTGGTAGCGATGTTCACCGTGCAGCTGCGTTACGGCTTCAGCTCCGTGAACACGATCGGTCTGACCGACGCGGGCCCCGTGTTCGGCCCACCCGGCTACGAGATCAATCTGCTGTACATCGCCAGCCTGGTAGCGCTGGCGCTGCTGGGAGCGGGGCCGTTGTCCGTGGGGCGCTGGCTGTCGAGGCGCGACGGACTCACCTCTTGACTCGATGCACTTTCCGGCCGCGGCCGGAAAGTGCATCGAGTCAAGACGCGACCGGGTCGCGCGACGTCGCGCGCCGGTAGTCCCACGCGGCAATAGCGTAGAGGATTCCCGGGATCAGGAAAAACGTCCCGTAGAGCAGGACGCGGGTCTGGAATCCTCCGCCCACCTTGAACCCGGTGGGAGGAGCAGCGAGGAGCCCGCTCTGGACGGCTGCGGTGAGCGACATCCCGATTACGGGGTATCCGACGAGAATGGCGCAGCCGCTCCATGCGGCGATGAGCAGCAGGCGGCGAAGGCGAGGTGACAATCTCTCGCCCCACGGCTGCACCAGGCCGAGTGCAACCAGCGCGGCCAGCAGCTTGATCGGAACCACTCCCAGGTTCAGCGCCATGGCGCCGCCGCGGAAGTCGTGGCTGACGCCGGTCAGCCCCGGGCCTCCGAGCTGGAGGTAGATGTTCGCGAAGGCGAACAGGATGGCCCAGACGCACGCGATGTAGCCGCTGGCCAGAGCCCACCACGGTCTCCGTTTTTCCGGCTGCGCACGATCTTTCGTGACTGGATAAGCTCGGGTCATGGTCGATGGGGCATCATATAACTTTCAACAAAGGGGTTTGACAGACTGTTCCGCTCACGACGCCGAATGCGCCTGACCTAGATGAGCTCCACCAAGCCGACCATGCACAGCATCCAGAAGACCTTCCACTTCAGCGCCGCGCACCAGTTGACTCACCTCTGCGCCCATACGCCCGAGCACAAGTGCGCGCGCCTACACGGCCACAACTACAGGGTGCGCGTGATGCTGGAGAGCGACGAGCTGGACGCCGACGGGTTCGTACTGGATTACGCTCTGCTCGAGCCCGTGGAACGCTACATCGAGACAGTGCTCGATCACCGCAACCTGAACGACGTACTCGGCATCGGCACGTACACCACGGCGGAAGCGATCTCTCGTGCTCTGTACGAGCGCTTCAAGCCCGAGCTGCCGCTGCTGGTGGCCGTCGCCGTGAGCGAGTCGCCCGATACATGGGCGGAGTACAGACCGTGAGCGTGACGTATCGGGTGAACGACCTGTACGCGACGATCCAGGGCGAGGGGCGGATGGTCGGTACACCCATGATTCTCCTCCGACTCCACGGCTGCTCGGTGGGGTGCGCGTTCTGCGATACGAAGGAGACGTGGGCGGTGGGCGAGGCCGCGCTCCCGTGGCGTCGCGCGACTCTGGAGGAAGCACGCGGGAGCAACGACCTATGGGCGGAGCTCGACGAGGAAGCGGTTGCAGCCGCCGTGCGCGCGGAGCGCGACACCAAGGCGCCGGGCGTGGAGTGGGTGCTGCTCACCGGTGGTGAGCCGGCGGAGCAGCCGATAAGGCCACTCGTTCGCGCGCTTCACCGTGCCGGGTTCAAGGTGGCGCTGGAGACGTCGGGGACGGCGCGCGGGCACCTGGAGGAGCGCTCGAGCCGCGGCTACGAGCACGCACATGGTGCCTCTGGCGAGGGGAGCGATGGAGCACTCGCCGAGTCGCGCGGCGATCCGTGCGACTTCGTATGCTGCTCACCGAAGATCGGCAACCCCGGCGGCCGGCCGATTCTTGCCGACGTGGTGCGCGGCGCGAACGAGATAAAGATGGTGATCGGCAAATCGAGCGACCTCGAGAATTTCGAGGCGTTCGTGCGGGAGCACGGGCTCGCCGACCCGAGCGCGCTCTCGCTCCAACCGATGAGCGAGAGTCGGAAGGCGACCGAGCTGTGTATGGCGGCGGCGCTGCGACTCGGATGCAGAGTGAGCATCCAGACACACAAGCTGATCGGCGTGCGCTGACCGTCCGCTCCCGCGTCATTGCCGGGCGACTCATCCGGCTCTCGTTCGCGCCGTAGCGCCAGGCCGCCGAGGGTTACCAGGTCGGCCGCACCAACACCGAAACCCCCGGGGCCGCCGAAATGGTCAGGCCGGGAAGTCGCCGCCCTTCTCTCCGAGCACTCGCCCGAGGCAGTCGGCGATGTGATTCGCGTGCTCGAACGCCAGTCTGCCGGCGCGCTCAGCCTGTCCCTTTCGCATCGCTTCCAGGATGGGGCGGTGCTCCGCGGCGGTGCGCGCCATGTCGACGGCGCCCGATCGCAGCACCACGCGGGCACGGGTCGAGACGAAGAGCATCTCCCAGTGCTGCTGCAGTACGGGGTTCGCCGCTAGCTCCACGAGCGAGCGATGGAAGCTCTCGTCGTGGCGGACGTAAGCTCGAACGTCGTGCCGCTCGACCGAGCGTTCGATCCCGCTGACTGCCGCTTCGAGTGTCTTCCAGTCGACGTCGCGCACTCTCGCCGCGGACTCGGCGGCCAATCGCTCGAGCGCGGCGCGGACGCGGTACGCGTCGCGCATCTCGCCGGGAGGTACCTCGCGCACTCGCGTGCCGGCGTGGGGTCGGGAGTGGACGAAGCGGAGCGCCTCCAGCTCGCGCAGCGCTTCGCGAACGGGCGCCTGGCTGCTCTCGAATTCCCCGGCGAGCTGCAGCTCGACGAGGCGGTAGCCGGGCGGGTAGGTGCCGTCGAGGATGCGCTCCATCAGCGTGTCCCGGATCTGTTCGCGTACGGAGCGACGGTTCAGGCTCATCGGTGATTCGGTCGGGTGTGGTGACTCCATGCTGCGAGGAAAGCTATCGATTATCAATAATGGTGGGAACATTATCGATAATCGATAGTTCATCCACCAGGGCGACCGCGCCGCAGAACCCAGGGACGAAACCGGCGGAGCCGCCAGCCAGGAAGGCTACAGGAACTTAGACAGGAGTGGATGATGGCTGCTACGGAAAAAGTGGCGCTCGTGGTGGGAGCGCAGGGAGTCATAGGACGAAATCTCGTGGACCACCTCGCATCGCTCGGCGACTGGGAGATCGTCGGTCTCTCACGCCGCGGAGGTGAATCGGCCGGCAAGGTGCGGCACGTGAGCGTGGATCTGCTCGATCCCGACGACCTTCGTACCAAGCTGAGAGAGCTGACGCGCGTGACGCACATTTTCTACGCCGCGTACCAGGAGCGACCGACGTGGGCCGAGCTCGTGCCGCCCAACCTCGCCATGCTCGTCAACGTGGTCGACACGGTCGAGCCGATCGCGCCGCGCCTCGAGCACGTGAGCCTCATGCAGGGCTACAAGGTCTACGGCGCGCACCTCGGTCCATTCAAGACGCCGGCTCGCGAGAGCGACCCGCCGCACATGCCGCCCGAGTTCAACGTCGATCAGCAGAATTTCCTCATCGAGCGCCAGAAGGGGAAATCGTGGAGCTGGTCGGCGATCCGTCCCTCCGTGGTCTGCGGCTTCGCGCTCGGCAATCCGATGAACCTCGCCATGGTGATCGCCGTCTACGCGACGATATCGAAAGAGCTGGGAATCCCGCTCCGCTTCCCCGGGAAGCCCGGCGCCTACGACTCGCTTCTCGAAGTGACCGATGCCGGCCTCCTCGCGCGCGCGACCGTCTGGGCCGCGACCGATGAGCGATGTGCCAACCAGGCGTTCAACATCAACAACGGTGACCTCTTCCGCTGGAGCGAGCTGTGGCCGAAGCTCGCGCGCTACTTCGAGCTGGAGGTCGCGCCGCCGCTCCCCATGTCGCTCGTCGAGGTGATGGCCGACAAGGAGCCGCTCTGGAATGACATGGTGGAGAAGTACGGGCTCGAGCGACTCTCGTACGGCGAGGTGTCGTCGTGGGGGTTCGGCGACGCCGTCTTCTCGTGGGATTACGATATGATCGCAGACGGCTCGAAGGCGAGACGCTTCGGCTTCCACGACTTCGTCGATACCGAGGAGATGTTCGCGCGCATCTTCGACGACTACCGGCGGCGGGGGATAATCCCCGGTGCCGCGGCCTGAGCTTCGAGCGGGCTCGGCCAACGTTGGCCGGGCCCGCTCGAAGCTCAGGAGCTGGC
>DASSNL010000198.1:0-11196 GCA_035688075.1 Gemmatimonadaceae bacterium
CTAACCGATGCACGATGCAAGACCTGACCCCGTCGTTTGCCGTCGTTTGCTTGCAAGGCGCGCACCGAACGCTCAGCGACTCCCGCTCCGCAGCCGCTTTCGCGCCTCGCGCACCAGCCCCACCGCCTCGTTCGCCGTATCGCCCACCGCGCCAACGTGACCCATCTTCCGTCCGGGGCGGGGCGACTTCCCATACAGGTGGACTTTCACACCGGGGATCTCGAGCGCGAGGGGCCAGGGAGGCGGAGCGTCGCCGAGCCAGAGGTCGCCGAAGAGGTTCGCAATGGCGCACGGCCGCACGACTTCAGGGGAGCCGAGCGGGAGGTCGCACACCGATCGTACGGCCTGCTCGAACTGACTCGTGAGCACCGTCAGCTCGGTGTGATGGAAGCTGTTGTGCGGGCGAGGCGCGAGCTCGTTGACCATCACGCTTCCGTCGCGCAGAACGAAGATCTCGGTCACGAGCAAACCGACGACGTCCAGCTTCTCTGCGATGCCAGCCGCAATCTCGGTGGCGCGCCGCGCCACGTCGTCGGATACCGGGGCAGGGATGGCGGCCCAGTCGAGCACCCCGTTCTCGTGCTGGTTGCACGACGGAGGATACACCACGCTCTCTCCTCCGGGGCGCCGCGCCACGAGCACCGAGATTTCCATCTCGAGGTCGAGCGCGTGCTCCAACACGCTCGGTCCGCCCCCGAGCGAGCGCCACGCCTGGTCGACCTGGTCGGTGCTCGTCATTCTGAACTGGGACCGGCCGTCGTAGCCACCCGTGCAGAGCTTGACGAAGGCGTCGCCACCCGCCTCGACGGCTGCTGCCTCTAGCTCCTCTTCGCTGGTCACGTCGCTGTACGGTCCGACGGGGAAACCGTGGTCGGCGAGCCAGCGCTTCTGGCGGCCGCGGTCCTGCACCACGTGCAGTACGTGCGCACCGGGGCGGACGGGGGCGTACTCGGCGGCGGCGCGCATCGCGTCCACGCCGATCTTCTCGATTTCCACGGTCACCACGTCGGACGCACGCGCCAGCTCCACCGCGGCAGCCACGTCGTCGAAGGGTGCGGCGATCACCCTGTCTGCCACCGGCCCCGCAGCGCACGACGCGCTTGGGTCGAGCACTATCACGTGGTAACCGAGCGTTCGCGCGGCGAGGGTGACCATCCTTCCGAGTTGGCCGCCACCCAGGATGCCGATGGTGGAGCCGGGGAGGATGGGCGTCACTTTTCGCTCTCCTTCTCGCGCTCCAACACTTCACGCGTGCGAGCCTCGCGCCATGCGCGCAACCGCTCGCGCAGCTCGGGGCGCGTGTGCGACACGATCGACGCTGCGAGGAGCGCGGCGTTAGCCGCACCGGGCTTGCCGATGGCGAGCGTGCCGACAGGGACTCCCTTCGGCATCTGGACGATCGAAAGGAGCGAGTCCATCCCGTTGAGCATCGTGGCAGGAACCGGGACGCCCAGGACCGGAAGCACGGTATTGGCGGCCACCATCCCGGGGAGGTGTGCCGCCCCGCCCGCGCCCGCGATTATCACGAGGAGGCCGCGCTCCTCGGCCGTCTTCGCGTAGCGAGTCATCCAGTCGGGCGTGCGGTGCGCGGAGACTATGCGCACTTCGTGCGGGACCCCGAGCTCGTCGAGCAGTTCGGCGGCGCCGGACATGTACTGCATGTCACTCCGGCTCCCCATGATCACTCCCACGAGCGGCGCCGCGCCGCTCCCCTCGCTCCGTTCCCCTGATGCCATGTGCTATTCTCGCTGGATGAGCCGACATTGAGAAGAGAGGTCCACCCGCGCGGCGAGTGGACCTCTCATGAAGATCGGGTGATGAAATTGCGTTTCCCGGGAAGAGCTCGCGAGGTGGGACTCGAACCCACGACCCACGGATTAACAGTCCGTTGCTCTACCGACTGAGCTACTCGCGAATGATGCCGAGCTTATGCTACGGAACCTTGAAAGCTAAGCAAGGCGGAGCGCGAGTGTCAAGAAAGCGGCCGTGCGGGAGTGTCTATCAGGGAGCGGCGATCCGCCGCGCCGCGCGCGACCCCGCCGCCCGCGCCGGGCGGGTGGAAGCGGCCGGCGCCAATACTCCCCGCAGCCAGCGCCCGGTGTAAGAGTCTTCGACCCGCGCCACTTCCTCGGGGCGCCCCATCGCCACCACCGTGCCGCCCCCGGCGCCGCCTTCGGGTCCCAGATCGATCACCCAATCGGCGAGCTTGATAAGGTCGAGGTTGTGCTCGATGATCACGAGCGTGTGGCCGTGCTCCACCAGCCGCTCTAGCACGAGTGCGAGCTTCCGCACGTCTTCCAGATGGAGACCGGTCGTGGGCTCGTCCATGACGTACACCTTGCGTCCCTGCCGGCGCCCCGCGAGGGCGAGCTCGCGGGCGATCTTGATGCGCTGCGATTCGCCGCCCGAGAGTGTCGGCGCCGGCTGGCCGAGCCGCAGGTAGCCGAGCCCCACCTGCTGCAGCTGCCAGAGCGCCTGGCCGAGCTTCTCCTCGCGTGGAAAGAAGCGGATTGCCTCATCGACGGTCATGTTCAGCACGTCGTCGATGTTCTTCCCGTTGACGGTGACTTCCAGCACCTCCGGCTTGAAGCGCTTCCCGCCGCACTCGTCGCAGGGCACGTAGACGTCGGCCATGAACACCATCTCCACCTGCAGCTGGCCCGCCCCCTCGCACGTCTCGCAGCGGCCGCCGGCGGTGTTGAAGCTGAAGGTGCCCGGCGTGTAGCGCCGCTTCTTCGCCAGCGGCTGCGCGGCGAAGATGCGACGGATCTCGTCGAACGCCTTGACGTAGGTCACGGGATTGGAGCGCGGCGTTTTCCCGATCGGGCTCTGGTCTATGAGCACCACGTCGTTGACGGCTTCCCATCCGGTCAGCTCGTCGAATGCACCCACCGGCTCGCCGAGGTGCCGCTTGGCCGTGTGATCGCCGTGGAGGCGGAGCTCCAGCGCGCGGTAGAGGACATCGTGCACGAGCGTGCTTTTACCCGAGCCGGAAACTCCGGTCACGGCGGTCATGGCACCGAGCGGGATGCGCACGTCCACGCCGCGCAGGTTGTGCTCTCTCGCGCCGGTGAGTGTGAGCCAGCGCGGGCCGAGCGACCGGCGCTCCTCGGGGAGGGGGACCGATCTGGCGCCCGTGATGTACGCGCCCGTGAGTGGGCTCGCCGCCGCCTCGCTCACCCTGCCGCTGTAAACGAGCTGGCCGCCGCGCTCCCCACTCGCGGGGCCCAGCTCCACCATGTAGTCGGCCGCGCGGATCGCCTCGAGGTCGTGTTCCACCACGAGCACCGTGTTGCCGGAGTCGCGCAGACGGCGAAGCAGAGCGAGAAGGCGCTCCACGTCGCGCGGATGCAGTCCGATGGATGGCTCGTCGAGTACGTAAAGGGTGTCCACCAGGTGCGAGCCGAG
Source organism: Gemmatimonadaceae bacterium (assembly GCA_035688075.1). GTDB lineage: Bacteria > Gemmatimonadota > Gemmatimonadetes > Gemmatimonadales > Gemmatimonadaceae > JADGGM01. The sequence goes on from DASSNL010000198.1 coordinate 3,409, forward strand.
CGAGTTCGCGAGCGCTATGCGCTGCGCCTCGCCGCCAGAGAGCGTCCGGGTGGCGCGGTCAAGCGAGAGGTAGCCGAGCCCCACGTCCACCAGAAAGCTCGTGCGCGCGCGCGCCTCGCCGAGGATGCTCTCGGCGATCGCCTGCTCGTACGGTGAGAGGGGGAGCTCGTCGAGCCACGCGGACAGATCCAGCACCGAGAGCGCGCTCACCTCGGCGATCGTGCGGTCCTGCACGCGCACCTGCAGCGCTTCGGGTTGCAGCCGGGTACCCCCACAGTCGGGGCACTCTAGTGCTGTCTGGTATTGCCGAAGAAAGACGCGGATGTACTGCTTGTAGCGCTTCTCCTCGAGGTCGCGCAGGAAAGGGAAGATCCCTTTGTAGCCTCGCGCCTTCCCGTGGAGGAGTTTCTCCCGCTGCCCGGCGGGGAGATCCTTCCACGGAGTATCCATGTCGATCCCGTTCGCGCGCGCGAACTCCGCCAGCGCTCTTCGCTTGTTGTCGTAGCGCGGCTTGGTCCACGGGTCGATGGCGCCGGCACGGAGCGACCGCTCAGGGTGCGGAATGATGAGCGTCTCGTCGTATTCCAGGGTGGCGCCGAAGCCGTTGCAGGTAGCGCACGCGCCGCGCGGGCTGTTGAACGAGAAGAGTTGCGGTGTGGGCGCTACTCCGCGGGTACCGTCGTAGGCACACTCGAAGCGCTCGGTGAAGCGCAGGCGGAACTCGTCGGGGCCGGCACCGCCGAACACCACGCACTCGCCATCACCCTCCGCGAAGGAGGTGGCGATTGCATCGGCCAGGCGGCCGCGAGCGTCGGGCGACACGGTCAACCTGTCGGTCACCACGATCAGCTCGCGCACCGCCGTGAGATCCGGCTCGCCGCCCGCGAGCTCGTCGAGGTGGTAGGCCGCGCCATCGGCGAGCACGCGCAGGAAGCCCTGCTCGCGAAGGCTCTCCATCACGGTGGCGTGCGAGACCTGGTCGCTCAGGCGAAGGGGGAAGCCGACCGAGAAGCGGGTCCCCGCCGCGAGCTGGAGTACCTGGTCCGTTCCCGACTGGACCGTGTCGGGGCGCATCTCCCTGCCGCAAATCGGGCAGTAGGTGCGGCCGATGCGCGCCCAGAGGAGGCGGAGGTAGTCGTAGATCTCCGTCGCAGTCCCGACGGTGGAGCGCGAGGTCCGCGTCGGATTCTTCTGCTCGATGGCTACGGCGGGGGATAAGCCATCTATGTAATCTACGTGCGGCTTCTCCATGCGCTCGAGGAACTGCCGAGCGTACGCCGAGAGCGACTCCACGTAGCGTCGCTGCCCTTCGGCATAGATGGTATCGAAAGCGAGGGAGGACTTGCCGGATCCCGACGGACCCGTGACGACCGTGAAGGCGCGCCGCGGTATTTCGACATCGAAGCCTTTGAGATTATGCTGGCGCGCTCCGCGGACGACTATCTGGGACTTCATCCCTTAAAGATAGCGCCGCTGGGTCCGAATAAAAACCGACACTGGCTGTCAGCGCCGGTAGCGGAAGACGAACCGGCCGACGAGAAGCACGAGGATGGCGCCGAGGGTAGCGAGGAAGACGGAGCGGATGTCGACGCGGCTCTGGCTGATGTCGCCCCAGCCCACGAGCGATCCGAACCAGCCGCCGAGCAACGCTCCCACGATCCCCAGCACGACGGTGATGATGCACCCCGCGGGGTCGCGCCCTGGAACGAGGAACTTCGCGAGCGCTCCCGCTATGAGGCCGAGGAGGATCCAGTGGAGCCAGAGAGGCATTGCGGCAGGGTTCAGGGGGCAGGGAGCAGGGTTCAGGAACTACAGCAAAAAGGAATCAGGAAACGGGAAACAGGGAACAGGTACCGGCTCTCGGAGTGAAAGCCCTCACCTCGCAAGCAGTTCCTGTTTCCTGTTTCCTGATTCCTGTTTCCTTCTTTCTCTGAACCCTGAACCCTGCCCCCTGAACCCTGCCTCATTACGGCGTCCTGCGCACCGCCAGGCGATAGATCCAGAGCAGGATGATCGCGCCGAGGATGGCGAGGATGATGCTCCAGATACCGAAGCCGTTGAGGCCGCGGCCCATGATGAGGCTGCCGATCCATCCGCCGATGAACGCACCGACGATGCCGATGATGATCGTCACGATAATCCCGCCGGGGTCGTTACCAGGCATGATGGCCTTGGCAATGATTCCAGCGATGAGGCCCAGGACGATCCATGCGATGATCCCCATACGTCCTCCGTGTATAAGCCCGTTGTGCGCGCCCGAGCGGCCCGCTTGCCCATCGGGCGACCCATCACGCAACCCACGTACCACGCTCTGCCGCTTGCCTGCGTCCCTGGCACGGAATAGCTTCGATTGGTTGCGCCACCGTCATGCCAGGGCCGCGCCACGGATGCTGGAGAGCGACGGTCAGCGGCCAGGAGGCTGCCGCTGGAGCGGAAACATGGTCCATCAATTTCTCGTACGGAAGGCCGTGGCCGCCACATGACGACGCATGTCTTTCTCCTACGGACGAATCGCCAGTGCAGCTCGAGGTAGGTCAGGGTACGAACACCGGAATGATTCGGTCGGGGAACGAAGACAACTTCTACTCCGACCCTGACAAGGGCCTCTTCGTAGTGGCCGATGGGATGGGCGGGCATGCGGCCGGTGAGGTAGCGAGCGAGATGGCGGTCACCATAGTCGCCGAGCTCCTCTCGGAACTGCGCACGCTACCCGATGAGGACGCCACGCGGGCGATCAACGAAGCGGTCAGCCGCGCCAATGCCGCCATCTACGAGCGCACGCTCACCGAGACCGAGAAGCACGGGATGGGCACCACGGTCTCTCTACTCGGCCTCCACGATTGGCACTACGTGATCGGGCAGGTGGGCGACTCGCGCGTCTACCTGCTGCGAGAGGGGCGGCTGGTCCAGCTCACGAAAGACCACTCGTACGTGCAGGAACAGGTCGACGCCGGCGCGCTGACTCCCGAGCAGGCGCGCTACCACCCTTACAGCAACGTGATCACCCGCTGCGTTGGCGCGGGCGCCGAGGTGCAGCCCGATATCTACATCGGCGAGGCGCAGGCGGGTGATACCTTTCTCGTCGCTAGCGACGGACTCACTGGGATGGTGGACGACCGTCGCATCCAGCAGCTCCTCGGCTCGCGCGCTCCCGCGCAGCGAGTGGTGGACGCGCTGATAGCGGAAGCGAACGGCCGCGGGGGACTCGACAACATCACCGCGATCGTGGTGAGAGTTCTGCGCGACGACGAGCAGCCGCGGACCACCGATTCCTTCACCGCCATCCGCACCCCCTTCATCACCGGCGCGCAGCGCCGCCGCTGAGATGCCCGACGAGACGGTGGGATCGCTCGCGGAGCTCTACCTCGGCAACATCCTCTACGCAATCGAGCTCGCCGCCCACACCCTCGAGGACCAGGGCCGCGCCGATGACGCAGCCTTCTACCGCGGTATAGCGCGGAAGCTGGCGGAGGCGAGGGGTAGGGAGAAGGAGAAGTAAGAAAGCAGAAAGCAGAAAGCAGTGAACTACCAGGGTTCAGGAGGCAGGGTTCAGGGTTCAGGTACTACCTCGGGGGTGAGATCTCGATCACGGGGCAGTTCCTGAACCCTGAACCCTGTAGTTCTGAACCCTCTAGCCGTTCCTGCTTTCTGCTTTCTGCTCTCTGCTTTCTCTCACCAGCATCATCACCCGCTCTTGACGCAGTTCCACCGGTCTCGCGACGAAGACGCGGAGGACGCGGGCGGAGCGGTAGAGTTGTTCGGAGAGGAGGGGGAGGTTGATGGCGCCGGGCCATCCCTCGGTGGTGAGGCGACGGACGTAGCCATCGCGTCGGCGGACGGGGATGTCGAGGCCGAGCATCTGCGGCTTGGCGGGGAAGTCGAGGAGAAGCTCGCCGGGGGCGAGGCCGAGCTCTGAGGCCAGCGCATCTTCCGCGGCGCGGGTGCGCTCGTGATCGAACGAGATCCAGTCGCCGGTGCCGTCGGCCAGGTCGCCCGCCGGGCACTCGAAGACCCGCTTGTACAGGCGGCGCTCGCGGAGCGCCGCGAGCAGCGGCGATGCACCGCACGAGTCGAGCTGGTGGAGGAGCCCCTCGTCTGTGTAGCCGGCGAGCGCACGTGGGGCGAGCGCGCCAGCGCGCAGGGCATCGCCCACCAGCCGCTTGTACATCGCGGTGGCGCTGCGGACTGCATGGTGCCAGTAGACGTTCCGGTACATCTGATACTTCGCGAAGAGGAGCGACTCGAGCGCCGAGAGTCCCTTCTCGAGCACCCCCACCGACGGTCGCCCGGACACGGGGTCGGGAACCACGGTGAGCGAGTTGATCAGACGGTCCACGTCTATCTCACCGTAGGGCACTCCGCACATGAACGCATCGCGCTTGAGGTACTCGATCTTGTCGAGGTCGAGCGAGCCGGAAATGAGCCCCTGAAGGGGACTCCCACTCTCGCCACGGATCAGAGCGTAGACTCGCGCCGGCGCGTCGCTTCCGATCGCCTCACGGAGCTCGACTGCCGCCTGCCCCTCGGTGATGAGCGGCAGCGCGACTTCCTCGTGATGCAGCGCGCCAATCTCCTCGAGTGCGTGCGAGTACGGGTAGTGCCCCACGTCGTGCAACAGCGCGGCCGAGCGAACGACCGCGCACTCATCGGGCGCCACCTCCTTCAGCTCCCCCCGTTCCTCGAGCAGCCCCAGCGTCCTCCTTGCCAGGTGGTAAGCTCCCAGCGCATGCTCGAAGCGCGTGTGCGTCGCCCCCGGGTACACCAGGTACGCCAACCCGAGCTGCCTCACATACCGCAACCTCTGAAACACCCCAGTATCGATGAGCCGCAGCGCATGCTCATCCACCCGGATGTTGTTCCACAACGGATCGCGGATGATGATGGTGGTCATCGTAGGGAGAGTGTGCGGTAAGGAGAGAGGATGCAGAAAGCAGAGAGCAGAAAGCAGTGAACGGCTCGTGCGGAGGTAGCCCTCACCCCCGAGGCAGTTAACTGCTTTCTGCTTTCTGCTCTCTGCTTTCTACCCCTTGGGTCCCGCCGCCTTCACCTCGGCCCGGGCCGTCGTGAACTGCTCGAAGTTCTTGGCGAACATCGAGGCGAGCTTGCGGGCTTGGGCGTCATAGGCGTCGGGGTCGGACCAGGTGGAGCGAGGGCGCATCAGCTCCTTGGGAACGCCCTGTACCTCTTCGGGGACGGCCAGGCCGAAGATCGGGTCAGTGAAGGTCTTCACGTCGTCGAGCAGGCCGGCGAGAGCGGCGCGCACCATGGTGCGGGTGTACTCGAGCTTCATGCGCGAGCCAACGCCGTAAGGGCCGCCGGTCCAGCCGGTGTTGACGAGCCAGATCCGCGACTCGTGCTGGCGAAGGCGCTCGCCGAGGAGCTTCGAATACGTGGTGGGCGGCCAGACGAGAAAGACGTCGCCGAAGCAGGCACTGAAGGTGGCCTGCGGTTCGGTGACGCCGCGCTCCGTGCCGGCCACCTTGGCCGTGTAGCCGGAGAGGAAATAGTAGAGCCCCTGCTCGTGCGTCAGGCGCGCGATCGGCGGGAGAACGCCGAACGCGTCGGCGGTGAGCAGGATGATGTTCTTCGGGTGGCCGCCGCGACCGCCGGGCACGTGGTTGCGGATGTAGTGCAGCGGGTACGAGGCGCGGGTGTTCTCCGTGAGCGACTGGTCGCCGAAGTCCACGCGACACGAGTTGGGATCGAGGACGACGTTCTCCAGCACCGTTCCGAACATCTGCGTGGTGCGGTAGATGTCGGGCTCACCCTTCTCCGAGAGGTTGATCACCTTCGCGTAGCAACCGCCCTCGAAGTTGAACACGCCCTCCGTGCTCCAGCCGTGCTCGTCGTCGCCGATCAGGTAGCGCTCGGGATCCGCCGAGAGGGTGGTCTTTCCCGTTCCGGAGAGACCGAAGAAGAGCGCGGTGTCGCCGGCTTCGCCGATGTTGGCCGAGCAGTGCATCGAGAGCACGCCCTGCTTCGGAAGCACGTAGTTCATCACCGTGAAGATGCACTTCTTGATCTCACCGGCGTAGCGAGTACCACCAATGAGGATGACTCGCTTCTCGAAGTTGATGATGATGAAAGTGCCGGAGCGCGTGCCGTGCTTCGCCGGATCGGCCTGGAACTCCGGCGTATGCAGGACGGTGAAGTCGGGCGTGAAGGTGGGGAGGTCACTCAGCTCGGGGCGGACGAACATGTTCCGCGCGAAGAGCATCTGCCATGCGTTGGGCGACACGAAGCGAACCGAGAGGCGGTACTTGGGATCGGCGCCGGCCCAGAGATCCTCGATGAAGAGCTCGGATTGCCCGTTAAGGTACTCCTGCACATCGGCGAGGAGCTTCTCGAAGTTGGCGGGCTCGAACGGCTGGTTGATCTTCCCCCACCAGACATCCTTCTCGCTGCCGGGCTCCTTGACGATGAACTTGTCCTTCGGCGAGCGGCCGGTGTGCGGCGTGGTGATGCCTACGAACGGTCCCATGTCCGCGAGCGTGCCTTCGTCACGCCGCACTGCCGCCTGTATGAGCTCCGGCGCCACCAGATTCCAGTGCAGCTTCCCGCGCGGCGCGAGCCCCTGCTGCTCCAACCCTGTTTTCCCCTTTCGTTCCGCCGCCTCGGCGCGTGGTGTCGTTTGCGTGGCCATGACTATTCAGATCCTTGTTCGAGTTCCATGCATCTAGCCGTGAACCGCCGGCGCGAGCGATGAACAGTGCTTCACTACTCGTTGCTGGTGGTCTTGGAGTCGCGTCCTCACCCTGAGGTCGCCCGTGGCTGGAGCAGCCTTACGCGATGCCGGGAAACTCCCCGGCGGCTCTTGCCGCCCGGGATCCTGGCGATGTCCTGCGGGCGGCCGCGGAGACACCCACGGCCGCTGGGTAATTACGCAACTTGCAGGATAAACCGTTGATGCTCAAGACGTGGCCGCTCGTCGCTCGCGCATCGGGGAACCGGCCCGAGCGGATCGACGAGCACTCTTCACACTACAGCAAGGCGCGGACCCGGCAAAGTCAGCGCCTGCGGAGAACCCAGGCGAGTAGCACTATCACGCCCGACACGGCGATTATAGCGGGGCCGGATGGAAGGTCGAAAGGGACGGAGAGCGAGAAACCGATCAGCGCGGCAAGAAGCCCGGATGCCAGCGACCACGCGAACATCCCGGCCATGCTGCGCGAAAGGAGCAGTCCGGTGACGGCGGGCAGCACGAGGAAGTCGAACACCAGCATCACTCCCGCGAACTGCATCGCGAAGGCGATCACCAACCCGATGGTCAGATACAGGAGGAGGTTCCAGAAGACGACGTTGTAGCCCAGCGTTCGCGCCGTCTCCCTGTCGAACGACACGAAGAGGAACTCCTTGAAGAACACCAGGTGCACCAGCAGAACCGGGATCGTTACTGCCACCAGGACCATGGTGTCCGAGTGCGTGATGCCGAGGATGTTGCCTTGCAGGAAGATGTCGTGTGCCTCGCCGGTCTTTGCCTTCGCGATGAGCAGGATCCCGAGTGCGGCCGCTACCGCGTAGACCACTCCGATGGTGGCGTCGGCGGGCACGCGCGAACGCGAGCCGCTCAGACCGAAGAACAATGCTCCGGTGAGCGTGACGACCACGGAGAGCGCAACCGGATGGGTGGTCAGCGTGGCCGCCGCACCCATCCCCGCGAGCCAGAGACCGAGCGCGAGCCCGGCAGACGAGAGCTCGGCCAGCGCGGCGCCGACGAACACTATCCTCCGCAGCACCACGTACACGCCGAGAGAAGAGCAGGCGACAGCTATCACCAGCGCGCCGTAC
>DASSNL010000203.1:0-9240 GCA_035688075.1 Gemmatimonadaceae bacterium
GCCTCGCCCACTTCACGCTTCCTCTGCAGGAGCACATCACGCAAGCCGTGCTTCTCGGCCTTCGCGATGTTGGCCTCGGGCGAGTCACGACTGATCACAATGACATCGATCCTGTCAGCGAGCTCGCGCTGCCATCGCGCGACTTCCGGAAGGAGATCGTCGCATGGCCCGCAGTGTGGATTCGTGAAGAACAGCAGCGCCGGTCTGTGCGAAGAGCGCAACGCCGCCAGCTCTCGCCGCTCGCCCGCCAGGCTCCGCAGAGCGAAGTCGGGAGCGATCTGACCGATCGGAAGTCCGGCGACCTCTCCCAGACCGGTGGCTACTTCCAGGGCATCCACCCGGAGGAGGAGGCGGCCCTGTTGAGTGAGCAGGTTGAGGAGGAACCACGCTTCGATCGCCGCCAGTGCGAGCGCGACGAGCGCGACGACCAGCGCGACCCAGCCAGCGGCATTCGAGCCGACGATGGTGGAGATGGAAGCGATGTCCGGGCTCTCCCCGCCGTACCGGAGCACCAGCGCGGCCACGCCAGCGAGCGCGCCGTTGCGGAGCAGCGTCGACCGCCCGACGGGAGCCGACGAGAGCTGACCGAAGCAATGGCAATCGGGTTGCCTCCCGCGCGCGAGGCTGATCGCCATTCCGGCGATGAAGAGCGCGAGCACTCCCAGCGCCGCGGCCGCCCCCCAGCGCGCAGTGGCATCCGGGACGAGAAGAAGCGAGATCACGAGCTCGACGAACGGCAGAACCAGTGCTACAGGTGCGGCCAGAACCTTCGGCACACCGAAGTCCGCGATCGCCTCCCGCGAGCCTTGCCGGTCAGCCAGCTTCCCAACGGCGGCGACCAGGAAGACGGCGCTCAGGAGGAGCCGCGCGATCAGAGTGAGCCAATTCATGTCGTCCATCCCGACGATGACGATGTGAAGTGGAGGAGTCGGCTTTCGGCTCGTGGTGGTCGGGGAGGGGAGCATATGCATATGCTCCCCTCCCGTGCACTGTGCGATCGCTGATCGTCATGATCTCACACGACGTCAGCAAGCGCACGTGGTCGGCAACTCCGTACCCGAGGCATGACTCTCGTCAGGCCGTGCACCCCTGCGGGCAGTGGAACGGCGAGCCCGCTCCGCATAGCCTCTGGCCTGCGTTCTGGCAGAAGTTCTGGCAGGTGACTTGTGCCGAGAAGCCGCGAGTCTCCTGACACTGCGTCAGCTTGACGTTACACGGCCGTCCCGTTCCGCACTCACAGACCACGCACGTCCGCGGTGCCGCGAACCCCGTTCCTCCGCCCGCGAGAGCGAGGAACATACCGCCCAGTCCTGCAGCGATCCCACGCACCGCCTGACGCCGACTGACGGCACTCGCCGTCGATTTCGTGAGGGCGTCAAATAGTTGCTGCTGCTTCGACATGGTTCCCCCTTGGAAAGGTCGATCGACTCGTTCCTGTCCAATTCCCGTTCGACGATCGATTTGGTGAGGCAGCCGACGGAGCGGGAGGGGGGCGCACGGCGAGGGCGGGGGTGAGCGTCAGAGCTGTAACACGAGCGTGGCTACAACACGCTGGAGCGACGTGAGCTCGACGCATGGACCCGCCGTCGGGTTCCAGGGAACTTGCAAGGCGGAGCCGTGTCCGGAGCCGCCCGCTCATCGTTCCTCTTCGGGCATGAGTACGACAGCCCTCACTACACAGAACAGATCAGGACAGCCGCGCCACAGTGGATGTGCCTGACGATCGAGACCACCGCCGCAGCGCTCGACACCTTCCGCGTGACCGATCAGTCGTAGCAGTTGTGCATGGCAGTAGCGTCCGCGATGCGTGCCACAACAAACGATCAACGCGCGGAGGCGCCAATTTGACCGAAGAACTTTTATTGTCAAGCGCGTCCAATCGACTCCGCCGCTCTGCCGTCACGCCGCCGAGCTCCAACACGCGGCTCGGCATTTGCGGCCCCTGTCCGCAGCTACGATGATGCTCTCGGCTTCGAAGACGCAGGCCCTTAGGCCACGGAGGTGAAAATGGCCGCCATTGACGAGCTCCTCGAGGCTAATCGCGACTACGCATCCCACTTCGCGAAGGGAGACCTTCCGATGCCGCCGCGTCGCCACCTGGCAATCGTGACCTGCATGGATGCCCGCATCGTTCCTTCACGACAACTCGGACTGGAGGAAGGCGACGCGCACGTGATCCGCAACGCGGGCGGTCGTGCCAGCGACGCGCTCCGGTCACTCGTCATCTCGCAGCAGCTGCTCGGCACTCGCGAGGTGGCCGTGATCCATCATACCGACTGCGGTATGCTCACCTTCAGGAACGATGAGTTGCGGGCGAAGCTGCACGACGAGCTGGGCGCCTCGGCCGACGACGTCGACTTCCTGCCGTTCACGGACGTCGAGCAGAGCGTGCGCGACGATGTCGCTTTCCTGCGCGGCTCGCCCTTGATCCCGCGAGGCATGGCGATTCGCGGGTTCATCTACGACGTGCGGACCGGCCGACTCTCGGAGGTCGCGGGCGAGATGGAAGAACGGCCAGGAGCAATGGCTTCGCGCGAACGCTAGCGAGTCACGATTCCAGACCTGACTCCTGCTCCCCCTATTGCTGACCCGCCACGAGCGTAGGTGCTATGCGTTTCGTGGTGCTTCCGTCGCCGACCTCGCCTCTCGCGTTGTAGCCCCAACAGTAGGCGGCGCGATCCGACGTGAGCACGCATGCGGATGTGAAGCCCATGCTGACCTGAGTGGTCAGTAGATCCCCCGCGATGGCTGTCGGCACGTTGGCGCCGAAGTTCTCCATGTCGTTTCCGAGCTCGCCGCTCGAACCATCCCCCCAGCAATAAGTCTCGCCCGACTCGGCGACACCGCATGTCTGCACCCCCGGCCCGGCGCTGAGCGTGGTGAAGGCCAGCCCACCGGAAACTGCTACCGGCACCTTGCTCGAGGTGTAATCACCCGTGCCGAGCTGGCCGGAGCCGTTCTCGCCCCAGCAGTGCGCGCCACCGTTGGGCGTGAGCGCGCAGGTATGGCGGTGACCCGAGGTGATCGATGCGAACGTGATGCCGCCGGCCACGGCGGTGGGGATCAAGCGATCGGTCATCGTCCCATCGCCGAGGTTTCCCCACAAGTTCAATCCCCAGCAGTGCGCCAGACCGGAATCCGCGATGCCGCAGGTGTAGAAGCCTCCCGCGTGGAGCTGTGCGAAGCGCGAGTCCCCGTAGACAGCCGTGGGTGCGACCCGGAACCTCGTCGAGGAATCGCCCAGTTGCCCATAATCGTTGCTCCCCCAACAATACGCGTCTCCCCCCTCCGCGATCCCGCAGGTGTGACTTCCCCCTGCGGCTAGCTGCGTGAAAACGAGCGAGCCAGCCACCGGCGTCGGGACATGTCGGTCGGTGGTGCTTCCGTCACCGACCTGGCCGAACTCGTTGTAGCCCCAGCAGTACGCCTTCCCCGCCGCGGTGAGCCCGCAGGCGTGATAGTAGCCGATGGTGAGATCGGTGAAGGTGAGGTCTCCCGCGACGGCAGTGGGACGGGAGCGATTGGTGGTGGTGCCATCGCCGAGTTTGCCGGCGTCGTTGTTCCCCCAGCAGTAGGCCGCGCCGCGAGGGGTCAGAGCACAGGCCTGCTCCAGCCGGACGCGCACCTGGCGGAAGCGATAGACCGTTTCGAGCTGGACCGAGCCCTGCCGCCCTTCCGACGTGGCGGTGATCTTCACCGTTCCGGGAGCGTGTCCCGTGACGACCCCCTCGTCGTCCACGGTAGCCACCTCGGGATCGCTCGATGCCCAGGTGACCGTGTGGCCCGTGACCGTGGCCCCACTCGCATCGCGCAGCGTCGCGACCAGGCGGGTCGTGTCGTCCACGATCGCCAGGCCGCTGTCGGAGGAAGTGAGGACCACGGAGGCGACTTCGCTACCATCGGGTCCGGTGCCCCCCTTGGAGCCGTCCCCACACCCGGTGAGGGCGGCCGCGAAGAGGGGGAGGATGACGGGAACGAGGAAAGAGCGGGGCGTACCGCACGGTGTCTCGAGAGGCGACATGGAGATCCCGACCCCCGGGGGGCGTTGAAGGTGACGGAGGTGCCGGCGGCGCTTCGGCTTCGCTTCTTGCACCCCACTATCTATCAATCGCACTCACCGAGCTGATCACGACACTACCTGCGTAGTTACGTGAAACCGTGGATGCTTACGACCCGCATAGCGGTCGTAAGCATCCACGGTTTCAGATCGGGCCCCTCTGATCTATCGCTCTCAGTGATGAAGAAGCTCACTCCTAGCATTACCACGGCCGTTCATCGGTGTCTCCACACCCGCCACAATCGGGTGAATCGGTCAGGGATGAGTTTCCACTGCGCGTGCCGGCGCCGTGGTCGGGGCCACTCGTTGCCATACGCCACTACGGAAGAGGCGGGGTGCGGGTTGCGAGGCGGGGCCGGCCCACGGCTATGCGGCGCGGTCCGCCGCCGCGTCCACCACGGCGATCGCCTCGATCTCGATCATCGCGTCCGGTGAGTACAGCGATCGTACCTCGACGATCGTATCGGCGGGGTACGGTGCCGTGAACCAGCGTCCGCGAAGCTCCACGATCTTCGCGAAGTTCCGCATGTCAGTGAGATAGATCGTGACCTTCACGACGTTGGCGAGGCTGGATCCCCCGGCGCGCAAGGCACGGTCGAGATTCCGGAACGCCTGCTCGGCCTGCGCGTCGAATTCGCCGACCCCGACGAGGCCGCCGTCGTCGCCGATGGCCGCCTGCCCCGAGATAAAGAGGAGGTCGCCGACACGATACCCCTGCGCGAGGCGGAAGGGCTCGTAGGGGTCCGGCCTGGTGATGATGCGTTCGATCTGCATGATGCTCCTCACTGTAGGGTGAAAGTTCGGTACGTGTGCTCGCTCGGCTGCAGCGAGCGTGGATGCGTCGGCACGGGAGTCCGCGGCGGAGAGCGCCGGCCAGGTGGTGATCTCCGCGATCCAAGTGATAGCGCCCGGGGATGTCTCCGCATGCGAATAGTTTGCATGGAAATAGATGTTGCGCGAAAAAGGTTTCAGGTCGGTGCCGGAGGGGCCTCCTGTGCACGCCGGCGCACGTCGGCACGGATCCGATCGAGCAGCCGCATCAGCGTGCGCTGCTCACGCTCGCTGAGGGAGCGCATCGCAGCCTCGTCGGTTCGGCTCACCGACTCGTACCACCGCTCCAAGAGCGCGTTGCCAGCCGGCGTCAAACGGCAGACCACCTGCCGCCGGTTCGGGGCGGGGCGTTCGCGCGCCACGAGCCCCGCGCGCTCGAGCTTGTCGAGCAACCGGGTGATCGCCGCTCCCTCGTTGACCATCCGACGCCGGATCTCCAGCGTCGGCAATCCGGCGGGCCCGGCACCACGAAGGATGCGAAGCACGTTGTACTGTTCATGACTCAGCTCGCTTGGCGCCAGGACTCGATCGAGCGACCGGTCGACGACGGCCGCCGTCTTCAGGAGCGCTATCGTCGCTTCCTGCGCAACGGAGCGGAATGGCGTCTTCTGGAGAAGATCCTCCCGAATGCCGCGGGGACGGGGCGCACCAGCAGTGCGAGCTTTTGGCATGGCTGATAGTTTACAGGGAAACTATTTGCCGGTCAAGTTTGCCCCCGCCTGTCAACACGTCGCCGCCCGACGCCGGTGCTCAGCTCCCGCCCGCGGGTAGATCGCTGTTGAAGATGTCGCGCACTGCCTTCCAGGAGCCGTCGGCCTGCTTCTGCCACACGACGACGTATTTGCCCTTGTCCTTCATCTCTTGGGCACCGGCCGATTTCGGCTGGGCCGTCAGCGTGTACGTCCCCGTTTGCACCGCGAGGTCACCACTCGAAAGGACGTCATCGGTGGGGAGGTTCAGCTCCTTGATCGTGATGGAAGAGAGAAAGCCGGCCCACCCCTTCTGAATCTCGTCGTGGCCGTGCCACGCCGGCATGTTCGGCTGCATGACCACTGCATCCGCCGCGTACATGGCCATCAATCCCGCGGCGTCGCCACGCTCGGCGTCGTCGCTGAACCGCGCGGTGGCCGAGTCGATTACGTGTCGAACCTGGCTGGCGTCGGTGCCTGCCGCCGGCTGCTGCGCGCTGGACGCCAACGCTGAATCCTGGATCGCGGTGTCGTTCGACCCCGAGCAGGCCGTGGTGCTCACCATCACTACGAGTGCAAGTAGTGCGGAGATGCGCATACGAGCTTTCTCCCTCGCGTAGGGGAAGTGGCGTCCAGGTAGTCGGATGAGGAGGCGTAACGGACGCCGGTAGCTACGCCGCAGGTTCCACCGGTCGTCATCAGCCAGAGAGTTTGCCGAGCGGTAGCGCTCCAGTGTACGTCGCGAGTCGCGGAGCCGCCAGATGCGGAAACGACGGGGTCAGGTATTGCATCGTGCATCGGCTGCCTTCGGGCAACCGATGCACGATGCAAGACCTGACCCCGTCGTTATACCCCGTCGACGGACCCCGTCGACGCTCAGTGCGGCGTGACCATCCGGCCGTCGTGGTTGCGTCCGGCCGCCGGGAGGCCGCCCGGCGCGCGCTCCGTGGCCAGGCGCACGGCGAAGCGCTGTGCCTCCGCGATGCGCTCCACCTCGACAGCGATCACGTCGATCGAGGCCTCGATGCGCTCCAGCCGCTGGTCAACGACGTGAAGCGGCATCGTCTCACGTCGGGCTTCGATGCGTTTCATCCAGACGTTCGCAATCGACTTCACCGTCACGCCGATGGTGATGAAGAAGCTCACGCCGAGCATCGTCATGGCTGCGTCGTTCATCGGGATCTCCACACTCGCTGTTGTAGGGCGAGTCGGTCAGGGATGACTTCCCACGGCGCGCGCGGATGCCGTGGTGAGGGGCGACTGATTGTCATCGCTCACTACGGAAGCGACGGGGTCGAGGTTGCGGGGCGAGGCGGAGTGGCTGTCGACCCTGTAGAGGTCGGGTCACCCCGGTGAAGTGCCTGCCAGCGGAGTGGGTCATGATTCGCTAACATCAGAGAGCAGCCCCGAGGCCCGCGTGCGTCTGCTCGCTCGGCCCATCATCATCGGCTTGGCAGAGCGACGGGACGCAGTGGCCACCTCTCACCGGAGGATCCGATGTCTCGCGCGCACACTCATCTCCTGGTCACGGCGCTCGCGGTCTGCTCCGCCGCCGGACTCCACGCCCAGGTGCTCGACCTCTCCCGCTACGAGCTGATCGACCTCACGCACCCGTTCGACGCCCGGACGATCTACTGGCCCACGTCGCCCCACGGCTTCGAGCTGCAGCGGCTCTCCTACGGGCGCACCGAGAAGGGCTATTTCTACTCGGCGTATGCGTTCTCCGCACCCGAGCATGGCGGCACGCACATCGACGCGCCCATCCACTTCTCCGACTCCGGTCACACGGTGGACAAGGTGCCGCTCAGCCAGCTCGTGGGCGCCGCGTACGTGATCGACATCTCCGGCGCTGCGGCACGGGACCGCGACTATCGCCTCTCGGTCGCCGATGTGCAGAGCTTCGAGCGCGAGCACGGCCGCATCCCCGCTGGGGCCATCGTGCTCCTGCGCACCGGGTGGGATCGCAAGTGGCCCGACCGGAAAGCGTACATGGGAGACGACACCCCCGGCGACGCATCACGGCTGCACTTCCCCAGCTTCGGCGCCGAGGCGGTGCGGCTTCTGGTGGAGCAGCGGCGAGTCGGAGCGATCGGGGTGGACGTGGCGTCGATCGACTACGGACAGTCGACGGAGTTCGAGGTGCACCAGATCGTGGCGGCGCACGACGTCGTCGGACTCGAGAATCTGCGTGGGCTCGAGGAGCTCCCACCCGTCGGGGCGACCGTGATCGCGCTGCCGATGAAGATCGAGAACGGATCGGGCGGGCCGCTCCGCGCCGTGGCGCTGGTCCCACGCGGGGAGCGATAGCACCTGCACCAGCCACGACGGGGTCAGGTCTGGAACCGTGAACCGATGCGGCCAGCGTGACAGCTGTATTCAACATCGTCATCCCCGCGAAAGCGGGGACGCATCAACCGTCATCCCCGCGAAAGCGGGGACCCATGTTCTGTCTGGCTAACATGGGTCCCCGCTTTCGCGGGGATGACATTACGCACGATGCCAGACCTGACCCCGTTGACGACGGTCAATGGACATCCAGCGGCATCGATACTCCGAAGGCGATACCGTGATTCGGAGCAGGAGCCACGAACAGCGACGCCTGATCGGGAGGATAGATGCGTTCCCATCGCTCCTCCTTCGATTCCATCCCCCACACGGCACCCGTGATCAGACCTGCGGCACCGAGAGCCACCATCCACACTCCCACGCCGATTCCACATAGCTCGCCGGAATCGGGCAGCGAGCATCTTACCTCGCCCACCAGCCAGCCTGCTCCCATTCCCGCGAGGAGTCCGAAAGCCATCCCGCCCAGGACGCGCTCCGGACCGATATCGATCCCTCTACTCACGTCGATCGCGGCGAGAGATGAGAGAGCGGCCGTATCCGTGCTACAGCATCCACCCACCTGGTAGACCAACGTGTCACGACGGAGGGAGACCAGCCGCGCATCCTGGGGTACTCGATCTCCGATGCGGAAAACTCGAATTCGGGCGGCCGAATCCGCCTCCAATCCAAGCTGCTGCGCGGAGCACGGCGTCGACGCGGCGATCGCGATCGCGACAGCGAGCAAGGCACTGAAGAGCGGACGCGCCATCGTCCGCTTCAACGCGAGGATTCGACGACGCATCCGGGCGGCGCGACCCGAATGAAGTACTTCGTCGTGGAATCCGGAGTGGCGACCGGCATCGGATCGTGACTCGAGTCGCTGCGTTCCACCGGCATCGGGCAGCGCGGCAACGTCGCCGGTTCCGGCAACGAAGGGCGCTCCGACACAGCGGCCTTGCGTGCCTCACGCGTGAACGGATCGAAGCGCAGGTTTACAGCGGGGATCGAGCCAGGTACGTCCGCGAGTCGAACAGGTAGCAACGGTGTGACCACTGCGCTGTCAGTAGCCAGTCGTGGCGCCCGAAGCCTCGGAGTCGCCTCGGTCGTCGCCTGGGCGCCGAGTGCGGGGGCGAGCAGCAGGAGCAGCCCCGCTGCTGATGAGGTGCGGCCGAGCATGAGCCCTCCCCGATCGAGGAAACGCGTAATGGTGTGGCGCCGAGCGAATCGACGAGCGCCCGGCCCGCCGCCCCAACAATGGTGACTACGAGACAAGAGCGGAAGGAGACCCGAAATCCTCGCTCCCAGCGACGGGGTCAGGTCTTGCATCGTGCATCAGGC
>DASSNL010000218.1:0-35923 GCA_035688075.1 Gemmatimonadaceae bacterium
CCATGGTTGAGCCCGCTCGAAATTAAAGACCTGACCCCGTTGGGTGCTATATCTGCACCGGTCAATCGTCTTTACTACCGGCGACGTAAGCTCTTGCGAATTAGAGCTTTCTAATCTTCGACGAGTCACTGTCGAAGAAACGCCGCATTGTGTATCCTCATGTTTGCTCAGTCGTCAAGGGATGTGGCAGAGATTGTCACGTTCGGTTACACCCGCATTCCTTGGAGCGACTGACTGTGCGGTAGGTAGCACCAGCGGCACCGCAGTCGTTGGACAGTAGCGCGTCGAATAATCCCCCCTCGAAAGAAGAGCGCACCCACCAGCCGGCCGATCCATCGCCCGGGCTATCTATCCTCATCTGTCAGCCCTTGGGTTTTCCTCGTGAAGACCGCAACAACTGATTCAAGGCGCTTCGCGCCGTACGAGCCCCCGACGCCGGAGGTCGACACCGAAACCGCGATGAGCGCGGTGCCGCGAGCTTCGAGGGCGTTGCAGAAGCATGCAGGGAAGAATCTGAGAAGGCACATGTCCAGAGCAGCGCTCCGCGTATGCGCGCTGCTCATCGTGGACTGCGCCGCCTTTCTCCTGCTCCGCACCGTGGTGCGTGGGCTGCGGATGTTCGCCACTGGCGGTGCCCAGGGCGATTTCATCCACTGGCTCTTCGCCGACGGATACCTGGGGGGATGGCAGTACGCCGCGGCGCTGCTCCTGGCCCTGCTCACGCGCGGCACCTACGGCGCCGGCGACGGACGCCGCGATCCTGGTCGCATACTCGCCGCATGCGCGCTTGCCACCGCGCTCCCGCTGTGGGCATCGCTCTGGACGCAGCCGCTCCTGCAGAGTGCGGGACAGTACGTCCTGACCGTACCGCCGGCGTTCGTGGTAATACTGGCGTTCCGCCTGCTGCTCGATCAGGCGATCGTCAAATTCGCTCCGCACCCGAGCGCGGGTACACTCAGCCGTGCCATTCTCGTCGGCCATGCGGGCGAATGCATCGACATGCGAGGCAGGCGTGCGCTGACGGAGCGCGGCGGCATCGAGGTGCTCGGGTTCGTCGACGTGCTGCCTCAAGCCACACGCGGTTCCCTCGGCACCATCGACGCTCTCGAGGCGCTGCTGCTCGAGCATCGTGCGGATACGCTCATCCTGTGCGGACCGGTGGACGACAACGCAGTGATGAATGTGATGCGCGCGGCTCGCACCACGGAGTGCCAGGTGCTCACGGCCGCCCGGAGATTCGAGCTGGCGGGGATCGTGCCGTCCATCGTCTGGCGCCGCGGTCAGCCCTTCATCATGCTGCGGCGGGTGGGGCTTCGCTGGCAGCAGCTAGTCCTCAAGCGCCTCCTCGACATCACCGTCTCGGCCATCGCGCTGGTCATCCTCTCACCGCTCATGCTGCTCATCGCCGCGGCGGTGCGGCTCGAGAGCAAGGGACCTGCCTTCTTCAAGCAGCGCCGGGTGGGGCGCCATGGTCGGTCATTCGGCTGCTTCAAGTTCCGCTCCATGTACACCGACGCGGAGAAGCGACTGAGGGATGACCCACAGCTCTATCGGATGTACGTGGAGAACGACTACAAGCTTCCGGAGGAAGTCGATACGCGCGTGACTCGTGTGGGCAGGTTCCTGAGGCAGACCAGCCTCGATGAGCTTCCGCAGCTATGGAACGTGTTGAAAGGCGAGATGTCGCTGGTCGGGCCTCGGCCCATCGTACCGAACGAGATCCGCCACTACAACGGAGAGGCGACTCTTCTGCTCACCCTGCAGCCGGGGATCACCGGTGCGTGGCAGGTGAGCGGGCGAAGCACGTTGCAGTATCCCGAGCGCGCGACGGTGGAGCTGGAGTACGTGGAGCAGTGGAGCCTGCTCTCGGATCTCTGGATACTACTGCGAACGGTTCCCGCGGTGTTGACGCGGCGCGGAGCGCATTGAGGTCCGATCCAGCTGCGTCGCTCGACGCGATCTCACGTCGAGCGACGTCCTAGTTCTTGATCTGAACCTCTATGTTCCTGACGGCCGCCATTCCCGTTGCGTCCACTGCCTCCACGTGCAGTGTGTGTGTGCCGTTGGCGTAAGCGCGCGTATCCAGCTCGAGGGCGAATCCGATGTCGGGCTGTATCCCGGGGAATATCCTCGCGACATCGGGACGTTGAGCGCCGTAGAGTGCTGAATGCAGCGGCCCGTCATCTACGGATACGCTCACATGCGTGACGGGCGACTTGCCGAAGCACCAGCCAAGGAGCGTGACGACCCCGCTGATCGTTTGCTCGGGACGCGGTTGATCCACTGTCAGATAAGGCGCGAGGATGTCTCTGGAGCGCTCGCGTGCTCTGAGTTCGTATATGGTATGGCGAGCGGCCCTGTAATCGCCGAGGATCAGATAGAAGTCGCTTTCGACCGTGCTTTGCGGCGACAAGCCGAAGACCGTGAGCGGGCGAAGGTAGTTGAATGCCAATCCCTTCGGGCCACCCGACCCGTTCGGATGGATGGCCGCCTCCACGTAACCGTAGGAATCCGGTGCGTAGATTGTGACCCCTATACTGTCCGCGTTCAGGAACGACGACCAGTGCTCCGCGGTTCGGAAGAATTGGCCGGAATCCGCCGATGACAGCGGCGACGCCGATGTGAC
The DNA here is from genome assembly GCA_035688075.1 of Gemmatimonadaceae bacterium. Taxonomy (GTDB): domain Bacteria; phylum Gemmatimonadota; class Gemmatimonadetes; order Gemmatimonadales; family Gemmatimonadaceae; genus JADGGM01. Next base: position 2,627 of record DASSNL010000218.1, read on the forward strand.
AGCGGCGCCCGTCCAGGGTGCGTCACCGCCGTAGTACACCAGGTTGTCGAAGTCCCTGTTGGTGTACACTGCCGGTAGCTCCTGCCTCGCGGTCGCATGATAGTCGGAGCCGACGTGCGTAATCCTGTAACGGAAGTGAAACGCTGTCGGCTGATCCGGAACGGGCTCGACCCACTGCTCCAGATAGACGTCGCTCGGCACCGCTACCGAATCGCTGCCGCCCATCCGGTCAGGATACCAATGGAGCGGACGAGTTTTCGTGTAGATGAGTGCTGGCTCCAGCCGCTGCTCCACAACGCTGCTCCCGTTCCCGTAGCTATCGCCGGCCTGCACGGGATTCCACTGCAAAGGGGAGATCTGATCGCGGTCGTACAGCGCCACCTGAATCTCTCGGCCCGGGTCGTAGCTGTTCACCACGTTCAGCCCATTCACGCTCGCTTCCACCACGCTGCCGCCCCAGGCATCATCCAGCGCCACGCGAAGGGTGTCTTGCCCTGCCAGACGCTCGAGGATCAGGAGATTGCCATCACGATAGGTTCGCGCGAACGGCAGAACATGCAGCGCGAGAGTGGCGCTCGGAGCGGTCTCGTTGTCCGAGCCCGCACGGATGATGACCGTCGAACTTTCCGGGACGGCAGAAGGCGGGAGAGTGATGACAATTGGCTGGGTGGAGCCGGGGGTGATCGAAAGCGGGAGGCCAGGCGATGTCGTGGCGCCGCTGGGCAACCCCTCGACGTGCACCGTCACGGGACCAGTGATATGGTCGGCATCCACCAGCGAGATCAGCGCCGTGTCGGTAGTCGCACCGGCACGTCCGCTTATGACCGGTGGTGATACCGCGAGTTCGAACGACGCCGCTGGCTGCCGCGGTCCACTCACGGCATCGCTGCAGCCCGCCATCAGTATCAGCAGCACCGCGTACCGACAGTACCTTCGCAACATCCCCAGCGGTCGAGCTGCGGCGACCGCTCCCGGAACGACGAACATCGCCTCCATGGCCCCATCCCCGGTACGGCACCCTGTGTGCTGCGCCGCACTCTCACCCGTTTCCTACGCTGGACGCACTGCATACGCAGCAGTGCGAGGACAGCGACGGGTGGTCCCTCCACTTGCTCGCTACCCGTAGCCGTCCACCATCCCTGCAGCCAACGGCCAACAGGAAAAGCAAGTAGCGTGCACGTCGGTGCGATGATGCGCTGCTCTCCCGCATCGACCACGCGCGAAGCGAAGCGATGTGAGCAGCGTCACAGGGAAGGGGACGATTCAGGCAGCGCTACTCGGCGCGGCGTCGGGATGTGCCTCGCGGCATCACCGTTCGTCGCGTGCGTACCGAGTCCGGGCGACCGAGCGCGGGGAGGGTTTCAGCACTGTCGTGTCGCGACGCGTACGCTCGCACGAGCTGCGCGGTCGCCGACACATCCGACTCAGCCGAGTCGTTCGGCGTAGTTATCGGCGATCCACCTCTGGTAGGATCCGTCCATCACCGCGCGCCACCACGGTTCGTTGTCGATATACCACCGAACAGTGCGTCGAATGCCCGTTTCTACCGTCTCTGTGGGCGAGTAGCGCAGTTCGCGGGTGATCTTGCAGGCATCGATGGCGTAACGACGATCGTGTCCCGGCCGATCCGTGACGAAAGTGATGAGGTCGGTGGATCGAGCACCCAGCGCGGCGGGAGCGTTCGGGAAACGCTCCACCAGTGGAGGAAGATCGCGGAAGAGCAGGTCGATTTCCGCACCGATCAGATGAATGAGATCGATGTTCGCCCGCTCGTTGTTCCCGCCGATGTTGTAGGTCTCTCCCGTACGTCCGTGCAGAAGTACGCTCTCGACTCCTCTGCAGTGGTCCTCGACGTGCAACCAGTCGCGAACGTTCCTGCCGTCACCGTACACGGGCACCGGCTTGCCGTCCAGCATGTTGACTATTGTCAGCGGGATGAGCTTTTCCGGAAACTGGTAGGGCCCGTAGTTGTTGGAGCAGTTCGTGGTCGTCACCGGCAGGCCGTACGTGTGGTGGTACGCCCGGACCAAATGATCACTGCCGGCCTTTGTAGCCGCGTACGGAGAATTGGGAGCGTAGGGAGTGGTTTCCGAAAAGGCGGGATCGGTCGCCCCAAGCGAGCCGTATACCTCATCCGTGCTCACGTGATGGAAGCGAACGGCAGTCGATCCTTCGTGAGAGTTCCGATCAGCCCAGACACTGCGCGCCGCCTTGAGCAGTGTATGGGTACCCAGCACGTTCGCCTCGATGAACCGATCCGGCCCGGCTATGGAGCGATCCACGTGTGATTCAGCGGCGAAATGCACGATCGTGTCGATCGAGTGCTCCGCCAGCAGGGAGGAGACGAGATCGAAGTCTCCGATCTCTCCATGCACGAAGTGGAAGCGAGAGGAGCCGTCGACCGGATCCAGGTTGGCACGGTTGCCCGCGTACGTGAGTGCATCGAGCACCACCACTCTGTCATCCTGGTGCTGCCGCATCCAGTAATGGACGAAGTTGGCGCCGATGAAACCAGCGCCTCCGGTAACGAGTAACGTTCGCATCAACTTCTCGGCGTAGTGGGACGTGAATCACGAGTGGCGAGCGGGAGATTCTGCTTCTCTCCCAGCACTGCCCTCAGGGCGCAGTTCCAATGCACTGGCTGAATTCCGAGTGCAGCCCAGGCCAGCGACTTGTCCAGAACGGAATACCGCGGTCGGCGTGCTTTCGTCGGATAGTCTCGCGTAAGGATCGGTTGCACCGGCGCTGCCCTGTTCAGCAGGCCCGCGGCCAGCCCTGCCTCGCGGATCGCGACCGCGAAGTCGTACCAGCTCGCGACACCTGCGTCGGTCCAGTGCATGACGCCATGAAGATGCGGCTTGGCCGCGGCCGACCAGATAGCCCGCGCGAGTCCGGATGCCGACGTCGGCGTTCCAACCTGGTCAGCCACCACGCGCACGACGTCGCGCTCGCCGATGAGCCGGAGCATCGTGGTCACGAAGTTGGAGCCGTGCGCCGCGTACAGCCACGCGGTCCGTATGACGAGGGCAGCGGGGCCGGCGTGAGACAACACTGCTCGCTCTCCCTCCAGCTTGCTCTTCCCGTACGCGTTGACGGGGGCAGGCTCGTCCGTCGGTTCGTACGGTCGTGGCGACTCACCGTCGAAGACGAAGTCCGTGGACACGTGAATGACCCGTGCCCCGGCGCGCACTGCCGCCTGGGCGACGTTGAGGGCACCCCGCGCGTTCACCGCGAATGCCTCTTCCGGTACGTCCTCCGCCCGGTCCACGGCGGTGAACGCCGCGGCATTGATCACGGTTGTGGGGAGGAACTCCCGGAAGACGTTATCCAGGGCAGCAGGATCGGTAATGTCCAGCGTGTCCAGGTCGAGCGCCAGAACCTCCACCCCGTCCGGGACGGAGCACTGGAGCTCCACGCCGAGCTGCCCTCGAGATCCGGTTACTAGGACGCGCATGCGACCGAGCTTCCATGCATGACTGCCACATCCCCGGGGGCGCGCTGCGTGGTGTATCGCATCACCGTCAGTAGGCCACGCGGAAGTGGCTCAGGGAAAGAGCTCTGCATCGCTGAACGGGATACCGGCAGCATCCTTGGGGGAGAGGACCGGAGGTCCGCCATCGAGCAGGGGCCAGGCGACATCGATCTCCGGGTCGTTCCAGAGCAGAACGCGCTCATACTCCGGTGAATAGACATCCGTGCATTTGTAGAAGAAATCAGCGGAGTCGCTCATGACGTAGAAGCCGTGAGCGAGCCCCGGCGGGATCCAGAGCGCATTCTGGTTGCCCGCGGAGAGCGTAACGCCCTCCCAACGGCCGAAAGTCCTGGAGCCTTTCCGGATATCGACAACTACATCGAAGACTTCTCCGGCCATCACGCGTACCAGCTTTCCCTGGGTATGCCGGATCTGGTAATGCAGCCCCCGCAGCGTACCACGGGATGATCGGCTGTAATTGTCCTGAACGAACCGCGCGTCGATGCCAGCGTCCCGGAACTTCTCCTCATGCCAAGATTCGAAGAAGAAGCCCCGATCGTCCTTCCACACTCGCGGGGTTACGAGGTAGACGCCTTCAATCTCTAGGGGTGTGAAATTCATGCTCGATGGGATTCTCGAGGATCTGCAGGAGATACTGGCCGTATGAGCTCTTGTGGAGACGTGCCGCGAGTCGGGCCAGCTGTTCGTCATCTATGTAACCCATGTGGTACGCGATCTCCTCCGGGCACGCGACCTTGAGCCCCTGTCTGGTCTCCACCGTCGCGATGAACTGTCCGGCCTGCAACAGCGCATCGTGCGTCCCCGTGTCCAGCCAGGCAGTTCCCCGCCCGAACACCTCCACATTTAGCGTTCCTCTCTCCAGGTAGCACGCATTCAGATCGGTGATCTCCAGCTCCCCCCGCGCCGAGGGCTTGATGCTACGGGCATAATCCACGACCTGCTCATCGTAGAAGTACAGGCCCGTGACGGCATAGTTGGAGCGGGGTTTGGCGGGCTTCTCCTCGATTCCGATGGCTCGCCCACGAGCGTCGAATTCCACCACGCCATAGGCGGATGGGTTGGTGACGCGGTAGGCGAACACGGTCGCTCCGCTGGTCCGCTGTGCCGCACGTCGCAGGGTGGCGCCCAGGTCGTGTCCGTAGAAGAGATTGTCGCCCAGCACGAGCGTACTGGGTGAGTTGCCGATGAAATCGCTGCCGATGATGAACGCCTGCGCCAGACCGTCCGGAGATGGCTGGACGGCGTACGAGATATCGATACCCCAGTCATGCCCGTTCCCGAGCAGACACTCGAAGCGTGGTACATCATCGGGTGTCGAGATGACCAGGATGTCGCGGATGCCGGAGAGCAGCAGTGTAGACAAGGGATAGTAGACCATCGGCTTGTCGTACACGGGAAGCAGCTGCTTGCTCACCGTCGTCGTCAACGGGTGGAGGCGGGTCCCGGATCCGCCAGCGAGTACGATCCCCTTTCGAGCTGTCATGTCGATATCCGGAGACAGTTGAATGCCTCTATCATGACCGTAGCGTCGCCTCCGCCGGGGCGCTGGATCCCACTGGTACGGATGGGGAAGAATTCCAGAATCCGCGAGACATGCTGAGTCGCCGCTTGAGAGATGTGGGGAGCCTCGCTTCCATGCGCCCCATGCGGTACGCGGCGTACTTCGCGCACGTCCTCGCGAGCGCCGAAGGAATCAGCCCCGGAGCCGTGCGTGAGAGGAACGAGAGCTCCGATCGCACGAAGTGCATGCCTTCGCCGGAAGCACCACCGAAGCTCTCCCTGATCCACGGTTCGCGACTGTGAAATACCCCGATGTCGAAGTACCGCCGGAACTCCTCGGCTATCGTGTAATCGTGCGAATGATGGACACGTGCATCGGCCTGGTAGGCTATGCGCCAGCCGGCCAGGATGAGCTTCGCGGTGACGTAACTGTCCTCACCGAAGATCGAGCGGCGCGGAAACCCGCCGACGGCCATGAGCGCTGACGGTCGGTACGCGGAAAATGCGTTCGATAGAAAGGTCGACCGAAACCCGTACACCGCTATGTCGGCCTGGGAGCGCACATGCCCTTCGGCGGGATAGTTGAACTCGCGCGAGTGCATCTCGATCGCCCTCGCGTTCTTGTGCGCGATCTGACGGCCGTATACGGCTCCGACCAGCGGATCGGAAAAACCGGCCACCAGACGTTCGAGCGCGAATTCGTCCGCGAATATGACGTCCTGTGTAGCAAAGACGACGAGGTCCAGCTCGGGAAGGTGCATCAGTGCCCGCTGCCGCGTTCCTCCGTGATCGAACTCCGCGCGCGGAATCACCACCACTTCCGCCCCGAAGGCACGCAGCCGCTCCACGGTGTCATCCGTGGAGGAAGAGTCGATGGCCAGGAACGTCGTCGGCCTGATCGTCTGTCGCTCCAGTGATCCCAGAAAGGCATCGAGGTACCGAGCAGCATTGAGGACCGGGACTACCAGCCCTATCGATGTCTCCCGTGACGACTCACGATTCGTCATATATCGCCTAGACCTCCATCATCGCTCGGACTCCCAGCGCGTGCTCGTAGCACTCCAGCTGGCGCAGGGCAACCTGGCGCCATGAATATCTCCTTTGTATCAGGTCATCGATGTCGTACAGGTTCCTCTCCGCCATGTAGGCCGCGCGTAGAGCGGTGGCGATCGAAGAGACCTCGCCCGGGTCGCAATACCAGGCAGATGCCCCGAAATACTCGCGCACCGGCGGACACTCACCGAGCACCAGATTAGCCCCGCAAAGCGCGGCCTCGAGGCTGACCAGCCCGGGCGTCTCGAGCCAACTGGGTAGTGCGTGCGCGTGCGCTGCACGGTACGCCCCGGTTAGCTGCTCCTGAGAGAGTGGCTCATCTATGATACGGATGCATCTACCCGCTTCGGCTTCCCGCTTGCAATGGGCGAAGTAGCCGACATGCAGTGGTGCGGGCCTCCCGACCATCACGCATGGCACGTCGGCCTGGAGTGCGGCTCGTATCAGCGCAAGGTTGTTCTTACGCTCGTCGAAGCGCGCTACGCACAATACGAACTTGTCGTATTCGATTCCCCACCGCTGCCGGAAGGCATCGCCGGTCCAGCCTCGCTCCAGAAGCCCGACGTCGACCCCGTTCGGCACTACTTCCATCTTGTCGACGCGCTCCGGTGGGATGTATCTGCGTAGCCCTTCCGCCTCCCATTCCGAGTTCGGATATATGCCGCGACACCGATCCAGGACCCAGCGCCTCAAGCCTTCGGGACCCCGCGCCAGTACTGGATAGATACTCTCCAGCTCTCCGAGCCCACGCGCCACGCGGCGCCCCTGTTTGCCCAGCTCGATCAGGTGGGGCGATGCAACCTGGGCCAGCACGCGCCTCATCAGCGAGCGGCCCTGAGCGTCGAGCCCCGTGGTATCGCCGTATATCGGAGATATCACGACAGGCACACGCGCCGCAGCTCGACCAACTTGCCGCGCCGTCTCGCCGGGCCGCTGGAGGTTGAAGATGTGGACGAGATCCCATCGCTGGTCCAGCTGGAAGCGAGTTCCGGCATGAACGTCGACGCGATGGCCCTCCGCACGGAGAGCCGTTGCAAGCTGCTCCAGCTGAACCGTGTCGCCGCCGCGATGGACGAAGGCGTCGAGTCGCGTAACGAATCCGATATTCATGTGCCGTACGTCGCGGCAGCAGGCGCTCCACGAACCGCCTGACGCAGCCGGCGCCACTCTGTGCTCGGGATGGCCAGGGCCACAGTGAATGCAGCAAGAACTACAGGGCCGAGAATCGCCACGATATGAGGCGCAAGCACGCTCAGTCGCCACGCGAAGCCGCCCATGAGGGCGAGCACCGCGAGCCCTGTCGCGGCACGTTGGTCGATCAGCCATCCGCCCACGTAGCGGCGCGTCAGCCCCGCATACAGGAGGAGAACCACGAGCTGGGTGCTCACCGATGCAGCCAGCGCTCCTGGCAGGCCAAATCGCGGTATGAGCCAGAAGTCGGCCGCCAGGCTGATGGCGGCCGCACCGAGCAGAGCGAGCGTGCGGCTACGTTGCGCACCGACGGCCGTGATCGCTGCGCCGTAGGTAGTCGACGCGTAGCGCAGGAAGATCACGAGGCCGAACCAGGGGAGCAGCGTATCCAACGCCGCGTACGAAGCCCCGAAGAGCAGGCGGCGAATCAGCACCGGCGCCACCAGGAATACGGCGGCAGCCAATCCCCCGGAGAGCAGCAGATAACGATGCATCATGCGGCCCACACGCACTGCCTGCTCCGACTCTCCGATCCCGAATGCCCTTGCCAGTGTCGGAAAGAGACCGGAGGTCAGAACCTCGGGCAGAAGGGCCGAGGCAAACACGAGCCGCATTCCGGCCTGGTAATGACCTACCGTCGTGTTGTCCTGGTAGGCTGCCAGGATCAGCGAATCGAGGTTCAGACAGAGTACACCGAGAGCCGTGTGGACCCCGTACGGGAAGCCCTCCCGAAGCATCGAGAGCGGCGTCAGGGCGGGTGCGGTGTCAGTATCTCGCGCCTGCCGTCGCAGCAGGCTGCTCGTGATGGCGAGATACAGCAGACGCGCGGCGAGGTAGGCGCACGCGATACCCATTGGCCCGCCGTCCACGAGGTAAACGACGAGCACGCCGATTACGAGTGCGAAATTCTGTATTGCGCTGGTGATCGCGTCGAACTCGAAGCGATCGTTCCCACGAAAGACGTACGAGTGCAGCTGGCCGAACGACAACGCCATCGCCGCGACGAACAGCACGACCGATATTCGCAACACATCCGCTGGCGGCCGGTAGATCAACGCCCATGCCACTCCGCCGAGCGCTGCAACGAATGCCAGATAGCCCTTCGCCCAGGAGGCCGCCCGCAGAAGTTGGCGCGTGTGGCCGGGAGCTCTCGTTATACGGGCTACCAGCTGAAGGCTGAAGCCGTAGTCGGGGATGACCGCGAGCACGGTGGCCAGCGTGAGCGCGTATGTGAAGCTACCGAAACCGGCCGGGCCGAGTGCCCGCGCGACCCACAGCATCACGACAGCGACGCTGAGGACGCGCGACCCCGTGACCACGCCGGAAAGAGCGGTGTTCCGAAGAGATCTCACGATGATGACGGCTACTGGGCAGCGAGCGTGGCCCGCGCGCCTCGTTCGTCCAACCGCGCGTGGATACGCTCGGGAACCACCAGTGGGTTCTCCGCGAGGATCTGTGCGATGCGCTCCGCTGCGTGGCCATCACCGAAGATGAAGCGCTGGCGAGCCATCTCGTGGTACCGTTCGGGAACCGAGAGCAGACAACGCACCTCGGTGGCGATGCGGTTCCGGTCTGCCCCGACGAGGATCGCGCCACCTGCCTCCACGACCTCCGGACGCTCGGTGACATCTCGCATTATCAGCACGGGCTTCCCCAGTGCTGGCGCCTCCTCCTGAACGCCGCCTGAATCCGTGAGGACGATATGGCAGCGGCTGAGCAGGTAAACGAAGTCGACGTACGGTAGCGGCTCGAGCAGATGCACGCGCGACCGGTCGGGATGCTCCCTCAGGATACGATTCACCGGCTCCCGCACGGATGGATTCAGGTGCACGGGATAGACTACTTCCACGTCCTGATCCTGCTCGACAATGGCGCGAATCCCGTGACAGATCTCCTCGAAACCGCTCCCGAAGCTCTCCCGTCGATGCGCGGTGACGAGAACGAGCTTCCGATCCGGAGAAAGAAAGCTGTAGCGCTCCTCGAGGGTCTGGCGGAGCGCCGCGTCGGATGTCGTTCGATTGTGGATGTGAAGCAGTGCGTCGATCACCGTGTTGCCCGTCACGAACACCACCGACGGCTCGATGCCCTCGGCCAGCAGATTCGCCTGACTGACCCGCGTGGGAGCGAAATGGAGATCGGCGAGTCCAGTGGTGAGGCGGCGATTCACTTCCTCGGGGAATGGAGCGTACTTGTTCCAGGTGCGTAGACCCGCCTCGACGTGCGCAACCGGTACCTTGGCGTAATAGCACGCCAGCGCGCCCGCGAACGTCGTCGTGGTGTCCCCCTGGAGCACGACAACGTCCGGTTTCAGCTCTTCAATGGCACCGCGCATCGCGAGGAGGACCGCCGAAGTGATCGAAGTGAGGTCCTGCCCGGGTTGCATGAGGTCGAGATCCATGTCCGGGTACCGGCCCCAAACTCGAGTCACCTGATCGAGCATGTCCCGGTGCTGCGCGGTCGCGAGGAAGGTCACACGAAGTGCCGGATTCGCCTCGCAGGCATCGATCACCGGCAGCAGCTTCAAGGCCTCGGGACGTGTCCCGACCACGACTACCACGTGACGTACCGTCATGATCACGCGGCCGTCCCCTCTGGCAGGTACTCGAGCCGCCGAACCACCGTCAGACGCGGGCGATAGAAGCAGAGAAGGAGGAAACCGAGCATCGCACCGTAACGAATGAACAACTTCAGCCCCAGCACTATGTCCCCATTGCGAAGAAAGTCGAACCAGAAGAACAGGACGAAGCCGTACACCAGCGCTCCGGTCGCGCTGCCCGTTGCCTCCAGTCTGAGACGACCGAGGCAGAACCCGATCACGAGGCCCCAGGCCACCAACCCCACGCTACCGTAGTAGACCCAGAGCGTACCCACCGCCGTAGGCGGCGTCGCTCCCCCGGTCCACTGAAACCCGGTGAGCCGCTGGAGGAAGAGCGCTCCGGCATTGCTTCCCCAGAAATCCGCGGGATGACGTGCGAAGTAGGAAGGCCCGAGCGATTCGAGGTTGTCGGCATCGTCGACGGTTATCACCAGGGCGTCATAGACAGCGTACTCCAGCGATGTCCCGACGCTTTCAGCCAGCGACCCTGTGCCCGTCTCGAGGCGCAGCAGGAGAATGCCGGTGAACAGTGTGAAGCCGACGGTCCCGAGCACGAGCACGTGGCGCCAGTCGAGACGGCGGAGGTGGTAGTGTACGACCGATAGTAGAGGAAGCGCGGCGAACAGGATCATCACGCGCCGTCCGAGCACGAGCGCAACGGACAGGACACACAGGAACCACAGGGCGGCGCGCAGTCGCTGGCCATGAACGAGTGCGCGGAAGGCCAGCACCGTGGATCCGATCACGAGAAGAAAGGTCAGGCCGTACAACGGAGCCAGCCCCATCTCCTTCAGCTGCGACGCCCATGCGGCCTGGTTTTCGAGCACGCGTGATAGCCCGCCCAGGCGACTGATCAACATGAGCACCGCTCCCAGACCGATCGCGATATAAACCACGGAGAGAAGAGTGCCGAGGCGCTCCCCGAGGCTACCGCGCGGTATGAAGAGCATGCGCACGAGAGGGCGCCGCGGCGCCAGAATGACGCCTATGCTGACCGCCGCGCAGAAGATCGCGACCAACCAGAGCGCCTTGTGTTCGCTCTCCAGAGATCCGCCCCAGATCGGGGCGATCGAGAAGACGTGCTCGATGATGAGTCGGCCCACTATGTAGATCCCGACGACTCCCCAGAGAACGTTCAGAGGGCTCAACCAGTCGATCCGATCCGAGAGCCGGTCGCTAGCTACCCTCTGCAACTCTCCCCCGTGGTCGCGGGCGAATCACCCGACGAATCGATGTACGTGCCTGGCGGGCCGAATCGGCCAGTCTGTCGTATCCTTCGGGATCCTCGTTTCTATACCACTCCACGTACGCCAGTCCGAAGGACGTGCCCAGTACCAGCAGCAGTCCGAGGAACGCTCCGCTCAGGCCAAAGATCGAAAACCTCGGGAACGACTTCTTGACCGGTGGCGTCGCTCGCTCCACGCGAGTCAGGACCGGAGTGTCCTTCACCTCGTCTATCCGCGCGGACTCCAACTTCTCCACGAGCGACAGATAGACCTGTTGGTGGATCTCGACCTGTCGCTGCAACCGCGACTCCTCGAGCGCCAGCGTGGGTGATGACCTGAAATCGCGATTCGTGCTGTGGAACTTCGCGAGGTCGGATTCCGCCTGGCGCAGTGCCCTGCCCGTCTCCTGTGTGCGCCCTTCCAGGAAGACGCGGGTCGCTCCTGCTCTCGTCTGATTGGTGTGCGCGTTGAACTCATCGACGCGATCGACGAGCCGGTTGGCTACTGCAGCCGCCAGAACAGGATCCCGGAGCGTCACGACCACGGTAACCAGTCCCGTGCGCTCGCTGATATCGGCGGCAACGCGCGACCGCAATTCGCGCAATGCCGCGAATTCCATGTGCGCCGAATCGCGGGTTGGCGAGATCAAGTGGGCCAGCAGGCCGGGACGTACCAGCCGATCGAGCAGACGGACGCTGTCGGCTCGACCATCACCCGAGCGGGTCGGGAATCTCTCGTAAAGGGTCGGTACCAGAGAGGAATTTCGGGATACGAGAGCGGCAGCGAGTTGCGGGGAGAGCCCCTGCTTCTGGAGGCCAGCGAAATTCCCTACCAGGCCACTGAGCCCGGCGGGGAGCATACTCTCGTCGTCTGCAGTGAAGGACGCGGTAGCCGTGTACTCCTTCGGGAGGAGCAGAGCGATGCCTACCGCCGCGACGCCGCCGAGTATGACCGCCAGCACCAGGCGACGAGCCACCATCAACAACCGAAGGCAGAAAAAGACCAGGAGAGGCGGAGATGCCGGCACGGTGGCTCGGTATTCCCCGCCTTCGGTCGGGATGCGGTGGCCCGCGGTTACTGTCATCCTTGATTCCGTGACGCGATATGAGGCAGCCGCATCGAGCACCCCGGGTACTGGGGCGAGGTGCCCCATGGGCTGGATTGGGTGCGGACTGGGGTTGGTGGTTCGGTAGCGGGGGTAGGGCGGGGTGTTACAGAAACATGTGGCTGGGCGCCACGTTGCACCTATGATGACGATTGAAACGGAAATTTACAACATCCGGTGAATCCCATGAGGAATGACCGACTCCCGGTCATGGAACGTTCGAGCGTACCTCTTCCCGCGCACCGACCTGTCAGGCCACGAACGATGCCCGCTTCGGGGAGCGGGTCGACCGCTCAAGGTGTGATCGCGAACGCGGTACTCCCGATGAGCACCACGAACCGGCCGTCGCGCCAGCGCACCGTCCCGAGCGTGGATCCGACGTCCTGCGGCGTACCGCCTGGAGTCGCGAGGTAGCGCCGGTCCGCATTCTCGAAGACCACCGAGCCGTCGCTGCCGAGGACGGAGATCCTGCTGTCGGTACCGAAGGCCGAGACCTTCTGGAGCTCACCCGTGGGCGACCGCGTCCAGATCTGGAGTACTCCAGTCGTGCCGGGCATCGTGAAGGCAACCCACCCCGCATTGACGGCATAGTCTCGTCCAACTATTGGCCGCCGCGACAGCCCGGGCGTCAGGGCAGTCTCACCGGTGCCGTCATGGAGCATGATCTTGTGCTCACAACACTTGTCGAACTGGTCATACACCACATGCACTCCATCGGTCACGGGACTGGAGTACCACCAGAAAGCGCCGCCGTCGGGTATGAGCCGCGTGGAAGTGCCATCGTGGTAGAGGTATACGTAGCGATCGATCTTCTCGAAGACGGCGTCACCGTTCGGTCCGACGTCTCTGTCCTCCGCCACAAGGTCTTCTGTAATGGTGGTATTCGAACCCGTGACCAGATTATGAAGTATCAGGGGCGTATTACCCAAAAGGGCGTAGTCGCCGTCGACCAGCAGCTTATGGAGGCTGCTCGCCGACCCCACGCCGCGAAGAGTCCCATCACGCCACTCGAATACGTTCGCTGGCCCGGAGCTCGGTGCCGCCACAGCGAAGATCGCTCCGGATGAGGTGATGAACCCGTCTCCCGGTTCATCGTCGTTATAGGTGTCTGCGTAGAGGGCCTCGGTCGTACCGGAGGTGAGGTCCCGAAGCGTGACCATCCGGTTCGCATCACGATACAAGACCCGATTGCCAAGGATGTCCATCACCGTACCATCTACCGTCGCGATCTCAGTGAGTTTCGCGCTGGATACCACGTCTACCGTGCGCGACGCTTGAACGGTCTGTCCTCGCGAATCCGTGCCGGTAAAGACCAAGCTCACCGCGTGCCCATCGAACGCTGCCAGGGATACGGTACCTTCGACATGCGACTCTCCCGTGAGCAGCGTATCGGGGATGGCCGACGCGTCGTTGGCGTATCGAGCTTCGACCACGAGGCTGCTGCATCCAGCCGGGTCGTCATCCGAGCAGTCGGCGGACAGGTCGACCGAGTTCTCCGTTACCGTGCCGTCGTCCGGCTTGGCTATACTGAGAGTCGGTGAATGGTCGTGTACGAAAAGCAACAACGCATCGGTAGTCGACCCGTTCGCGTCACGAGCGGTCACTACGAGTTGCAGCGTATCACGCGGTAGACCCTGCAGGTGGGCGACTCCCAGCCAGAGGGCGCGCTCTATCGAGTAGCTCAGCTCCACCACCGTGTCTCCCACGGCGGCACTAACCGAAGCCAGCTCGTAGTGCGAGGTCACGGTAACCATGACCCGAATGGAGTCGGCGGCAATTTCACCCGCTCCGGGACTAAGGATTCGTGGGGTGATGTCTGGCGAGTACGCCGCTGCAGTAGCAGTGAAAGTCACCAGGAGCGTATCACCCACCGATGCGGTGAGCCGATTTACACCCTTTGTATCGCCGAGCGTCCAGCTCCCCACCGTCGCCACACCACTGGAGTCCGTGGTCGCGTCGCCACCAGTCACGCTCCCGCCCCCGGCAGCGACCGAGAAGAGCACGCGCGCTCCACCAACGGGGTTGCCATCCCCGTCGGTCAGGCGAACTGACGGAGGGATCGGCACCGCCGTCTCCGGCAGCACGACCTGGCTGTCGCCCGCTGCTTTCACCATCTGCGCGACCTGAGGGGTAGTGTCGGTCGGCCGCGTGCTGTCACTGCACGAGCCCCCTATGCCGGCCGCCAGTGCGCACAGCACACCGGTGCGGAGAAGGCGTGAGCAGGATGGAATGGCGGATAGAACTGCTTTGCGCATCGTCGCGCTGTGCATCATGAGAAGTCTCGGCGTGGTCAGACCGCGAATTGCACGTCCCCGTGCCGGCGTCGGCACGGGCGTCGGGAATATTGGTCTGCTTGCAACTCGCGGCAAGCAAGAAAATGTTAGAATCGATTAATCAATCGATGGCCCATTGATGCCGGGCAGATGGCACTACCGCGTGCTGCCTGTGGCACCGCGGATATCCCTCTAGAAAGACGTCCAATCGCGGCAGATATAACGTCGATGCTACATCCGGCCGATGTCACTCGTCTTTTTCAGGCTTGACTCCACTCCGACAGTCGCGATCTTGTTCGTGCGCCAGCTATACGTGGAGTCGCCGTTCATAATGGGTGAGTGATTCATGCAGTCGTACCGTGGTCTTTCCCAGCGGGAATTCCGCGCCATCACACAGAAGGGACGCGGGGAGATCTTCCTCTTTTCCCAGTACGTCTATCGCCCGATTTCCACGCACATCACGCGACTCTATGCTGCCTTGGGAATGGGAGCCGATGCGGCCACCCTGCACAGCCTCATCGCGGCCCTGGTCGCGTCGGGCGTCCTGCTATGGCCTCGCCCGGCTACTTTCCTCGTCGCAGCGCTCGGGCTACAGATCTACTTCCTGCTTGATCACGTGGATGGTGAGCTCGCCCGGCTCGATTTCTGGCTCGGCCGGCGGCGGCCCACGGCGGACGGGGAATACACGGACTACTGGGTACACCTCCATTCCATCAACCTGACCTTCGGAGCCCTGGGCGTTGGTCTCGCCATAGCTACGGGTCACGTGGTGTGGGCGGCGATCGGCCTGATAGCGGACAACTGCCTCGGCAACTTTCCAAAGCTCGCCCTGGGAAGAACGCTCTGGCGCGTTTACAATCGGGATGCGAGCGTGCTCGATCACCCCGCATTCCCTTCTGCCCTCGCGGTAGCTACTGACACGGCGGGCGTGGAGATCTTCGGCGATCAGCTATCGAAGCGCCAACGATATTTCCACGCGGCACGGGAGCTACTGTTTTACCCCGGGTGCCTGATCGTTCTGTCGCTCACGCTCACGATAGACGCCATAACCAGCATGAGCTCGGGAAGGTTCGCCGCTGTGTTGTCGTCGACCTATCTCGTAGTTTTCACGCTGGTCGGCATCGCATCGAAGATCCGGCGAACCCTGCTCGCGAGACGGCAACTGCACGACCTCACCTCCTTGCCAGCTCCTCCGGCGACGGACGAGGCTACCCCAGAAGAACTGCTCGAGACACCACGTTGATGGGCAACGCCGCTCCGGGACCTTGCAGCCGGCGCACGATCGGCTGAGGGTACGGAGCCGCGGCTCGCGACAACTTGTGACGACGACCGCACTGCATCGTGTTGCCTTGGAGTGAGTGCGGATGCCCGGTACTGTCGTCCCTTCCTTGGCTTCGCTGGCCTGAGTACCCACAGGCATCAACGCAAATTTCAGAATTGCATGCTGCGATCACGTCATGTCGCGGGCTGCCTCTTGCTCGCTCTGATCACCATAGGCTCGCTTCCGGCGAGCGCTGTAAGCCAACAATCTGAGCGTAGCGGCGCGTCGGCCTTTCTCCCCTCGTCCCACTGGGCCGTCGGTGTAGTTCGCCGTATCGCTGCCCTGGGCCTGGCCGATTCGGATTTCGGTTGGGGTGATGGCTCACTCACCATCCTTGCCGTTGGCCGCGCGCTCCACGATGCCCCGTCCATTGCCCAGCGTGAGCGTCCGGAGCTGGCTCCTCTGATGGAGGGTTACTGGGACCGCTTCGCCGAGGAGTTCCCAGCTACCGCCGTCGCTCTCGATCCGCGGGGCGCCGGTCGCCACGGCTCTCTCGTCGAGGGCTGGGCCTCCGTGGGGTACTCCTCCGCTACCGGCCGTCTCTATCCGGTTCGCTCGATAGGCAACAGTCGAGAGAACGTGGAGGGCCCTTTCCCGCGCTCCGACCTTTCCGAGGCGGGCGTCTCGACCAATTTGAGCCTGGCAGTCGGGCCATTCCTCGCCGGCTCGATCTCTCCGGAGCATCGTAATGGAGAGTGGGGTGTCCGGGAGGGCTATGCGCTTGCGGAGTGGAAGAAGATCGGCGTCTGGGGTGGCCGCCGCGCTCCCGCCTTCTCGACCGGCGAGGGCGGCGGGATAGTGATCGACGGAACGGCCGCCTTTACCGGCGGTGGCTTGGCGTTCACCGAGCCTGTCCGCCTCCCGTGGGTCTTCAGTCATATAGGTGCGATCCGGTTCGAGACTTTCCTGAGTCGTCTCGACAGCAACGCCGCCATCCCCAAACCGTGGTTCTTTGCGAGTCATGTTTCGATCTCTCCGCACCCGCGCCTGCTGATCGGAGCTACACAGGCCTTCATGTTCGGCGGCGAGGGGGTAGCGCCGTTCACCTGGAACAACTTCAAGCAGATGTTCATCGCCCACGGAGTGCAATCCGCGGGCACCGAGTACGAGAACGGCATGGCCTCCTGGGAGGTCCGGTTCAGCCCACCCGTTCCGGTCGTCCCACTCACGCTATACATCGAATGGGGCTGGGACGACAACCACGCTGCCTGGACGCTATTCCCGGGACGCGTGATGGGTGGGCAGATCCCCGCAGTTCCAGGAATCCCCGCGCTCTCGCTGGGCCTCGAGCACGCAGGCTTTTCAAAGCCGTGCACGGGATGCGACGGCTGTCATTGTGAGTACTACGCCACCTGGTATCGCCACCACCTCTTCAAGGATGGCTGGACCGTGGACCGGATGCCCATCGGGCATCCGCTGGGTGGCCAGGGTAGCGAGTGGCTGCTCTACGCTACGTGGGATGATCCGACGAACAGGTTTCGCTTCGATGCGCAAAGCTTCCTGCGCGAGCGCGGACCCTACAACATCTACGCACCTGCCCGTGAAGGGCGAAGCGTCGGCGGGAAATTATCCGCGGTATATCGCGCCACACGGCAGACCGACCTGGTCTTCACTGGCGCGCTCGAGGATGGAAGCGCGGACTGGCGAGCGTCGTCGCTTTTCGCCGGCGTCCGGTGGATTTTCTGAGATGAGGCCATCCCATTGCACGCGGGTGGCCGCCGACAATAATGAGTACGACAAGCTGACCAGGACCTTGCACTATTCCCATGATGAGGTCACTCGTGGCCCGATGGCCTGGCCGGCGTAACCACTTCATGAGCCTCTTACTCGCGGTAACGGCGCTCCCCATCGCCGCCACCGCTGCCTGTCATTCGAATCCCTTCGACCCCGCCCTGGCATACGGGATCGCGTCCGTGCGGATCACGCCGGACTCGGCGACCATCTCCAGCGAGCCCTCGATATTCACGCTCGATGGTAGCACCGATCTATCTGTCGCGTTCCTGGATAGTGCCGACCAACCCATCCCGGTCGGCGTCGCACCAGTGTGGACGTCGAGCGACGAATCGGTCGCCCTGGTATCGCCCCTTGGCACCGTAGTCGGCGTCGGTCCGGGACGAGCCACGATCACGGCGACGGTTGGCAGTGTTCGAGGCCAATCGACCGTCACGGTGCTCCCCGCGGCAGACACCGGAATCGTCATCGCTGCCCACCGTGGCTTCAGGAGCGTGTACCCCGAGAATACCGTCGTGGCCATCACAGGCGCGTTCGAACGGGGCGCAGATGCCGTGGAGATCGATGTGCAGCTGACCCTCGACGGCGTGCCGGTCCTTATGCACGACCCGACAGTGGACCGCACCACCAATGGAGCCGGCGCGGTAAGCTTCATGACGCTCGCCGAGATAAGGAAGCTCGATGCGTGCTCGAAGTTCCCCTTCGCAACTTGGCCGCCCTGCACCGTACCCACGCTTCGTGAGGCGCTCGAGAGTGCGCGTGGTCATGGAGTCCTGATACTCGACCTGAAGGGGTCGTACGACTGGGCTGCGCTGGAGTCGCTGGTCGATCTCATCCACAGCGAGGGTATGTCCCAGCACGTCCTCGTTTCGAGCCTCAACTACCAGGTGCTCGAGCGGCTGCGACAGATCGACAGTGTCATCCCATTGGGCTTCTTCGATTGGGGAATCCCACGCACGGAAGACGTTGCGCGGCTTGGCAGAGCGGTAGGGATGCCGGAGGAGCACGCGGTCTTTGCCGATCCTGGAGAGAGCTCCACCCTGGTGAGCTCCGGCTCGTCGCGCCGTGTGAGCATAATGGCCTGGACCGTCACCAACGTGGATGACGCAAGGGCACTGGTTGCACTCGGCATCCGTGGAATCATGACCGACGTGCCCCTCGATAAGAGCGCGCTTCGATGACAGTGCTGTTTCCTTCTGACCGACTCCGGCGTCCATCGGGTAGTTGATGTAGTACGATATTTTGCTAGTTTCTGGTCGAGATCGGCTCGGTCAGCCGCAAGGGATCACCGTGAACCCTCGCTTGCGAAGCCGATCCAGCTCGCAACGCCTGCTCGTCTCCGCTACAGCGGCATCGGAGTCTCCCTCCGACACTTCACGGCCGCAGCACCTGCCAACGCCCATCGGTCCTCCAGAACTGCCGATGGGAGATCACCACCGGAACTCCAATAGTCGCGTATGCGCGCCGTAATCCTCGCCGCCGGCATCGGCTCCCGCCTCAAGGCCCTCACGTCCGACAAGCCGAAGTGCATGGTGACCGTGAACGGTCGCTGCATCATCGACTACCAGATCGGAGCACTCCTGGCAGCCGGCGTCGAGTCGGTTCACGTGGTGACCGGCTTCCGCGCGGGGCAGCTGGAGTCGCACCTTCGCAGCCAGTATCCGGGAGACTCGCGAATCTCGTTCGTCGAGAACGCGGACTACCTGTCCACCAACAACATGTACTCGCTCTTCCTCTGCGCTGACTTCGTCCGGGGCGAGCCGTTCCTGTTGATGAACGCCGATGTGGTGTTCGATGAATCGATCGTACGGTCGCTGATCGAGGCGCCCGGGAGCAGGATCTGCGTGGACGTGGGCGCCTACAACGAGGAGTCGATGAAGGTCACGCTCGCGGCCGATGGTGTCTCTCTTGGAAGCATCTCCAAGTCCATCACCGAGTGCGACGCCCTGGGCAGCTCGATCGATGTCTACCGGTTCGATACCGCAGACAGCGCTCTCTTCTTCGACCACATCCGGAAGATCATCCACGAAGAGCGCCGCATGAAGGAGTGGACCGAGGTAGCTCTGGATGACCTCATGCGCTCGGGGCAGCTTCGCATCCAGGCGCTCGACATTGGCGGCAGACCATGGTATGAGATCGACAACATGGATGATCTCATGGCGGCAGAGATGATCTTCGGCCGCACGCAGATTCCCTGGGACGCGGTCGGCGTGGCCTTCGTGGACATGGACGGCACGCTGTATCGCGGAATGCAGACCATCGCCGGAGCTGCGGATTTCGTCCAGACGCTCCGGGAGCGGGTGCCCCACGTATTCTTCCTCTCGAACAACTCGTCCAAGGCGCACGGTCAGTACGTGGCCAGGCTGCGCGGGATGGGCATCAGCGCGAGCGAGAAGGACATAGTGCTCTCCTCGGACGCGGTCGCGCGCCATCTGCTGGATTCCGATGTCAGGCGCGTCTACGTCGTCGGCACAACCGCTCTTGTGTCACACCTCGCCTCGCATGGTATCGAGCATACCAGCTCCGATCCCCAGGCGATCGTTCTGGGTTACGACACCGAGCTCACATACGCAAAGCTGAGGGAGGCGGCACTCCTGCTTCAGGATGGGAGTCGGCCGTACATAGCGACCCATCCCGATGTCGTCTGCCCCACGGAGCACGGTCCGATCCCCGACATTGGCGCGATCGTCGCGCTCCTCGAGAAGGCGACGGGTCGCCGCCCGGACATCGTGTTCGGCAAGCCGAAGCGCGAGATGGTCGACTACATCTTCGAGCAATACGGGATAGCGGCGGAGAACGCCCTCTTCGTGGGCGACAGGGTCTACACGGACTACGAGATGGCTCGGCAGTGCGGTGCATTCTTCATCGGCGTACTCTCCGGCGAGGCCACGCGGGCGGATTACGAAGGACTGTCCAACATCGCGATCTTCCCGAGTGTGAGCGATGTGTTCGGGCTGCAGCCTCGCGAAGGGGCCAGAGCTTACACCTTGAGCGCGGTAGCCGCAGATACTGTCGTAGCCGGCTGATACGCGGATGCTCGATACAGCGCGGGGCGGCGATGATAGACCATCGCCGCCCCGCGCTGTATCTGTTCTCCGGTCCCTCATCCACTCGGCACGCACGCTTCCATCGCCTTTTGCCGTCCTCGCGTTGCGTCGCTCGGAACGCATCACCGCATTAGCAGCGCCACTACGGCCACCAGGCTCCCAAGCACGCTCGCTACCACCGGCATACTTTGCGCGAACCCCGACTTCGCGTTCATGTCCTTTTCCGGCACGAACACCGTGCTCCCCGGTCCCGGCTGCGGCACGCCGTCGGGAAGCAGAAATCTCCGGTGTACGCTCTCCACCTTCCCGTTCGGCTGCCGCACGTACGCGCGCTTGGTGTCGGCCGCCCGGCTCGCGCCTCCCGCGGCGCTCACGTAGTAGTCGAGATTCTGACCGGGCACGTACGCCACCGCCACCGGAGAATTCACTGCGCCGCCAACGTTCACCACGCCCGTGTAGGCGGGGATGTACAGCGAGTCGCCGTCCTGCAGGATCAGGTTGTCGCGGAAGGAGTCATCTTCCATCACTCTCGCCAGATCCACGCCGATCCTGCCGAGATGCTTCGAGTTCCTGTAGAAGCTCACGCCCCCGGCGTACGCGTAGTCTGTAAGTCCTCCCGCTCGCTCTATGAGATCCGAGAGCCGCTCTTTCTTGCTCAACAGAGTGTAGCGACCCGGGAACTTCACCTCTCCGCCGATCACCACCGTGCGCTGCAGCTCCCAGTTCGGCTGGCGCAATATCAGAACATTGTCGTACGGCTGAAGCTCGACTTCGGGCGCCTCCGACTCCGGTGCAGGAATACCAGGAGGTCCGAGGTACTTGCCACCCGGACCGCGCTCGAACAGGTAGGTGGAATCGAGTGACACCCTGATCGTGTGTGCCGTGGCTCCGGCCGAGCGATTTTCGGGGAGTCGCGCGATCTCCGCCTCGTTCAGGTAGGCGCTCTGCTCCAGCCCACCTGCGAGCAGTACGAGATCCCGCAGCGTCATCCCTTCGCGATATTTAACTCGTCCGCTCTTCCGTACCGCGCCGCTTATGGACACCCAGCGCAGCGGCCGGAACTCGGCCACGGAGAAAACTCGGATCTCGTCGTCTTCATTCAGCTCGAAGTCGTTAACCACCGCGCCCGTGCTGTCGCGGAAGCTCGAGCGGAGCTGGATGCGCGTGGAATCCGGGAGGAGCCGAGTCACCAGGATCTGACCGAGGTAGACATCGGGCTTGGTTCCACCCGAGCGCTCGATCGCGTCGGAGAGTCGCATGCCGGGCGTGAAACCCTGCTGCCCAGGGGTCCATACATCTCCCACCACGGAGATCCTGTTGCGAACGCGGTTGGTCACGGGGAAGACGCGCACCACATCGCCAGCCGCGAGCGAGACGCCCATCGCCGCTCGGTCGAGTGCGTCGCCGCTACCCGTGCTCGGAAATCTCGCCCCGTTGGCTGCGGTCGAACCGCCGTCGCCGTTCGAGCCGTCGACGGATCCGCCCCCCGGCGTGAGTCTCGCTCCTCCACCCGCGCCGCGCTGGGCGACGATGTCCATCACCACGCGATCGCGGCCTCCGTCGGTGCGCTGAGCTGGCGGGAGGATTCGCTCGATCTGCACCCGCTCGCGCGATGCGTCGGGCGAGTAACCGCCCGCGGCCAGAATGAGATCGGCGAGCGTCTCGCCCTCGGCCATCTCGTAGGTGGCCGGCCGAACGACTTCTCCCACAATGCGAACGCGCGCACCGTGCACGGGGACGAACACTATGTCACCCGATTCCAGTCGCGCATCGTGCGACGCATCGCCGCGGAGCAGGTAGTCGTAGACGTCGAGCGTGTCCACCACCAGTCCACCGCGGCGAATCTCGATCTTCCTGAGACTCCCGTTCTCGGTCGGTCCTCCCGCCGCGTACAGCGCCGTGAGCGCCGTGCCAGCGCTGGAGACGCGATAGCTCCCCGGACGGGCCACGTCGCCCACGACGAATACCTGGTTGGTGCGCAGGCGCGCGACGCTCACCGAGAATTTCGTGGTTGCGTTCGCGCCGCGGCGCACGCCCGAGTACACGCGACCCAGCCGGCTGTAGAGCAGGTCGCGCAGCTGACCCATCGAGAGGTTCGCCACGTGCAGCTGACCCACCTGCGGGATCACCACGAAACCCTCGCGCGTGACGTCGAGCGTGTAAGCAGCTTCCACGTCGCCCGTGAGGATCAGCACCAGCTCATCGCCGGGGCCGAGCCGGTAGCTGTCGTCCACCGGGCCAGCGAGGTTGGGCGCGAACTGGGTGGTCCGCTCGGTGAACATGTCCTGGCCGAAGATGGTAAAGCCGCTGTCCGGGTCCTGTACGGCCACCCGATCGATTGGTCGACATACCAATCGCGGTTGTCCCTCCGCCATCCTTCCTCCAGGAGCGAGCCGCGATTGGCGCGAGCTGTCGCCGCTGGAGACGCTGTCGCCGATCCACGCCGAGTCGAAGGGCACCGATGAGGGACGCACGGTGTCGAGCGCCTTCTGCTCGTCCGTGAAGACGGTGTCACACACCACGCGAAACGCGCCCGGCGCGCCCGGCAAGCCCTCTCCTCCCATCGGGCCGAGCTGGCTCGGATAGGCGCCTGGCTCCTGCGGGTAGCCCGAGATCGAAGTGACGAGGTCCGCCCCGGTGGAATCGGTGACTCCCAGTGCGCGCATCGCCTCGAACACCGTCGACGATGGCGATGAGTCGGCGGCCGTGGCGACGCCGCCGGGGAGGTAGGCGTCGAGCAGATCTTCCGGATACCCCTCGGCGCGGAGCCGAGCCCTCACCTGATCGGGAGTGAGACCGCTCGAGGACAGCCTGGATCGAAGCTGCGAGACGAGATCGGGTCTGGTCTGTAAGAGAGCGCGCGCCTGATCCGGGGATGGACGCTGCGCCGCCAGGGGGAGCGCCACGACGAGGCAGAGAGCTCCCGCTGCGCAGGACCGCACTAACGACTGAAGCATTGGCGAGGGAGAACGACGAGCTAAGAGATGAGGAGGGGTGTTCGATTAATACAGACCCCCGAGCCACGAGGCAGGTAACGCGGCTACGATACGCTACGCAGGAAGGGGCGGGGAATCAAGGATGGGGGAGGTTCGATATCGTAGGACCGGCGGGGAGAAAGCAGAGAGCAGACAGCAGAAAGCAGTGAGAACCTCAGGAGGCAGGAGGCAGGAGGCAGGAGGCAGGAACTGCACACGAGCCACGTCATCCCCGCGCAAGCGGGGATCCATGTTCGAGCCGGTCTTGACATGGATCCCCGCTTGCGCGGGGATGACGTTGTACTGAGGGCCGTTCCTGCTTTCTGCTTCCTGCTTCCTGTTCCCTTGCAGTTCCTGCTTTCTGCTTTCTGCTTTCTGCTTTCTCCCCCTGGATCCCCGCTTTTGCGGGGATGACGGCCATCGGCGGTGACAGCGGATCAGCCGCCGCCTCCTTGCAGACGCGACTTGCGATCATCCTGTGGCCGCGCTACGTTGTAATAACGTACGTGGTTACGTAGCCATGCATGCGTCAGCCAAATCACGCGACTTCGGGAGTGGGTATGGCCAGGGTCAAGACTTACCGCGCGGTGCCCGCGCGGGTTGGCAACTCGCAAGGGTTCAGGATGGATGCCGATCTCTTTCACGAGCATCCGGAGCTACGCGATGGCACCTACGAGGCCGCATACGTAGGCAAGGGCACGATCCTCCTGCGTCCCAGCTCATCCGCTTCGCGCGAACCCAGCTCCGAAACGGATCCTGTGGTGGCGGCGTACCTCGCCTGGACCGAGCAGGCGATGATCGCCCACCCGGAACTGCTTCGTCCCATGACTGAGCGCGAGTTTCGGGTCGCGGAGGAGCTCGTGGCTGGCGTGGATGTCGATCTGGAGGAGTGTCTTCCAGACGATTTCGAGTTGCCCTGATGGTGATACTCGCCACACGTGGCCGCTGAGCGGCTCGTGCAGCCCCGCAGGCGTGACCCTTCTTCGCAACGTCCAGCTCTCGTCATCAACGGCTGGACTTTTCTTGCCTGGCCAGCCTTCGACATGCGCTGGACGGCGCTCCTTCGATCGGTCACCGCGGAACGATCGGCTGCGCCCGACCAGACGCCGAGCTCTCCCGAAGCGAAGGTGCTCGCTGCGCTGGTGCGTGTAATTCGCGATAACATCGCGAGGGATCCCGACGCAAAGATCTTCCGCCTCCGCAAGGATCTCGGCGCCTGGCGGCGCGTGAAGTTCCTGGGTCGCCTTCGACTATTCTATCGCTTCAGCTCCAGGCATCGCATCGTCGTTCTCACCTGGCTCAACGACGAGCGTACGCTGCGAAAGGAGGGATCGACCACCGATCCCTACGTCGTGTTCTTACGGATGCTCTCGCGTGGCGAAGTTCCACCCGACTGGGAAGCGCTGGTGGCCGGAGCACGGGCGATGACGAAGCCGCTGCCGTAAGGGGTGCTCGCATCGTCCACCAGCCGTCATCCCCGCGAATGCGGGAACCCGTTCACCGTCATCCCCGCCGAAGCGCGGACTCACTCCGGCCGTCATCCCCGCGAAAGCGGGGATCCATGTTCAGTCGGGCTAACATGGATCCCCGCTTTCGCGGGGATGACGGCGTTCGGTGTGCAGTTCCTGCTCTCTGCTCTCTGCTCTCTGCTTCCTCCTACCTGCTCCTCAGCGCCTCCACCACCCTCTCCCCCGCCCTCCCGTCCCACCCCTCCGGCCTCCTCGCCCCGTTCGTACGGGCGGCCGCGCGTACGAGCGCCGGCAGCTCCCCCGGCTCCCGTACCAGGCGGTTGGTACCTTCGGTGATGGTGATCGGCCGCTCGGTGTTGGGCCGCAGCGTGAGACAGGGGACGCCGAGCGCGGTGGTCTCCTCCTGAAGTCCGCCCGAGTCGGTGACCACCACGTGTGCGCCGCTCACGAGGTCGAGCATCTCGGGGTACGCGAGCGGCTCCAATACCTCTACGCGCCCCATGTCGAGCGCGAGGTCGTTCAGCCGCTGCCGCGTCCTCGGGTGCACGGGGAAGATCACTCGACGCTCGCGCGCTACCTCCGCGAGAGCGCTCGCGATTGCGCACAGCCGATCGGGGACGTCCACGTTGCTCGGCCGGTGCAACGTGACTGCCACCGCCTCTCCGTCGCCCACGCCCAACCGCTCACGGAAGCCGCTCCGCTTCGCCTTATCGAGCGAGTAGAAGAGCGTGTCGATCATCACGTTCCCCACGAACGCGATCTCCTCTTCCGGCTCGCCCTCGGCGCGGAGCGTAGCGTCGGCGTCGCGCGATGGTGTGAGAAGGAGATCCGCCAACCGGTCGGTGACGATCCGGTTGATCTCCTCCGGCATCGTACGATCGTTGCTGCGGAGCCCCGCCTCTACATGTGCGACCTTCACGCCGAGCTTCGACGCCACGATCGCCGCTGCCATGGTGGAGTTCACGTCGCCGTACACCATCAGCCAGTCGGGCTTCTGCTCTACGAGCACCGGCTCGAGCCCGATCATCACGCGCGCGGTCTGCACCGCGTGGCTCGCGCTCCCGACGCCGAGGTTGATGTCGGGCGCGGGGATGCCGAGGTCGCGGAAGAATCCTTCGGAGAGCGACTCGTCGTAGTGCTGCCCGGTGTGCACCACCACCTGATCGAGGCCGGCCGCGCACGCGGCACGGTGCACGGGCGCGAGCTTGGGGAAGTTGGGGCGCGCGCCCACTACATGCAGAAGCTTCACTGAAGGATGCTTTCGGAGGGAATAGCTGGAGCACCGGGGCGCATTCGCGCTGCGCGAGCCGCGGTGTGGTCACTTACGCTAGCCGGGCAGGGGCGTGGAATCAAGGACGAGTGCGGCATCACGCATGCTCTGCGGTGATGTAGGAATGCCCTTGCACGCGCCGTCGTGTATGCGTCGTCGCCCGCTACGGCAGCGCTTGCGAGTGGTAGCGCGATGTCAGGTCGGCTATGATTTCAGGATGCTGCCGCTCCGCTACCGGCGGCGCACATTACGACTCGCGGTCGGGCACTGCCATGAGCACAGTTCACCGTAACGATCCCTGCCCCTGCGGATCCGGAAAGAAGTACAAGAAGTGCTGTATGGCTGCCGACGAGAAGCGGGAGCGTACCCTGCATCTCATGCGGCCCGATGAGAGCGAGCCGCCCCGGCGCAGTAATCCTCGCAACGTGCACATCGGAACGGTGTGGCAGATCGATCTCGCTCCGATCGCCGCACGCTTCGCGGACGATCCCTCCGCGCGACCCGCCGTACTCGTGGTGCTCGCGGATAACGTGGTACTCCACGCCGATATGGCCTTTCATGCACCGTCGGAGTACGACGACATCGCGGAGCTCCTCGAGAGCGCCATCGATTCAGCGGCGGAGGCGTCGCGCGTGCAGCCCACCGTGGTGGAGCTTCGCTTCACCGAGCTCGCCTCACCGCTCGCCCGGCGCCTGGAGCCGCGCGGCATTGCTGTCCGCACCCTCGATCGGCTGCCGCGCGTGGAAGAAGCGATCGACGACATCGACAGAAAGCTGCTGGGAGAGAACCTCCCGCCCGAGCTCAGCTCGTCGACGGGGATGCGTGGCTCGAGCGCGGGGACCTGGCGCGGATGGGGGCTCCCGGACGATCGGGTAGCTCGGATCTTTTCCGCCGCCGCTGCCTACTACCGGGCCGCACCATGGAGCATCCTGACCAACGCGCAGATTCTGAGTTGTCAGCGCCCCGGTGGCGATAGCTGGAACTGCGTGGTCCTCGGCGACGCCGGTGTGGAGTATGGCCTTGCCCTCTACGCCAGGAGGGAGGATATCCTCCGCTTCCTGATCGAGGACCCTCGCGAAAGCAAGCACGGTGCGCGCTACGGCGCGATCCTCTCCCTTACCTTCGGCGACGGCGATTATCTGGGGCGCGCTGCGGTGCGCGAGATACGCTCGGCTCGATGGGAGGTGGCGGCGGGCGACGCGTACCCTGTCCTGATCGCGGTCGGCACACCGGGCGGCGGTGTCACCAGCAGTCGGTTCGAGGATCTCGAGGCGGCGCTCCTGGCGATTCCGCGCTTCGTGAGGGACAATGGCGCCGTCCTCGCTGGCGTAGAGGCCGCGTGGTTTCCCCTGAAATGGACCGACCCCGAGACCGGCACCATAGTCACCTCCGACGGGGCCGGGTTCGAGGATGTAGATGCTCTGGGCGAAGAGCTCTGGGGGCTACCGTCGGAGCTCGAACCCGCCCTGCCACAGGGGAGCGGTGCCGATCCGGCGGCGAGCATCCTCGAGGCCGTCGCACGTGCAGGTGGGAAGTACGACCAGGGCGACCTCGAGTCGCTCGAGGATAGGGAGATGTTCATCGTGGACCGGTTCGGTGACCAGCTCAGCGCCGGTTTCCACGGCAAGCCGCTCTCCGACGCCACGGTGATGAAGCACACGAGGAACGTCGGCGTCTTCGTGGATTTCCTGTGCAGGTACCAGGGAATACCGTTGCGTGCCGTCACCGAGTACGACCTGCGCGTCTTCCTCTACGACTGGTTTCCGAGAAAGATGATGGTCAGCGCGACCGATGCGCGCTCGCTCCCTGCATCGCTGAAGCGCTTCTTCGGGTACTTGGCCGAGCTCGAGGGCATCGAGTGTCCCTGGGCGCATCCGCTCGTGCGCGACGTGGATCTGTTCATGGAACGCTGGGAGTCCTTCCCCGGCGGCCACTGGTGGGATGAGGACGTCAAGGAGTGGCAACAGCATCTCTACGCCAACCTCGTCGCACGCGCCTTCCTGCACGACATGG
This sequence comes from Gemmatimonadaceae bacterium, assembly GCA_035688075.1. GTDB lineage: Bacteria > Gemmatimonadota > Gemmatimonadetes > Gemmatimonadales > Gemmatimonadaceae > JADGGM01. Next base: position 30,890 of record DASSNL010000218.1, read on the forward strand.
GTCGCAACTCGGAAGACGGAGTGCGATGGGCCGCACTCGACGGGATGATGGGTCAGGTAGAGGCGCAGCTGTCTGAAGCGCTCCAACGACGCTGGCTCATCTGGCGTGAGGAGGAGATCCTGCGCGGGAACACGGAACCGGGAGCAGTCGAGGCGGCACTCGTCCGGCGGCAGCACGAATGGGAGCAGACGCCCAACGAGCTCGCGAATGGCGAGACTCCCGCGGAAGCCGTCGCGCGCGAGCAGGCGGCGCGACCGAAGATCCACCCTTGAGGGCGCAGTCCTTGCCCGCCACAGTGCCGCCATGAGCGATACCATCACCCTCACGCTCCGCTCTGCGCTCGACACAATCGTCGAAGCCGAAGCGATAGTCCCCGACCGCTTCGCCACCCTCTCCAACGCCGACATCGCTCGCCTTCCAGTGTGGCGCGGCCGCGAGCAGCTCGCGCTCGGCGATCTCTTCTCGGTGGATGGCGAGCGCTCGCCATCGGTGCGCGTGACGGGCGATCTCTCGAAGGTCGACGCGCTCGGTGCGGCGATGTCCGAGGGCGAGCTCACGGTGGATGGCGACATCGGCCGCTACGTGGGCTCCCGCATGAGCGGCGGCCTGCTCCGCGTGCGCGGGAACGCTGGCGACGGAGCCGGCCTCGAGATGTCGGGCGGACTGCTCGACATCTCCGGCGACGCCGGCAATCGCGTGGGCGCCGCGCGGCTCGGCGCATCGAAGGGGATGCTCGGCGGCGAGATCATAGTGCGCGGCAAACTCGGCGCGGAAGCCGGCACTCGGATGCGGCGCGGCACCATCGTGTGCTCCGGCGCGGGCGACCGGACCGGCGAGGCGATGATCGCCGGGAACGTCATCGTGCTCGGCGATGCCGGCGGCGATATCGGCCGCTACAACAAGCGCGGCACCGTGGTGGTGTTCGGACATGCGGGGATCCCGCCTACCTACGCCTACAGCTGCACCTACCACCCGCCGCACCTGGCGCTGACGTTGCGGTATCTGCGGTCGAAGCACGGCTTGCAGATCGCTGACGAGCGCGTGCGCGGCCTCTACCGCCGCCACTGCGGCGACCTCGCCGAGCTGGCGCAGGGAGGCGGTGAGATTCTCGAATGGGCGAGCGCGAGATGAGCGACACCGATACGGCGAAGACCGCCAGCTCGAAGGCCCCCGGCGCCGAGAGCACCCGCGGTGCATCGCGCACCACCCCAGGCCTCCACCTCAACGACCGCGCCTGGACGATCGCCGACGAGCTCGAGTCGCGCGCCGCCGAGCTGCGCATCGCCGTGAGTCGGCTCCCGTCGGGTGCGCGCGTGCTCGACGCCGGCGTGAACGTACAGGGCGGACTGGGGGCCGGCATCGGCCTCGCTCGCCTCTGCATGGCCGGCCTCGGCAATATTAGTATCACTTCGCTACTAATTGGCGACACTTCCTACGCCGGCATCCGCGTCTGGACCGACCACCCCGCCGTCGCTTGCATGGCGTCGCAGTACGCCGGGTGGGCAATCAAGGTGGAGAAGTACTTCGCGATGGCCTCCGGCCCGCTCCGCGCGCAGGCCCGCGTGGAGACGGAGCTCTACGACAAGCTCGGCTACTCCGAGCGCGCCTCGCACGGCGTCCTCGTCCTCGAGGGACGCAAGCTCCCCGACGATTCTGTAGCGAAGTACGTGGCCGGGAAGTCGGGCCTCGATCCTTCGAAGCTCACCTTCGCCATCGCCCCCACCGCCTCGCTCGCCGGAGGCGTCCAGGTAGTGGCGCGCTCCCTCGAGACCGGTCTCCACAAGATGGAAACCGTGGGCTTCGACGTGACGCGCGTAGTGAGCGGCATCGGCACCGCCCCCATTCCGCCCGTCGCGAAGGACGACCTCCACGCCATCGGCCGCACCAACGACTGCGTCCTCTACGGCGGCGAAGCGCGCTTCACGATAGACGGCAGCGACGACGAGCTCGCCGATCTCGCGCGCAAGCTCCCGGCATCATCGTCGGGCGACTACGGCACCCCGTTCTACGATATCTTCAAGCGCTACGAGGGAGACTTCTACAAGATCGACAAGCTCCTCTTCAGTCCCGGTGAAGTCTGGCTCACTTCCGCAACGTCCGGGCGTACGTTCCATGGCGGGAAGCTGGATGCCGGTGTGCTGAGGAAGTCGTTGCTCGGGTGAGCGGCCTGGTCTGGGGGGACTCTGCTTGGTCTGCCGGGGAGAGGGCAGCCCGCGGTTCACGCGGCTGGGACGCTTGGTTCTCGGGGAGGGGGCAGCCCGCGGTTCACGCGGAGGTCGCGGAGGGAACTACGAGAGGGCCGCGGAGAGAACCCTTGCGAGACAAGTACTCCGATCCTCTTCCGAGATCTCGATAGGAATAGCTCGGTGTGAATGGGGGAACTGCTTCCTCACCTCTGGTTCTGCCCGGGTGGGCAGGACTCCGTAGTGCGCGAGCAGTTCCCCCAAAACTCACCAGACTCTCACTTGCAGTGATGTCAGAAGGAAGATCGGAGGCCAGATCGTAGAGGAGCCCCTCCGCGTCCTCTCGCCTTACCCCTCCGCGTCCTCCGCGTGAACCGCGGGCTGCCCTCTCCCCCGCAGACCAAGCATCCAGGCCGAGACGAAACCACGAGCTACCCCCGATCTCTCGCCATATCGCCCGGCGTGTTGCATCTTGGGCCTATGACAAGCTTCTTCGTCGTCTGCACCGTGCTCGGCGGCGGGGTGCTTCTCCTGCAGCTGCTGCTGGGGATCTTCGGGGTGGATGGCGCGCACGGACTCGATCATCTGGACGCGGCGCACGACATCGGGCACGGCGGCGCGCACGATGGCGGAGCCGGGAATGGGCTGAATCTCTTCAGCGTCCGCGCGCTCTCGGCGGGGCTGGCGTTCTTCGGGCTCTCCGGACTCGCCGCGACGAGCGCGGGATGGCCGCTCCTTCTCGTGCTCCCCGCCGCGGTGATCCCCGGCCTCCTCGCGATGCTGCTCGTCGCCTACAGCATGCGCTGGCTCCTTCGCCTCGAGAGCGATCGCTCCATCCGCGTGAGCGACGCCATCGGCGAGGGCGGTACGGTCTACATCCCCATCCCCGGCGCCGACTCGGGTCCCGGGAAAGTGACCCTCACCCTCAACGGCCGCACCGTCGAATACGACGCAGTGACGCGCGGCGAAGCGCTCTCTACCGGCACGAAGGTCACCGTCGTCGACGTTCGAGAGCCCGATATCGTGGAAGTCGTTGCCACACCCACCCTCGACGAGGTTCTCTGAGCATGCACACCCCACTCGCCTACGCCCTGCTCCAGTCCGGCTCTCCGCTGGACATCAGCGGCTACGCGACTGGCGGCGGCCTCCTTCTCGTGGCGGTCGTCGTCGGCCTGATTCTCCTCTTCGTTTCCCGCTACAAGCGCTGCCCTGCCAACAAGGTGCTCGTGATCTCCGGCAAGGTGGCTGGCGAGAGCGCGGCACGCGTGATCTCGGGCGGCGGCGCGTTCATCTGGCCGGTGATCCAGGAGTACGCCTACCTCGACCTCACGCCGCTGCAGATAGACATCCCTCTCAAGGATGCGCTCTCCGCCGAGAACATCCGCGTCGCGGTGCCCAGCGTGTTCACCGTCGCGATTGGCACCGATTCCGAGACGCAGCAGAACGCCGCCGCGCGGCTCCTCTCCATCGCCAACGATGCGGCGCTGGTGAAGCGCCAGGCGCAGGATATCATCTTCGGCCAGCTCCGCCAGATCATCGCTTCGATGCGCATCGAGGAGATCAACCGCGATCGCGACGCGCTCCTCACGCGCATCCAGACGCACCTCGCGCCCGAGCTCAAGAAGATCGGCCTCGTTCTCATCAACGTGAACATCACCGATCTCATGGACTCGAGCGGCTATATCGAAGCGATCGGAAAGAAGGCGGCATCGCAGGCCGTGCAGCAGGCGCGCGGCGACGTGGCCGATCAGGAGAAGCTCGGCGAGATCCGCGTGGCCGAAGCGAACCGCGAGAAGATGGTGCAGGTGGCCAACGCCGAGAAGGATCGTGAGATCGGTCTCGCCGACGCGGCGCGAGAGAAGGCCGTCAAGATCGCGGAGCTCGAGAAGGAGCGGCAGGTTGGCGAGCAGACCGCCGCGTTCGAGCGCGATGTCGCGGTGAAGAACGCGGAGCAGGAGAAGCGCGTGGCTGTAGCCTCCGCGGACGCTCGCGCCATCGCCGGCGAGGCGGAGGCGCAGGTGCAGATCGCCGCTACCGACTCGCACCTCAAGGTGAAGCAGGCCGAGGCCTTCCAGGTCGCGGAGACGCGTCGTCGCGAGGCGGAGGCCGCGGTGCAGGAGGCGCAGAACCGCGCGCAGGCGCGTGCCGCGATAGCGCAAGCGGAGCGCGTGGAAGCGGAGCAGCGCGCGGCGCTCGAGGCGCCCGCGAAGGCGGAGAAGGCGCGCAGGATCGTGGAGGCCGAAGCGCAGGCGGAGCAGGTGAAGCTCGCGGCCGAGGCCGAGGCGCAGTCGGTTCGTCTGCGCCTGCAGGCGCAGGCGGAAGGTGAGTACCAGATCATGGCGAAGCGCGCGGAGGCGCTGGGCATGTTGGTCGACCGCGCCGGTGGATCGAAGGAGGCGTTCCAGCTTCTCCTGGTCGACAAGATAGACACGCTCGCCGAAACCGCGGCGAAGGCGATCTCGAACATCAAGTTCGACAAGGTCGTGGTGTGGGAGGGTGGAAACGGCGTGGGCAACGGCGTCGGCAACGGAGTGGGAGGCGCCGCCGGTTTCCTGCAGAACATGGCGAAGACGCTTCCGCCCATGATGCACGTGCTGCGCGACATCGCTGGCGTGGAGCTTCCGAACTACCTGGGCGAGATGACGCCTGACGATGCTGCACCGAAGGCCGCGGTCCCGGCCGACGTAGCCACGCCCGCGAGCGCCGTGGCCGAGGCGCAAGCGAGAGATGGCGCGAAGGACGATGCGAAGGAGTCGCCGAAGAAGTAAACGACTGGGTCAGGTCTTTGATTTCGAGCGGGCGGGGCCTTCGCCCAGCCCGCGCGAAATCAAAGACCAGACCCCGTTGCACG
>DASSNL010000244.1:0-5333 GCA_035688075.1 Gemmatimonadaceae bacterium
CGCCGGCATGCGCCGAGAGAGACTCGTGACCACTACGAACGCCCCCGTGAGGCAGCATAGCAGGCGTGAGCACTACCGCCCGCCGGTCGGCGTTCCGATGGGACGCCGGGAGTGGTGGGGTATGCCTCTCTCCGCCCTCGCCCACGTCCTTCTCATCGCGCTGTTCCTGCTCCCCATCTGGGCCACGGCCGACATCGTTCCCGCGAGCGGTGCGGGCGGCCCCGGTCCGGCGGGCGGCGGGGGAGGAGGGGCCGCTGGAGCTCGTCAGGCGGGGAGCAGCGCGAGCGATGGTGAGCATCTGCACTTCGTCGCGGTCGCTCCTGCACCGCCAGCTCTCAGTGCGGTCGCCGAGGAGAAGACCGAGCTGCCCAAGCCAATACCCAAGCCGGTGGAGCCTCCCAAGCCGACGATGGAGAAGCCAGTCCAGGAGGTGAAGCCTGTTGCCACACCGAAGCCCGCCACGATCGAGCCGAGCGCCGTGACCACCCCGCAGCTGGCCCTCGCGGGCACGGGAGCGGGTACGGGCGACAGCAGCGGTGCATCGGGCGGTGCCGGTCCGGGGAGCGGCGGAGGGGTAGGCACGGGCACGGGTACCGGACGCGGCTCGGCAACCGGTCCGGGGACGGGCGGCGGGGCTGGAGACATCTTCCCGGCCACTCCCGACTTTCTGGTGATGCCCGCACTCCCGGTGCCCTCGAAGGTGCGCGGGCAGACCATTCGCCTCGAGTTCCAGCTCGACGCACGCGGCAACATCACGGCATTGAAGTTCAACTCCACCGGTGACTCGGGCTACGACAAGGAGCTTCGCGCGCGGCTCATGGAATATCGCTTCAGGCCGGCCCACAAGGCCGACGGGACGCCCGTACCCTCGGTGTACGTGACCGAGCTCACTCTCTAGCATCCCACCTTACCGTTGTCGTATTTTCATGGGTTGTCTGGCCGGCACATCGGTCGCGCGTTACTTTGGCGCGGATATACTCCGCACTTTTCCTCGCTCGCGCATCGCCGCTCCCGGCATTCCCGCCAGCCGCACTCCAGACCGAATCCCACCCGGAGCATATGACAACCACGCTCGCAGACCGCGAGACCAGCACCGAGCAGAGCACCGGCTTCGTCAAGGCGCTGACGCTCACCGATGCCACCATGCTGGTTGCCGGCACAATGATCGGTTCGGGCATCTTCATCGTTTCCGCCGACATGGGGAGGCTGGTCGGCTCGCCATTCTGGCTCCTCGCCGTGTGGGTGCTGACGGGAGTCATGACTCTGCTCGGCGCGCTCGCGTATGGCGAGCTGGCGGCAATGTTCCCGCGGGCGGGCGGCCAGTACATCTTCCTCCGCGAGTCGATGGGTCCACTCATGGCGTTTCTCTATGGGTGGACTCTTTTCATGGTGATCCAGACCGGGACGATCGCCGCGGTGGCTGTGGCGTTCGCGAAGTTTCTCGGCGTCATCTGGCCGGCAAGCTCACCGGTGCTGTATGGCTGGTTCCCGCACTTCACCATCCAGACCGGGAGCGGGCCGATCGACCTCGGCCTGAGCCCGCAGCGCGTGGTCGCGCTGGCGGTGGTGTGGTCGCTCACCTGGGTGAACCTCCGCGGCGTGCGCGAGGGGAAGTTCGTGCAGACGACCTTCACCATCGCCAAGGCCGGCGCGTTGGCGCTGCTCGTGATTCTCGGTCTCACCTTCGGTCGGAACGCGACCGCGCTCTCCGCCAACTTCGGGCCCGGTAACTTCGGCGGACCCACCGGGCTCACGGGCGCGTTCATCCTCGCCCTCGGTGCGGCAGCGGTGGGCTCGCTCTTCTCGAGCGACTCGTGGAACAACGTCACCTTCGCGGCGGCCGAGGTTCACAACCCCAAGCGCAATCTCCCGCTCTCGCTGGCACTCGGGACGGGGCTCGTGACGGTGCTGTACGTGCTCGCCAACATCGCCTACCTGAACGTGCTCCCGCTGCACGGCGTGGCAGATGGCGCCTCGGTGCTCGCGCGCGGGATCACGCACGCCACCGAGGATCGCGTGGGCACGGCGGCGGCGGAAGTGATCTTCGGCTCGAGCGGCCAGGCGGTGATGGCTATCGCCATCCTGGTGAGCACCTTCGGCTGCAACAACGGCCTCATACTCTCGGGCGCCCGCGTCTACTACGCCATGGCGCGCGACGGCCTCTTCTTCCGCAAGGCAGGAGAGCTGAATGAGCGGCGCGTACCCGCTGCGGGACTCCTGATCCAGGCCGTGTGGGCGTCGCTCCTCTGCCTCACCGGGACGTACGGACAGCTCCTCAACTACGTCATCTTCGCGTCGCTCACGTTCTACGTCTTCACCACGCTCGGTCTCTTCATTCTTCGCAAGAAGATGCCTGACGCGGAGCGCCCCTACCGGGCGCTCGGCTATCCGTTCCTCCCCGGGCTCTACATCGTGCTCGCTGCCGCCGTGGCGGTGATCCTTCTCATCGCGCCCCAGACGCGGGCGCAGGCGCTCTCGGGGCTGGGGATCGTATTGGTGGGTATTCCGGTGTTCTACCTCTGGCGCCGTGGCGCGCCGAAGCACGTCTGATCGTTTGCAAGTCCACTCAGGAGGCATTCAACGATGAATCGGCTGTACCCACTGTTCGATCGGGCTCGCGGAGCGATGCTCGCGACATCCATGGCGCTCGTTGCCCTGCTAGCGGCGCTGCCGTTGCGCGCCCAGGAAGCAGCGGGCCACACGCCCGGGGGCGAGGCGAACCTGAAGATCCCCGACCTCTCGCAGGTCACCTTCCACGGGATCCACGGCCACTCGCTCCTCCTCTTCGGCCTCCTCTTCTGTGCGGCCGGAATGGTCTTCGGGCTGGTGATCTATGCTCAGCTCAAGAGCCTCCCTGTGCACAAATCGATGCGGGAGATCTCCGAGCTGATCTACGAGACGTGCAAGACATATCTGATCCAGCAGGGGAAGTTCCTGCTGATCCTCGAGATCTTCATCGGGCTGGTGATCCTGCTGTACTTTGGCGCGCTGCTGCACTTCAGCGCCGGCAAGGTGATCACGATCCTGCTCTTCAGCCTCCTCGGGATCGCCGGCAGCTACGGCGTCGCCTGGTTCGGCATCCGGGTCAACACTTTCGCCAACTCTCGCACCGCCTTCGCGGCGCTCCGCGGGAAGCCGTATCCGCTCTACGCGATCCCGCTCAAGTCGGGGATGAGCATCGGCATGCTCCTGATCAGCGTGGAGCTCGTGATGATGCTCGGCATCCTCCTCTTCATCCCTGGCGACTACGCTGGCTCGTGCTTCATCGGCTTCGCCATCGGCGAGTCGCTCGGTGCCGCGGCACTCCGTATCGCCGGCGGCATCTTCACGAAGATCGCCGACATCGGCTCGGATCTCATGAAGATCGTCTTCAACGTGAAGGAGGACGACGCGCGCAACCCGGGCGTGATCGCCGACTGCACCGGCGACAACGCCGGCGACTCGGTCGGACCGAGCGCCGACGGCTTCGAGACCTACGGCGTGACGGGTGTGGCACTCATCACCTTCATCGTCCTCGCGGTCCGCGAGCCCACGGTGCAGGTGCAGCTTCTCGTGTGGCTCTTCGTGATGCGTATCGTGATGATCATCGCGAGCGGCGCGTCCTACCTGATCAACGAGGCCTTCGCTAAGGCGCGCTACCGCGATGCGGCGCGGATGAACTTCGAGGCGCCGCTCACCTCGCTCGTCTGGCTCACGTCGATCGTCTCGATCGTGCTCACGTACATCGTCACCTGGTTCCTCCTTCCGGACCTCGGCGACGGCACCATCTGGTGGAAGATCGCCACGGTGATGACTTGCGGGACGCTGGCCGGTGCTCTCATCCCCGAGCTGGTGAAGGTGTTCACGTCGGTGGATGCGGGGCACACCAAGGAGGTCGTCACCTCGTCGCGCGAGGGCGGTGCGTCGCTCAACATCCTCTCCGGGCTCGTGGCCGGAAACTTCAGCGCCTTCTGGCTCGGCATCGTGATCATGGGTCTCATGGCGATAGGCGCCTGGGTGGCCGGCATCGGCGCTCCCGGGGGGATGGCATCGCTGATGCTGGCGCCCGCCGTCTTCGCCTTCGGTCTCGTGGCGTTCGGCTTTCTCGGGATGGGACCGGTCACGATCGCCGTGGATTCGTACGGTCCGGTGACGGACAACGCTCAGTCGGTGTTCGAGCTTTCGCTCATCGAGCAGGAGCCCAACATCGAGGCCGAGCTGAAGCGCGACTACGGATTCGACGTAGACTTCGAGTCGGCCAAGCACTTCCTCGAGGAAAACGACGGAGCGGGGAACACCTTCAAGGCGACCGCCAAGCCGGTACTCATCGGCACGGCGGTAGTGGGCGCCACCACCATGATCTTCTCGATCATCGTCGCTCTTACCAGTGGGCTCACGGAGAATCTCGACAAGCTCTCGATGCTCCACCCGCCCTTCCTGCTCGGGCTCGTGACCGGAGGAGCGGTGATCTACTGGTTCACCGGCGCGTCGATGCAGGCAGTCACCACCGGAGCTTACCGCGCCGTGGAGTTCATCAAGGCGAACATCCGGCTGGAGGGCGTCACCAAGGCCTCGGTGGAGGACAGCAAGAAGGTGGTGGAGATCTGCACGGTGTACGCGCAGAAGGGGATGTTCAACATCTTCCTCACCGTCTTCTTCTTCGCGCTCGCGTTCGCCTTCGTGGAGCCGTACTTCTTCATCGGCTACCTGATCTCGATCGCGCTCTTCGGTCTCTTCCAGGCGATCTTCATGGCGAATGCCGGCGGCGCGTGGGACAACGCCAAGAAGATCGTGGAGGTGGAGCTCAAGCAGAAGGGCACCGAGCTGCACGCGGCCACGGTGGTGGGTGACACGGTTGGCGATCCATTCAAGGACACGTCTTCGGTCGCCATGAACCCGATCATCAAGTTCACCACGCTCTTCGGCCTGCTCGCCGTGGAGCTGGCCGTATCGCTCACTGCGGAACGTGGAGCCGGCCTGAGCCACGCCCTCGCGGCGCTCTTCTTCCTCATTGCGGTGTATTTCGTCTGGCGCTCGTTCTACGGAATGCGGATCGAGCGGCAGGAGACCGACTACGTGGCCACCACCGTCCCGGCCGGGGCGCTGGACCGCTGACGAACCGGAGAACTGTTTCAGGATGAACTTTCACGACCAACGAATCCCCGGGGGAAGCACGTGAGTAAGTCGCTCTTCCTCCGGAAATCCGTGGCCGAATGCGAGGCCGACGCCGAAACGCGCGGTGGGCTGAAGCGCTCGCTGGGGAAGTGGCACCTCACCGCGCTCGGAGTCGGTGCCACCATCGGGGCCGGCATCTTCGCCACCACGGGCACCGCCATCGTGGGTGACGCGCTGCG
>DASSNL010000058.1:0-5491 GCA_035688075.1 Gemmatimonadaceae bacterium
CGTGGCGTAGCGCTTCTCATCGAACCCGGGCAGCTCGGCCTCCTCGCCACGGGCCACGCAGAGCAGCCGGTAGACGAAGATGCGCTCATCGTCGATCAGGTGACCAAGCACGGTCTTGAGTCCCCACTTCCCCGGGGCGTACGTGAAGCCGCGCTCGGCCGGCTCCGCGAGCGCGCGGAACAGTCCGGTAGTCTGCTCGGGCAACTGCGCCAGCGCCTCGATCGCGTCGTCACCCGGGACTGCCGCGATATCCGCGCTCGCGTAGTCGGCGTACTCGCCCGGCTCCGGGCGTCCGGTCGCGGCGGGTGATTCAGTAGAGTCGGATTGCATATCGGGGAATATTACGACGGAAACCGTGGGGTGCTGTGATGAGGAAGAAAGCAGAAAGCAGAAAGCAGCGAACCGCCTCGGGGGGGAGGGGAGAGGAAAGCAGGAAGCAGGAAGCAGGTACGGGCTCCCGGGGGTACAGCCCTCTCCCCCGAGGTCGTTTACTGCTTCCTGTTTCCGGCTTCCTGTTTCCTTGCAGTTCCTGCTTTCTGCTCTCTGCTTTCTGATGTCTTCTCTCGCCCCTACCCCGCCTTCCCCACCAGCTCCGCCTGCATGGTCACCGGCCGCGCCCACTGCGGGCTCCCGTTCATTCCCAGCGGCCGTCCCGGCTCGTAGCTCACCTTCCCGTTCACCACCACCGCGTCTATCCCCGCCGAGTACTGATCGGGGTTCGCCACCGTCGCGCGGCCGTTCACGTTCCGCGGATCGAAGATGGTCAGGTCGGCGATGTACCCGTCGCGGATCTCGCCCCGCGAATCGAGTCGCGCGAGCGAGGCGGGGCGCGATGTCATCGCGGCGAGCACCTGCGTCAGCGGTACCCCGACCTCGTGTGCATGACGCAGCGCGGTGGAGAAGCACCCCGCCCCGCGCGGATGCGAGTTGGCGTGCGCCTCGCGCTCGATCCCGCCGTCGGACGCGACCATGCAGAAGTCCTCGCGCATCGCGAGGTCGAAGGTACGCGAGAGCGGCTGCGTCCCCGGCGGAACGGCCACCAGCACGCCGGGCGTCTTCCGGTAGTGCGCGAAGCTCTTCGCCGTGAGCCGCTCGCCGGTGCCAACCACGGTGAGGTCGCCGTAGTCCAGGTGAAAGTGCTCCTTCCACCCCGGACCGAAGCGCGCCGACGACACGTAGGTGGCCCAGTAGCTGTACGGGTACACGCAGCAGCTGATCTCCATCCCCCGCGCACGCGCATCGCGGATGATCGCGAGCGCGTCTTCCATATGAAACGTGCCGCCGGTGGAGTTGAGGTGAGCGATGTGTAGCCGCACACCCGTCCGCTCCACTACCCGCACCGCCTCGCGCACTCCGTCCAGCTCGCGCTCGCTCGACGAGTAGCGCAGGTGCAGGACGAGGGGCCGCTCGTAGCGCTTCGCGATCCGTCCGTAATCCACCAGCTCGTCGAAGGTGGTGTCCGGTTGGTACTCGGGGCTGTGCGACACACCGAGCGCCCCCGCGTCGAGCGACTGCTCGATCTTACGCAGTCGCGTGGCGCGGTCATGATACTTGTTACGGATGATCATCACCTTCGTTGAAGTACCGAAGTTGACGTGGTGCGGTAGCGGATCGAAGTGACGGCGGTACGCACCCACATTCCCCGCGCCCCCGTGCATCTGGAGCGCCGTGCTCACTCCGTCGGTGAGCTTGTATTTCTCGTACGTGAGGTAGGTCTTTTCCGGCTTCGATGAGTTGTCGCCGAGTATGTCTATGAAGCCGGGAGCCACGATCCGGTCGGTCGCATCCATCACGCGATCGGCCGGGAGCGGCGAATCGCTCAGCTGGATCCGACCGTCGTGCGTCACGCCCACGGCGAGTGGTAGCAGCGTACCGCCAGCGAAGACGAGCCCGCCCTCTATGGAAAGCGCGAGCCCCGCGGAGCGCACCCCGGAAGCGCCGGGCCCGCCTGCGCGACCGGACACGCGCGTCGCGCTGACCCGCGTCGCGTCCCGTCGTGCCGTCCTACCGAACGCCCGCCCCAGCGGCGAGGCGCCGAGCGCCACCCCCGCCATCCACTGCAGCGCCTCGCGTCTGTCCATGGAACGGCCGCCTTCGCGAGTATCGTCGGAACTACGAGACGCGGAACCGGATCGTGTCATCGACTCAACCAGCCAGCTTGCGAGCCATGGGGCCGGCGATCGGCGACTCCCACTCGCGACCCTGGAAGGCGCGCCACATGAGGAAGAGCCAGAGGAAGAAGCCGCCCAGGCCGAAGACCACCGAGAGCAGAAGCGCCACGAGCCAGCCGAGTACGGGGACCATCACGAGCATTCCGCTCAGCACGGAGAAAACGACCGAGAACGCGATCCAGAGGAGGCCGAGGGTGATGGAATGCGCTGCGTGGTAGCGGACGAAGCGGTTCTCTTTCTCGAGGAGGAAGAAGAGAATCCCGGTGATGGGTCCGAGGAGGTAGGCCAGCGCGCCGGCGACGTTCGGCGCGAGGCCGGTGCTGCTGGCCGTGGCGGTGGGGGATGTCATGATTATTTCCTCTCTGCCTTGAGTGACTCGCGTGGGGGACCCGGGGCCGCGACGGGAGGAGGAGGCGCCGCGACTTGCCGGATCGTTTGTCGCGGGCGAAACTAGGCCGTGGAGATCAGCATGCCCTCAGCGGATTATCAGCCGCGCCAAGTCCTTCGCCTCATGACACTTGGCGGACTCGCCGCGACGGGTGCGGACGGCGCGCCGCTCGCCACGAGTCCGCCCAGACGCCGGCTCGCGCTCCTCGCCGTGATCGCCGCGAGCGGCGACCTGGGGATCTCGCGCGACAAGCTGCTCTTCTATTTCTGGCCCGAAGGCGCGGAAGACCGATCCCGCCACGCGCTCACGCAGACGCTCTACGCGCTGCGCCGCGACATGGGCGGCATGGAGATCATCTCGGGCTCGTCGGAGCTGCGACTCGCGCGCGAGCTGATCACCAGCGACATCGGTGAGCTGTACGCGGCGCTCGATGCCGGCCAGCTCGAGCGCGCGGCCGAGCTGTACGCCGGTCCATTCCTGGATGGCGTCTTCCTCCCGGGGCTCCCGGACTTCGAGCGTTGGGTGGAAGACGAGCGCGCGAAGATCGCTCGGCGGGTCGCCGCCGCGCTCGAGTCGCTGGGGGACGACGCGGCCCGGCACGGCGACGCCGCTGCGGCAGAGCGCTGGAGCCGGCGGCTCGCGACCATGGATCCGCTCAACGGCCGCTACGCGCTGCGGCTGATGGAATCGCTCGCCGCGCTCGGCGATCGCGCTGGCGCGCTGCGTCATGCGCGCGTGCACCAGGCGCTGGTCGAGGAAGAGTTGGGTAGTCAACCGGACCCCGCGGTCGCTGCGCTCGCCGAACGGTTGAAGGAAGCGCCCGATCTCCCGCGGCAACGTTCCACCGAGGCTCCTGCCCCGCAACAACGTTCGACCGAAGCTCCCGCCGAGCCTCGCGCGGCGAGCGCGCCTCTGGAGGAGTTCGCGCCTGCCGCGATCGGCGACTCGTCGCGACGCCCGCGCCGCTGGCCAGCGATCGTGGGCGGAGCGCTGGTTGCCGTCGCCGTGATCGGCTATGCCGCCGTGCGCACTCCACCCGTGCGCGGTGCGCTCGCGAGGCAGAGCGACCTCGTACTGGTCACGGACGTGGAAAACTCCACCGGCGACACGGTCTTTGACCGCTCGGTCCCGGTAGCGCTCTCCGCCGGTCTGATGCAGACGGACCGCGTGATGCTCTTTTCCCGCGCGCGTGCGAGAGAGACGCTGGCGTTGATGGGGAAGGAGGGAGCGGATACCGCTGTGGACGAATCGCTCGGCCGGGAGATCGCACAGCGTGCCGGCGTCCGGCTCATCGTGGTGCCGGCCATCTCTCGCTTCGACAGCGTCTACGTTCTCACCGCGCGCGTGGTGGATGCGAGCACCGGCGAGGTGGCCGATATCGAGAGCGCGCGGGCGAGCAACCGCTCGGAGATCCTGGGCGCCCTCGACGATCTCTCGCACTCCCTCCGGCGCCGCTTCGGCGAGACGATACTTTCGCTCCACCGCCGCACGACTCCGCTGCCACTCGCCACGACGAGCTCACTCGAGGCCCTCAAGCTCTACGCCGACGGGCAGCGTGCCTTCAACACGGGGGAGTACGCTTCCGCGATCACGCTCTACAAGGCGGCGATAGCACGCGACTCCAACTTCGCCATGGCGCACGCGGCGCTGGGATCGGCGCTCTACTGGACCAACGACCGGCCGGGAGGCGAAGTGGAGTTCGAGCGCGCGCTCGCGCTCATGAACCGCCTCAGCGATCGGGAGAGGTTCCTCGTGCGCGCGCAGGTGGCCGGGTGGCGCGGCGACCGCAACGAGCAGATCACCATCCTGTCGGCGTACCTCATCCGCTACCCCAACGACGTCGGCGCGCGCTCGCAGCTCGCCTACGCCTACCTGCGCGCCAGGAGATTCGTGGAGGCGCGCGACCTCTACCTGAAAATCCTCGCCACCGACAGCACCGACGCCGCCGACGTGATAAACCTCGCCACCGCCTACGGCGCTCTGGGCAAGCCGGAGCTGGCGGTGGAGACCTATCATCGCGCATTCGCGCTCGATCCGTCGTTCGAGACGGCGAGCACGATCAACATCGAGTACGGGGGCGCGCTGGTGAAGGCGGGCCGGTTGGAGGAAGCGCGCGCCGCCTTCCAGAAGATGCTCACGCTCCAGCCGGGCGAGCAGGCGCGCGGCTACCGCGCGCTCTCGTACCTGGACACCTTCCACGGCCACTACACAGCGGCGGCGCAGGAGCTGGCCGAAGCGATTCTCATAGACCGGGTGCTCGGCTACAAGTTGAGCGAGGCGCGCGACCGGTTGCGGCGCTCGCTCGTGGTGAGGACGCTCGGCGACGAAGCGGGAGCGCGCGCGGAGCTCGACGAGGTCTGGAAGATCTTTCACTCCTCCTACCTCGAGCCCACCATGCTGCTCTGGATCGGGAAGGCCGAGGCGCGCGAGGGGAATCTTCCGCGCGCCCGGGAGCTCCTCGATTCGGTGCGCGCGCGCGCCAACGCCGAGAGCAAGGGCGATAAGACCGCGGAGAATCTCCTCGAGGGTGAGATCGCCGTCGCCGAAGGACGCTTCGCGGATGCTCAACCGCGCATAAAGGAGGCGCTCACGCTCGACTCGACTCGCTACGTGCTGGAGTCGGCTGCGTACGCCGCCGACCGGAGCGGCAACCTGGTGGAAGCCGTGCAGCTCTACGCCGCGTTGGGGAAGGGAGTAGAGTTCGGTTGGGAAGGGCAGCCGGGGTGGGAGCTGGCGCCGTACCGGCTCGGCCTCGTCGAGGAGCGGCTCGGTGACTCCGACGCCGCGCAGAAGGCGTTCCGTGAGATGGTCGAGCGCTGGCCCGATGGTGATCCGGGCATCGCGGTGCTGGCCGATGCACGTCGCCGCGCGGGAATCACCGAAGCGCGGAGGTAGACGGCGGGGTCAGGTCTTGCATCGTGCATCGGCTGCC
>DASSNL010000065.1:0-2465 GCA_035688075.1 Gemmatimonadaceae bacterium
CGAGCGTCTGTCGCCAATCCTGAATGAGCGCCTGGCCGTCAGCTAGCGCGCAGGGCGCGCGATTCGCGCCATCCGGCCACCGACGCTCGCACGGCCGTTGACTGCATAGCCACTGTACGTCTACTGTGTCGCTCAACTGACACACAGTGTAGAAAGGGCCCATGCGCGAAACCCTTGAAGGCTTCTTGCTCGCCACGCTGCGCCCGGAGCCGGGCGTGGAGGTCGGTCTTGATGGGAGCACGCAGTCGTGGCGCGTGATGAGTCACGAAGCTTGCCGTCGTGTGCTGAAGGACGAGGAGACGTTCGCGCGCCCTGATCAATTCAGCCCAAGCGCGCGCGCAGTGCGTGGTGACACGCGGAGCTTGGCCGTTCTGTCAGGACGCGACCACCTGAAGCTTCATACGTACCTCACGAGCCGGGTGAGCATGCGCGCAAGTCGCGAATATCGACAACGACTGATTGGGCCAATTGCGAGCGGCCTGCTGTCTGCACTCCCAACCGACGCGACCGTCGACCTTGCCGCGCAGTACGCCGATCAGATCCCGATTCGCGTCGGACTGGCGATGATCGGCGTCGATATCAGTGATGCCGAGCAGGTGGAGCGGATCGCGGAGCTGAAGCGACGCTTCACTCGGTGGAGCAATGAGGATCGAGACGATCCGGAGCTGGCGCGTCTGGCGGCCGAGGCGTCGACCGAGCTCAAAGAGCTGCTCATGCCCATGATTCGGGAGCGTCGCGTGAACCCGCGCGACGACCTCGCCAGCGAATTCTGGCGGAGCGGTCCGCAGGTCTTCGACGATTGGACAGAGGTCGACACCTACGCTGCGTGCTACGCGTTTCTGGGGGGTGGCGAGACGTCGTACGCCATGCGCAATGCGCTCTACCTGCTGCTATCGCATGAGGAAGCGCGAGGTGCCATTCTTGCGGACCCCAATACAACGATTCCAATCTTCGTCGACGAGGTCCTGCGGCTTCTCGGTCCGATCCAGTGGTTGACGCGGGTCGCGACGGTTGACTCCGAGATCTCCGGCGTACCCATCAAAGCTGGCAGCGCCGTTGATGTGGTGATCGCGGCAGCCAATCGCGATGATGCCGTCTATCCCGACCCCGAATCGATCAGACTCGACGCACAGCGGCGCCCGCACCACCTGGCTTTTGGCCACGGACCTCGGTATTGCATTGGAGTAGCGCTGGCGACGGCCGAGATCGAGGAGGCGATCCTTGCGCTCGTGACCGCGTATCCCGGGACACGCATGGTGGATCCGGAGCTTGCAGGCGTTACCGGTCACCGCATTCGTTCAATCACGCCCGTCTTTGCCCGACTCAACGGATAACGGAGACGGCATGCAGGAGGTAGTTGTCGCCAGATGGCAAGCTTAGCCCTGGACCCCCAGACTCGCGCCGCCGAGATCTATCGTGAGTCCGTGGTGATCGATGGATCGATTGCCCCTCTGATGGATGCCAGCCAGGTCGACCGCATGGTCGCCTCCGGCGTGACGGCCTTCGTATGGACCGTTTGCAAACCCCTGGCGAACCTGTCTGACGCCCTCGTCCAGATCGCCGACGGCCTGGAGTTCATTCGGCGTGAGGATCGACTTCGATTGATTCGCACAGCCCGGGACATCGACGAGTGCAAACGCGATGGCCGGGTCGGACTCATCTTGGGCCCTCAAAACGCTCGGCTGGTGGAGGACGACCTGCGACTCTGTCGGATCCTCAAGGAAGTAGGGATTCGCATCCTCCAGGTGACGTACAACGAACGGAATCTGTTCGGTGACGGCTGCACCGAGCCGGCGAACGGTGGCCTCAGCAACCTGGGGCGCGAGCTGATCTCGACGTTGAACCGTGAGGGCATCGTGGTTGACCTCGCTCATGTGGGCGAGCAAACCATTCTGGACACCATCGCGACATCCACCGCGCCCGTCATCATCTCCCACTCGAATGCGAAGGCGATTCACGACTCCCCGCGAAACGTCTCTGATGAAGTCCTCACCAACCTGGCAGCTGGCGGAGGCGTCATAGGCCTCACCTTCTGGTCACCAATGGTCGGCAGCAAGTCCGGTCGCCCAACGATCGACGACTTCCTTCGTCACGTCGACCACGTGGCCTCGCTGATCGGACCAGAGCATCTCGCACTCGGCTCGGATCACAGCGAAAACACACCTCGAGACGAGTGGGATCGGCTCTTCTCGCACGATGGCGAGTACTCGTCCGTGGCCAGGTCGCTCGGACCTTGGTACGGATACGACACGCGATTCTTCGAGGGAGCGTCGAGTTGCACCGATTTCCCGCGTGTTGCCGAAGGGCTTGCATCGCTCGGCTTCAGCGATGCCGAGCTGGCGGGAATCCTTGGCGGCAATTTCCTGCGCGTCTTTCGTACGGTTTGGGGGGAGTGATGGACGACAACTCGCCAATCGGTAAGGTGGCGGGCGGAGACTCCTCGGAACCTGACCTGGTCACGACAC